>CAZXTD010000024.1:16366-37971 GCA_964643575.1 uncultured Glaciecola sp. | reverse complement strand
GGGTAAACGAATGGGTTTGATGATTTTATCACCCTGTTTAATAACCATGTCGCCGCTTGCAAGGTCGCTAATTGAATTGACTTCTTCGCCGTCAATATAGGCGTTGTATTGCTCGGCTAAGTCGCCTGCGCTTTGCGAAACTGGGATTTTTGGGTGAGTCCAGCGCCTAACGAGTCGGTACGTGCCACAATAACGCCGTCTTCAACACCAAGCTCTAAAAAGGCATAGCGTACTGCGTTTATTTTGGCTAAAAAGTCTTCGTGGGGCACGGTGACTTTGCCGTCTTGATGACCACATTGCTTCGCGTCAGATACTTGGTTTTCGATTTGAATACAGCAAGCACCCGCTTCAATCATTTTCTTGGCGAGCAAGTAGGTAGCTTCTTCGTTACCAAAACCGGCATCGATGTCTGCAACAATGGGCACAACGTGGGTTTCAAAGTTTTCGATTTGTTTTTCAACGCTGCGTACTTTAACGTCATCGCCGTTTGCACGCGCTTCGTCTAAGTCTTTAAATAAGTGATTAAGTTCACGAGAATCAGCCTGCTTCAAAAAAGTATAAAGCTCTTCAATAAGGGCAGGTACCGAGGTTTTTTCGTGCATCGACTGGTCGGGTAAGGGGCCAAACTCAGAGCGCATCGCGGCTACCATCCAGCCAGAAAGGTATAAATAGCGACCTTTGGTTGTGCCAAAATGCTTTTTGATTGAAATTAGCTTTTGTTGACCAATAAAGCCGTGCCAGCAACCTAAAGATTGGGTATAAGCACTTGGGTTGTTGTCGTAGGCTTCCATATCGGTGCGCATAATGCCAGCCGTATACTTCGCTATGTCTAAACCCGTTTTAAAACGATTTTGCAGGCGCATGCGCACTACATTTTCTGGATTAATTGCGTTCCACTGCTCACCGTGTTTCTCGATAGTGCTAGTGGCGTCAACTGTTTGTTCTATATAGGTTTTCATAGTGTGTTCCTCACAAAGGTCTTTGGGTGTAAAATCAAATGGTATAAATTTTTATCGTTCACTTATGGACAAATATTGCGAATAAGCACGACGCTCATTCGCGTTTTGAGCGCTTATTGCAGTTGTGCTCGTTTTTGCGCTTGGTTCTTTGCCAAACGTCTGTAGTAATGCAATAAAGGTTCGGTGTAACCGTTAGGCTGCTCGCTGCCCTCTAAAATTAGTCGCCTTGCCGCGTTAAACGCGAGATCTTGTTGCAAATCATCACTCATTGGCTCATAACCTTCGGTAGTGTCATTTTGCTCATCAACCACTTTAGCCATGCGCTCGAGCACTTCATCAACTTGTTCAACACTGCAAATGTTGTGAACAAGCCAATTAGCGATGTGTTGGCTAGATATGCGCAGTGTTGCTCGGTCTTCCATTAGCCCCACATTATTGATGTCGGGCACTGTTGAGCAGCCTATGCCGAGTTTTACCCAGCGGCTAACGTACCCTAAAATGCCTTGAATGTTATTCTCGAGTTCTTGTTCAATTTGCGCTTGAGTAAGGCTATGGCTTAGCTCGCCATTAGTAGCAACACTGGTGGGCAATAAAGGAATAGTGAGTAATTCGTTTAGTTGTTCGCTAGATTGGGTCTTTACCCCACTCATTTCGGTTTGTAAGGCTTGCACATTGGTTTGATGGTAATGCAAAGCATGTAAGGTCGCTGCGGTGGGCGAAGGTACCCAAGCAGTAGAGGCACCTGAGCGTACATGCGCCACTTTTTGGGCCATCATTTGGCGCATTTCGTTAGGCATCGCCCACATACCTTTGCCAATTTGCGCTTTGTTTAATAAGCCGCATGCTATGCCAATGTTTACGTTGCGGCTCTCGTATGCCTTTATCCATGCTTGGTCTTTAATTTGCGCTTTAGACATAAAAGGACCTGCTTGCATGCTGGTGTGAATTTCGTCACCTGTGCGGTCTAAAAATCCGGTGTTGATAAACACTAAACGTGATTTAGCTTGGCTAATACACGCAGCCAAATTTGCGCTTGTTCTGCGTTCTTCGTCCATAATGCCGACTTTAATAGTGTTCTCGGTCAAGCCGAGCAAGCGCTCAACCGCGGCAAATAAATCGCAAGTAAAAGCGACTTCTTCAGGGCCATGCATTTTAGGTTTTACGATGTAAATACTGCCGGTACGAGAGTTTCGAATACCTTCGGTTTTTTGCAAATCTAGCATGCCGATGAGCGAAGTAACTACCGCGTCAACGATACCTTCGGGCGCATAGTTGCCTTGCTCGTCTTGCATTAGCTCGGTGTCCATCAAGTGCCCAACGTTTCGCACAAGCATGAGCGAGCGGCCAGGTAGCTGATAGTCGTCACCGTCGGTGCCGGTAAAGCTTACATCCGGATTTAACGTACGTGTTGCTGTGTCGCCATCTTTGGTAAAGGTCGCGCTTAAGTTACCTTGCATTAGGCCCAACCAATTACGGTAAGCATTAATTTTGTCTTGCGCATCTACGGTGGCAACCGAATCTTCAAAATCAATAATGCTAGTAAGGGCTGACTCTAGGCGCATGTCTTGTATACCAGCTTTGTCTGTGCTGCCTATGCTGCCGCTGCGGTCAAACACAATTTCTAAATGAAGTTTATTGTGTTTGAGTAAAATCGATTCTGGATCACACTTATGGCCGCACAAGGCAACAAACTGACAAGGCGTTGCTAAACCGGTTTGCGAACCATCGTCAAAAAAGGCTAACAAGTGATGGTAGTAAACCACGTAGCTCTTCACATCCTTGTGCGAGCCTTGAGCAAGAGGGAAGTGCTCGTCTAGTAAATCTTTTGCGTATTCGATAACGCGAGCGCCGCGGCTTTCATCAAAACCGCTAGCGGGCGATGCGCTGTCGGTGCCGATAACATCGGTACCATATAGTGCGTCATATAAACTGCCCCAACGTGCGTTTGCTGCGTTTAAAGCAAAGCGCGCATTGGTAACCGGCACCACTAATTGTGGCCCAGCCATACTGGCTATTTCAGGGTCTACGCCCGTGGTATCAATTTGAATGTCGGCCTGAGTATTATCGTTTATATAATTAATTTCGCGCAAAAACGCTTGGTAGTTGGCAGGTGACGCTTCTGGGTTTTTGAGATGAAACTCGTCAATTTGGTTTTGCAAAGTTTGACGTGTTTGCAATAAAGCCTGGTTACGAGGTGTAAATTCAGCTACTAGCTCTTCAACGTTGTTCCAAAAAGTACTAGAGGACAATAATGTCTCATTATCTTCACTTGTGCTGACAAGAGGCAGTACTTCTTCATTGATGAATTGGTAAAAAGCCTGATTTATTTGGCTATATTTTAATGCGGGCATATTCATCGGCTTATCCTCTCTATTGTTGTTAATCACATTCATGGCATTTAAATGAGGCTGGTGAATCTGTGCCCGCCTTCATTGATAAGTAGAATAGTGTAAATTGTCTTGAAATTTCACAATTAAAATTTCACAATGTAAATTTTACAAAAGTGTAAAATTTGACTGCGGTGTTTTAAATAGACCAAGGTCGTCTTTTTTGAAGGCACTTTTTATTAATATAATCAGTTACTTTGCTTTATAAATATGAAGGCAGGACAATGAAAAATACTAAAAGTTTGAGTCGAAAATCGCATTTATTAGGCACAAAAATCCGTAATTTGCGTAAGCGAAACAATCTGACTATGGAAGATTTGTCTGCTAGGTGCGTGCGTGTTGATGCCGAACTTGCCCCTTCTGTAAGTTATTTGTCGATGATTGAACGCGGTAAACGTGTGCCCAGTTCAGATATGCTTGGCGTGATTGCTGCTGTATTTCAAAAAGAAGTCGACTGGTTTTTAGATGATGTACCTGAAGACCAAGCCATAACACCCGTAAAAGGCAGCCGTGGCGGCATAAGTGGTATGGCATTAGAGCCGAGCTTTTTGTTTTCAAATGAAATCTTGCAAATTGCGATACCCGAAATGCTCTCGCAAACAGGCATTAGTGGAAGACAATTTGCGCACTTGCTGATTAGAGCGCATCAAGAACATCATCAAAATCACTTTCCTGATTTGGAGCGCGCTGCAGAAGAAGTGGGGCTAAAAAGAATGCCTTTAAGTGTAGATGATTTAGTTAATATCGCCAAAAGCCTTGGACTTAATATCAAATGGTTTAACCGAATGCCAGAGTCGGCCAAAGACGAACTCGGTGTGAACATGCGTAGTTTAGTGACATCGTTTTTTGACCCGCCGAGCTCCATTCATATCAATACACTGCTTAAGAACTTTCCAATGCGTTTAAAATATGATTTAGCGGTGCATATTGGGCACAGTGTTTTACACAATCGAGATGGCTTAAAGAGTGTGTTGACCACAGGCACCTCGCCCAACCGAAATTTAGATGCAAATTTAAGCACAGAATCATCTACTGTTAATGCTCAGGATATTTTGCACGCATGGCGAGATTTCGAATCTAGCTTTTTTGCAGGCGCATTGCTGTGCCCCAAAGTGCCTTTTAGGCAGTTACTCGACCGCCACGGCTACGAAATTGATGTACATGAAAAACTGGGTGTTTCAGCGTCGGTTGTTATGCGCAGAATGACTGCCGTATCGCCTTATCGTCATTGGCATTACTTTGATGCTTATGCGCCAGGTAAGTTAAAGGCAGTTTATAGAGGCAACGGAATACCCTTGCCTTGGGGCAATATGCGTTTAGTCGAAGACCCTTGTCAGCACTGGGCGGTATTTAGAATGATCAATGTGCCCAGCACCGGTACCTCTGCGCAAATCTCCATTTTGAATGTAGAAGATCAACCTCGCATATACTGCTGCGAATCAACCAGTGTTAAAGACTTAGCCGACAATAACCATGTTTTGTGTACAGGCATTGATTTAAACCCTGCAATTGAAGCACAAGGCGGCGACGCCAAACAAATGGCCGTAGACTTAAAGCAAGCCTGCGCACAAAACGGGGGCCAATCGGCAATTCCTGCAAGCATTAAAAACCAACTGTCGAGCGTATCTCGCATACTCAATATCAACTGGGTTGAACGCGGAATTGAAACTGACGCTAGGCTGATTTGTTCGCGTGGGGCGGTGTGTCCGCGTCAGCCGAGTTGTTATTCAAAGGAATATACTGGTGATAAAGCTTGTAGCAAATAATGCACCAGAAGTTTGTGCAACAAACCAACTTCCAAATATATTCGGCGTTGTTTGTGAAGCCGCCATTTTAAACGTTTGTACTTGTCACTGCATTTACACTACTTTGTAGCGTTTGATATTGTTTAGCATACCGTTGGTTGTCTCTGAGAGCTCCTCTGCAGCAACCGCAGTTTGTTCAGAGTTAATTGCATTGTCATCAGATACAGCATTTACATCTTGTATCGACTTCGTCATATGCGCTAATGACGAGGTTTGTTGACGAGCAGATTGATCAACATTTAGACTTAAATCAGCCAGCTCTTTCATATTTTGTGTAATTTGTGCCAGCACACTATTAATCTCATCGGCATCTGCGACAGCTTGAGTGGCGGTTTTAGACCCAATAGCAATTGCGCTAAATGCGTTTTTAGAGCTTTCGTTTAATTCATCTACTACATTGGCAATTTCAATAGTTGAATCTTGAGTTCGTTTAGCAAGTGCGCGCACTTCATCGGCCACGACTGCAAACCCTCGGCCTTGTTCGCCTGCTCGGGCAGCTTCTATGGCAGCGTTAAGGGCGAGTAAGTTGGTCTGGTCTGCAACTGACCTAATAACATCTACCATACGCAAAATGTCGTCAACTCGTTGATTAAGCAGTTCGATAGTTTGGCCTACTTTTTTTACTTCATCAGCAGTTGCTCTTATACCTTTGGTCGCTTGGGCTACTGTTGTTTCTCCGGCGATCACCATTTGTGACGATTGACTTGCGTATTCATTTAACTTTGCAATTGACGCGATATCTTCAGAAATACCTATGCCGAGTGTTTCTGCCGATAATAAGCTCAATTTAATCTGCTGTTGCTGATTTTGTATGTTTGTGCTGGTCTGCGACGAAGCCTCAGCTGTCAATTTACTCGCCAAAGTAATTTCGTTCGCCGAAATTTGATAAGATTCTAAATCGAGCCTAAACTTTTCTATTAGCTCGTTGACTTGCAGGGCAACAAGACCAAGGTCGTCGTTTGATATCTTGTCTATAGTGAGACTTAAATCAAGGTTGTTAACGGTATACTTAAGTTTGCTCTGCAGCTCCTTCGACTGCGCTTTACGTAATTGCAGAATCCAGAAAATTAGCCCAGCTAACACACATGTTATAATGACGAGTATAATATCGATGACAACGATAAAAAACGAAACGCTGGTTTCCTCTGCAGCATGCTCTTGCAGTTGGTCAAAAAGCTGTTCGTTAAGTGTAAAAATACCTTCAATACGTAGCGATGCAGCGCTAAACCATTCTGTACTCGTGATTTCAGATGGGCTTTGATTAATCTTTTCTGCTTGCTGACGAAACGACTCAATGTCTTTTTGTCCTTTACTATTTGTAAACTCGTTGAGAATCTGGCGAAATTCTTCTGTCGCTAGCACGCTTAAATCAGAAAGCTGTGAACTTTGAAAAGATACGAGTTTGTTAAAGGCAATCTGTTGCTCTTGGTCAATAGCTTGTTTGGCAAATACCGAACTCAAAAGAGCCCGCTCTAAGCCTGCGTTTTCTTGTAATTTAGATAATTGATAGAGCAGAATAAATTTTTGTTTACCTAAGGCATTTTTAGCTACGCTTACCAAATAGCCATTAAACTGAACTAAAGCGCTAGTAAGCGCAGTGTAATCTTCTACTGTAAGAGCAACCGTAGTTGATTGCTGGTCGACAGCGACTCGACGGTTTTTAATTTTTGCAAAAAGTGTTTTCACAGGTTGCAACAGACTACTTTGAATATTGGGAATGTTGTCGGCATTTTCAAATTCGAGGATCGATTGCACAGCAAGGTCTACTTTTTTGCGCTGATTGCGTAATTGAGAAGCAAACTCTTGTCCTTTACTACTTATAAATCCTGCACTTAAGCCTCTTTCGATTTGTAGTTCGCTTAATGCTTTATTGGTATAAAGTGCTATGCTTGCTTCTGTGCTCGTTAGCTTAGCTCCACTGTAGGTCTTGTAAGACCCCCACAACGAAAAAACGATAAAGAATAATAGCAAAATTGAAGGGGCCAGAGTTAAGCCTGCGACCTTCTGTGACAGCCAAGATTGCATAAGATGCTCCATGTACAAATGTTGTAAATACTGCTGTTACCAACGTAGCAACTTTTACCAGTTTTTAGTTTGAAATTTTAAGAATTAAAACGGGTTTGCAATTATGGTTGAAGCAAAACCAAATTCCCATAATGAGTATCGGCAACATTAGCTAAAACTTAAGACAACAGAATGCTTTTTGTATTACTGAATAACTGCTTTGAAAATCAAGCAAAAACGCTACAATACGAGACAAAGTTTAGAATTGAATTAAACACCGCTTTTTAAGGAATATACATGCTAAGCAGCACACAACTTGCCACAATGCTCGACCTTCAAGATTCAATGAACAAAAAAGTAAACTCAGCCTGGTTAAGTGCGGGTTATAGCTACTTAAGAGCTGCCTTAATTGAGTCGGTAGAAGCAATTGATCACCATGGCTGGAAGTGGTGGAAAGCGCAAACGATGGATTTACCGCAAGTGCAAATGGAGCTGGTGGATATTTGGCATTTTGCCTTGTCGCATATCATTATTGAGCACAAAGGTGATATACCAAAAGCTGCGCAGGAAATTGAAGCCGCTCTGCAAACCTCTGACCCTGTTATTGTGTTTGACGGTCAGCAATTTAACTTTGACCAAAATAGCTTAGTTGAAAACCTTGAGTTGATGGCAGGCCTATGTGTCGTCAAACGTTTTAGTGTGCCACTTTTTGTAAAAATTGTTGAGCAGGCCGAAATGAACGCCAACATGTTGTTTGAGCAATATGTGGGTAAAAATATTCTTAACTTTTTCAGACAAGATCACGGTTATAAAGAAGGCACCTATATCAAAATATGGCATGGCCGAGAAGACAACGAGCACCTAGTAGAAGCACTAGCAAAGTGTGACAGCAGCGCTAGCAATTATTCTGATATTTTGTATCAAGAGCTTGAAACGAGATACCCAAGCTAAGGTTGTTACAAACGCTATTTTATAAGGTTTTACTGCCGCCCACGTACGGCAGAAAATAAACAAGCTAACACAACAAAACTCAAAGACATTTTAAGCGCCAACGACACCGTGGTCATTAGCGCTGGGTTTTGCTCGGGCGTAAAGGTTGCATCACCAATATAGTGGTGCATCATTAAGTTAACCAGGCTCATACCAACAAGGTTGCCAATGGTGCGCGATAAGTTCATAGACGCCGAGGCTACGCCCACTTCTTGCTCGCTGACGGCGCCCATAATTGCGCTATTATTAGGGGTTGAAAATAAGCCAAAGCCTAAACCGACTAGTGCTAAAGCAGCACCGATATAAGCAGGTTTCGTTGTCATGTCAATTTGGTTTAAAAGTACAAAACCACAGGCCACAATAAAGCAGCCCACTGTTGCAACCACGCGCGGCTGAAAGCGGTCTGAGAGTTTGCCCGCAAAAGGCGCAACAATTGCCATACAAAGTGCTTGTAATAAAAGTATTTGACCTGCTTTAGCAGGGCTTAAGCCGTTCACATATTGTAGGTATAGGCTGAGCAAAAAGATGATCGCGAAGTTACTGGCGTACATGAGTAAGGAGGTTGACAGCGACAAGCTAAATACTCTGCTTTCTTTAAACATTTGAACCCGAATAAGTGGCTGCTTCACGTAGCGTTGGTGCTGAATGAATCCCAACAAACTGATGATGGCAATGCCGACCAGTGCAATGCCAAACATACTTGGCAGCTTGCTCAGGCCATATACTAAAGAGCATGAAAACAGGATAAAGATAGCTGAGCCTACCCAGTCGAAACGTGAGTGCTGGTCGTTTTTCCAATCACCCGGTAAATAGACTTTGATAAAGACTAACAACCCAATGACTAGCGGAATTTGAAAATAAAATACCGCACGCCAGCTCAGCAATTCCGTTAACCACCCTCCTAAAGCGGGCGCTAAAGTTAGGCCAATATAAACACACGACGCCACTACGCCTAGTGCTGCACCGCGCTTATTTGAAGGAGCAACTGCGGTAATAATTGCTACACCTGTACCAAATATCATCGCGCCAGAAGCGCCTTGTATAAAGCGCCAAAATAAAACCCAATCAATATTCGTGGCAATAGCACACATTGCTGCGGCCAGCGCATTGAGTGCAAGACCTAAAACGTATACTTTTTTACGCCCGTAGTTATCAGCAATTTTGCCAAAAGGGAGCATTAAAGCGACGTTGCTAAGAATGTAAATAGTGGGCAGCCAGCCAACTTTTATTGCATTTGCTTGCAAGTCTTCAGCGAGTGCCGGAATGGCTACGTTTACAGCAGCCATGCCCATTGGTGCAATCAAATAACCTGCGCATACAGCGATAAGTGCAATAGTGTCGAGGGGGAGTTTACTCAAAAGTGTGCCTAAGCTGTTTCAGGGTTTTGCTCCTGTTTGCCAGCGTTTTTATTTGTCTCTTTATTCGCCTCTTTGCGCAAAAGAGGATTTGCATACATTTGCAACAACTTATCTTGCTCGGCAGGCTGTAATCTTGTCAATCTCTCTTGCAAATACGAACTTGCGAGTTGCTGTGACTTTAAGCTTTCCTCAAATGTATTTTTGCGAAGCATCGATAAAGCTGCCTCAGACGTGGGGTAAATGGTTAGGCCATTGAGGATTTCATCATCGATATAGCTAGAGACTTCCTTTGCATTTTCAAAATCAGCGCTCACGAGTCTACCAAAGTGCACGTGTACATTGCCTTTTTGGCCTGTAATACCACTTACAATACTGCGCATATCTTCATTGTCGGGCTTGTCATATTTACCCTCTCGTTCAGCTTGTTGGAGCTCGCGTGCTTTGTTGACATCGCAAGGGTCAAACTCGTAAGACAGCGACACCGGAACAATTCTTAATTCTTTAATATAGTCGCCAAACGACACGTCTTTAGGTTTATTGAGGCTTAGCATAGACACAATAGCAGGGTTGGTTAAGTCGATGCCGTCTTTAGCGCGGCCTTCACGTTGGGCAATCCAAATATGCTGTTTGTCGTTTTTAAGTGTGTATTCGATGTATTCACTCAAGAGTTTAGCCGCGGCTAGCTTCTCTCGTCTGCCTTGCACCGAGCGCTCTACCACAAAACATTTGTTTAGTCGTATTAAGTCGGCTACCCAGTCTTGATGAAGTAAGTTATCGCCTACCGCAATACGCACTGTATCTTGATCATTTATATGCAAAACCCAATTTACAAAAGCAGGGTCTAAAGCAATATCGCGGTGGTTACTGATAAACAAGCATGGCTTGCTTAAATCGAGCGTATCTAAGCCCGATACCGTCAGCTTTGCACACGTTTTTTTGATCATGCGGCGCATGTAAGGTTCTACCAAATGCTGAAATTGAGTCAGCGTTGCAACCGTTGTTAATTTACGTTTAAGGTACATTTTCATCAAAATAGATAAAATAGGGTAGGTAGCGCGAGGCCATTTGCCAAACCTAAACTTGACCAAAGTATTAATGAAATCTTTATGCTTAAGAAGCCTGTCTAAAACAGCCTTTAAATCGGCATTGCTATAAGGCCTGATCGTGTCAAATTTGTTGGTCATTTATAAGTGTTACTTGCGGTTAAATCAAATTATGGGAGAGCATCTTCTGACAGCTATTGCGTGTTGGGAACGAGAAGACCACTGCATGTGATGTCTCATTATACAGTGCACTGTTGCGTAAAATCAAAACAATAAGAAAGCAGTATGTTGGGTTAATCGGTGCGCGCTAATTAAACCTCGTTAATTAAAACCCATGCTAGCTTGCCAACCCCCTTAACTCGACCCGCTAGACAATTAGAGCGCAAGCAACTAGTATTGATTATCAACAAATTAATTGATTCACGGAAGAATAATATGCTTAAACCATTTACTCCTTATACTGCTGATGTAAAGGCTCCTCGATACCCAGCGCAACCGTCTCGCTTTAATGGCATTTTCCATCGCTTTTGTTTAGCCGTTTGCTTGTTTGTATTAGCCTTACCATTCTCTGTTTCACTCAAGAGTAAAACACTGGACGCCTCAGCACAGGCAACTGAAGTGCCCGCGAGCAATTCTGAAATAAACCGCGAAGCAATACAGCCGCCGCTTCCTTTCTTCAGCCGTTTGCCCGCATATTCGCGCAATACACTTTCACCCAGTGGCTCAAACGTCGCTTTTATTCAAAACTTCCCTTCGCCGCATAACTTAGCCGTGTTAACTGTTTATCAACCTAGCGCAGGTAAGCTTAAACGTGTGCTGCGCTCCGACAACAAAGACATTAAAATTAATTGGTTTAGATGGGTGAACGACGATATTTTATTGGTTAGTGCAAAGTTTGCCGACGCAGACCGAGGTGTAAAATATTTTCAAACGCGTTTATTGAGCATTGATACAACCTTGCCCGACGACGAGATTAAACCTGAGCGACTCCTTAAGGGCAAGACTGCATTTCACTATAGCTCGTCTAATCGTATCAGTCAGTTTCAAGATTCGGTGATTGATTATTTACACAACGACCCCGATCATGTTTTGGTTGAGGCTGATTTTGAAGTGCCTCAACAACCTAGCGTTTATCGGTTAAACGTGCGCACTGGTAAACAAGTTCGCATTGAACGAGGCAAGCGATCAATAAGAAGCTGGATGACTGACCAACAGTCAGTGGTAAGAGTAGGGCGCGCCCAAAACTTTAAAACGGGTGAAGTCACCTATTATGAGCGTAAAGATGACGACAGCGATTTTCGAGTCTTATTTGAATACATGGCTTTTGAAGATAGCCCTATTTCGGTTAGGGGATTTGCGCTAGACCCTAACATTTTGTATTACACAAAATACACTAACGATAAACGCGCTTTGTATAAGCTAGACTTAACCACTATGGCATCAGAGTTAGTGCTGGCAAACGATGACTATGACGTATCGGGCGGTCTAATATACTCTGGCATTACCCAAGATGCGATTGGCGTTTACGACGTTAGCTCTCCCTATGGACGCTATTATTTTGATGATAGCCATTACACGTTTCATAAGCGACTCGACAAGACCTTCCCTGATACAACAAACACTGTTATTAGTCGTAGCAAAGATGAGTCTATCTATATGTTATACACAGAGTCTGATGAACAACCGGGGATGTTTTTCTACGGCAATAAAGATAAAAACTCCTTAGACTTAATGACCGAAGCTTATCCCGAATTGTATGGTGCACAACTGGCGCATCACGAAAAAATCACATACAAAACCCGAGACGGCATTGAAATCGAGGCCTACTTAACCTTGCCAAAATTTGGTGAAGCGCCTTTTCCTACCGTGATTCATCCGCATGGTGGCCCGGGCGCTCGCGACTTTGATGGCTTCGATCCATGGGTGTCGTATATGACAAGCCGTGGCTATGCAGTAATGCGACCAAACTTTAGAGGTTCTGTAGGATACGGCTTTGCATTTGCCCAAGCGCAGATGGGGCGCTGGGGTCTCGAAATGCAAGATGACATTACCGATGCGACACAGTTTTTAATTGACCAAGGCAAGAGTGACCCCGATAAAATTTGTATTTTTGGTGCCTCTTACGGTGGTTATGCAGCCGCAATGGCAACCGTAAAAACACCTGATTTATTTGCTTGCGCGGTGAGCTTTGCAGGCGTAAGTGACCTACGCGGGCTAGCACGTAACCAACGTAAGTTTATTGGCGGTGCACTTGTCGCAGAAAAACAATTAGGTGATGAAAGCCGCGATCTTAAAAACCGTTCGCCTTTATACAACATAGGTGCCATCAAAACGCCTATATTATTAATGCATGGCAACGAAGACCGTGTCGTGCCCGTTTCGCAATCTAGAGATTTTGCTGAAGAGTTAGAAGATGCAGGCAAGGATGTGCGCTATGTTGAGCTAGACGAGGGTGATCATCACTTATCGATTCAGGGCAACCGAGCATTGTTTTTTGAAGAGCTAGATAGTTTTTTACGTGCCCATTTAGGAACCGTTACGCCCTAATTGCTCTATTTATTGTTTTTTGTTGAGCCCTGCAAAGCAGTTACGCGGTAATCCGAGTGAGCTTTTGCAAAGGCTCAGGCGTAAAACATGCATATTGAAGCACTATAAATTGGAATAAAGTACTCATATGGATTCTTTGACGCAAGTCGCATTGGGCGGCGCTGTTGCCTACGCCGTATTAGGCAGCAAAGTAGGGCGTAAAGCAGCGCTTTGGGGCGCGGCATTAGGTACGCTTCCCGATTTAGATGTGCTTATTCCTTATGCCGGCGATGTTGAAGCCTTTAACTATCACAGGGGGTTTAGTCATTCCATTTTTATGCATTTGTTAATTAGCCCGCTTATTGTGTGGCTAATCCTCAAAATCCATAAAACAACGGTGCAATATAAAACGCGATGGTTCTGGCTTGTGTTTTTAGTCTTGAGCTCCCACGCTATTTTGGATGCTTTCACGGTTTACGGTACCCAGTTGCTTTGGCCGTTTACAGAATACCCTTTTGGCGTGTCTAACCTCTTTATAATCGACCCCGTTTATACTATCCCGCTTTTGGTCGGCCTCGTGTATGCCTTAAAACCTAACCCGAGTCCTGAGCAACGTTACAGGGCGACCAAAATAAACGTGTTTGTATTAGGCTTGAGTAGCGTTTATGTAGTGTGGACACTCGGTGCCAAACAATTCATCGACTACAAAATAAAGGGCGCACTCGCCGCTAACCACATCGTTGCTGGGCCTTACATGAGCACACCCGCTCCCTTTAATACCTTGTTATGGCGAGCCATTGCCGTGAGCGACGGTAAATACTATGAAATATACGCCTCAGTATTTGACGAAGTAGACGAAGTCAGCATTACGCCTTATGTCTCTCAAACGCAACTCGTCGGGGGCATGAGTGATAGTTGGGCACTTAATCGTTTGCAATGGTTTACTAAAGGTTTGTATTCGATTAGACAGACCAACGACAAAGTTGTGTTTTCAGATTTAAGAATGGGTGTTGAGTGCGCATATGTATTTAATTTTGAAGTGGCAACTATATCTGATGAAGGCATTGTAATGTCAGATTTTACCCGTTTTAGTCAGCGACCAAATCTAGATAGCGTGGGCAAAATTTGGGACCGGATTTGGGATCCTGCAGTCTCTTTAGAACCCAGCGAAGAAACATGTAAGCCACCTATTTAAGACGCAGTAAAGATTGAATTGGCAAGCAAATTACAAATTCCCTAATATTAATGCTTTACGAGCAAGTTTGGAGCGTTTATTCTAAACTTATTGATAAAGTTTAGTCTGCCAAACTTTGCCGAGGGTAAGCCCCTAACAAAGTCATTATAAATAATAACAAGGAAACAATATGTCGATTCAGATTAGCCTCGAGCTTAGCGATAGCGATTTAAAACACTTCCGTGAATTAATGAACACCGCTGTTGAGAAGGCCAGCAAGTTACCCGAAGAACAAGTTATCGCAAAAGCCAACGAACTTTGCGTAGAAATGGAAAATGCAAATATTCCTGATTTTGTTTCTCAACGATTAGTGTCACTTAAGCGACTTATTAATGCACTTAACGATGCTGAATGGCAATTACCTGAAGACGAGCGCACCGAAATCTTAACGTCACTTGCTTATTTTACAGAACCTCACGACCTTGTTCCTGACAACATTCCTGGTTTAGGTTACTTAGATGACGCGATAATGATTGAACTTGTACTGCAAGATATGTCGCTTGACCTTGAAGCCTATGAGTCGTTTTGTAGTTTCAGAAGAACCGAAGAAAACCGTCGTGGTGACCAAGCGAGTGTGAATCGCGAAAGTTGGTTAGAATCTGGACGAAACGAATCACGCTCCAATCTACGCCGTAAAAAATCAAAAGGTACACGTCGTCGCTTATTCTCGCGCATGATGTAAATCTATTTTTATATAAAAGCCTGCTAGTTTCTTTTGAAATTCGCAGGCTTTTTTGTTTACGGACATAACTCTCACTTAAGCTTCTTTATTAAATATAATCGAGTAACCCACTATGCCTTATTCAAATATTCAGTTAAAAATTCAGCCTGTTAAAGGCGTATTACGATTGGTCTTGGCGTCAGTCGCACTGTTGCTCACAGTTAACTTACATGCAGCAAGTATTACTCCTCTTGTGCAAATAGAGCAGGGCCGTTTACAGGGTGCGTTTGATGACACAACACAATTGAATATATTTAAAGGTGTACCTTTTGCCTCGCCACCAGTGGGCGAGCTACGCTGGCGTCCCCCGCAGCAGGTGGCAAGCTGGCAAGGCGTCAAAACAGCAGGCGCTTTTGCCAATCAGTGTATGCAACTTCCTTTGTTTAGCGATATGAAGTTTCGCTCAGCGGGGGTGAGTGAAGACTGCTTGTATTTAAATGTATGGACACCTTCTATTAAGGCAGACGAAGCTTTACCTGTTCTTTTATATTTTTATGGCGGTGGGTTTGCTGCAGGTGACGGGTCTGAGGCCCGATATGACGGCGCCAGCATGGCGCAACAAGACATTGTTGTAATAACAGCTAATTATCGTTTAGGTGTGTTCGGTTTGCTTAGCCACCCAGAGCTATCTGCCGAGGCTGATTATGGCGGCTCAGGTAATTATACGTTTATGGATCAAGCAGCTGCATTGCAATGGGTAGTAGACAACGTGGACAAATTTGGTGGCGACCCTTCACGAATCACCATTGCAGGTGAGTCTGCAGGCTCAATGTCCGTAAACGCTTTGATGGTATCCGAGTTATCAAAACACAATATTGCAGGTGCGATTGGTGAGAGTGGGTCGTTATTGGGCCCAACGCTAGGGCCGATTCCTTTGCACGAAGCACAAGTATTCGGACAAAATATGGCAAAGGCGCTTGGGTTAGACAATGAACCGCTAAGCATAAATGAACTTCGCGAAATGCCTGCGCAACAATTACTTGAAGCGTCGACCAAAAAGGGCTTTCAATGGTTTATGCCCACCACCGACGGCTACGTGTTTGAGCGCTCTGCGCTGGCTTTATATCAAAACAATCAATTTGCTGATATTCCCTTGTTGGCGGGCAATAACACTCAGGAAGGCGGAATGGGGCGTATTTTAGGCGATATGCAACCCACCCTCGACAATTATAAAAAAGCGCTTAAAAAGATTTACCCTGAAAATCACGAAGAAGTGTTTAGCTTATATCCGGCAAGCTCTC
The DNA here is from genome assembly GCA_964643575.1 of uncultured Glaciecola sp. GTDB lineage: Bacteria > Pseudomonadota > Gammaproteobacteria > Enterobacterales > Alteromonadaceae > Glaciecola. The sequence continues at coordinate 21,703 of CAZXTD010000024.1, read as the reverse complement.
AAACCGAAGTGATGGATGCCGCCCAAGCACTCGCTAGCGATCGTTATATTAGTTTTTCAACATGGAACTGGGCCGACTATGTTGCACAACATGGCCAGCAAAATGTCTACTTTTATGCCTTCTCTAAAATCCGTCCAGCAAGCATTGATGCGCCAAAAGGCCAAAGCTCTGGCAATCGAGGCGCAGTGCACAGTGCCGAAATTGAGTACGCGCTAGGCAACTTAAACGCCAATCCGATATACCAATGGCAAGACGATGACTTTGTTGTGTCTGAAATTATGCAAGCATACTTTGCTGCGTTTATTAAATCGGGAAACCCGAATACGCCGAACTTGCCTAAGTGGCCGTTGTTTAAGGATAATCAACAGCTTAATATTAATGAGAACCCAACGGTTGAGGATATTTCGAATTTACGCAAACGCTATGCGTTTCATCGCCAGTATTATCAAATGAAATGAGCAGGTATCAAGGGTTTATCAAGGGGTCAGAGTCTTTGCAACTTCAAAGCCTCTGGCCGCTTGATAAACCCCTTGATCCCCAAACTTAACCAAAAAGTGGCGTCCAATGTCTAAACAAAAACAAGAAAGCGCAAGTTTTAAAGCACTAAGCGAACTCTATTTGTTCCACGAATTATATCAATTTGTAAGGCAATCAACGGGTTTAGCTATCACCTGCGCTTACATTATTTTGTTGCTATCAAGTATGTTTTATATCTTCATATTTTACGCAGAGTTTGATATCAACATCGTAAAATATGTGAGTTTTGAAGATATCCTAGCCACGCCCATTAAAAACCCAAATATCATTTTGGCCTTTTTCGTTATTTTGACGGTGTTATTCTTAACCGATATAGGCAATCGGTTTCGAGCAAGGCAGCAACTAAAATACGAAGGCAAAAAGATGCCATTGTTTATAAAAGCGATATCGTTTGTTGTTTGGGCTCCTCGAAGAAGGACCGCAAACTTAAAGACTACTTCCTTTTTCGTCGTGTTTTCCCTTATTGCTTATATCTACTTTTTTGCTACAAATGAGGCAACAAATATAAGAAGTGGGGAATCTGCAAAAATTGAATTAACGCTAGCAGACAAAAATGAAAAAACGACAACGGCGCTTCTTGGCACTAGCGTCAATTATGTATTTACTTATGATCACATTGCGCAAAAGTCGGTTGTTTATTACGTTGAGTCAGTGAAATCAATAGCAAATCATGCGCCAGTCAGTGAAGTCGCCGAAGAAATGGTAAAGCCATCGGCAAAAGTACCTGCCGAACACGAAAAGTGATTGCATTTAACAAGGGCCTGAGGCTGATTCCTTTGGACCCGACCCCTTGTATAATATTGGCATTGAAGTTTAATTTCAAAGACTCTGACCCTTTGATCGCTTTTACTTTAACCTGACATAAAAAAAGCCAGCAAACGCTGGCTTTTCAATATCATTTCACAAAATCACTTAAAAACGATAAGTAGCACCGAAGGTGATACGACGGTCTGGTAAACCTACAAAGCAGAGTAATGAATTGTTGCTTACGCAGTATTGGTCAATTCTTTCTTCTGTTAAGTTAACGGCTTCAAGGCCTATGTTAAGTTTTTCGTTTACGTCATAAGTAATACTGGCGTTTAACTGGCCTCTGTCGTCGGTAACAACAGGGAAGCTAAGCGTACTACTACCACTGGTGTTTGCGCCGCCTGCAAAATCTTGCGTGCGGAACGCTTCACGCCATGTGTAACGCATACGAGCAGATACACCGTACTTCTCGTAGTATAAAGTGAAGTTATACGCGTTTTCAGAGAAGTCCAATAAGCCTCTTGGAATGCTCACGTCACCTAATACGTTAAGACCACGACCAGAGGTAGTATCGACTACAGAACCGCCTGAGAAGTCTTGAATAGTGTAGTTAGCTATTACACCAAAACCTGATGCCCAACCTAAATCGTCTTCAAAGCTTGAAAGGTCATATTGTGCTGCAAATTCAAAACCAGTTTGTGTCGTTGTATCCGGATCGTTACCTGGAGTCGTTTTATCCACACAAAGACCCGTTACTTCAGGGTTACCTAATACGTTAGGTACAACTTCTGGGTTAAAGATACCACCGCCTGGACACGTTGGGTCAGTTTCACGGTTAAAGCCGCCTTCACCGTTAGGTGAAAGTGCTGCGCCTTCAAAGTCGACGCCAAATATGTTGGTACGCTCTTTTCTGAAGTAACCTACGCTTACTACTGCTGCTTCAGCAAAGTACCAGTCAACAGAAAGGTCTAAAGAATCAACTTCTTCTGGCTCTAGTCCTGGGTTACCCAAAGCGATTACCGAGTTTTCTTGGTTGTCGCGAGTAAAGCCTGTACCTAGCTGACCAAAGTTAGGACGTCTTAAGTCGGTGCCGTAACCAAATCTTACCGTTACATCATCATGTGGTGTGTATATAACATTTAAACGAGGTAGTACGAAGCTATAATCACCGCTTGTGGTTTCTAGCATGTCGTCAGGGTTAAAGCCGGTAGAGTCAACGTCTGTAGACACATATCTTACGCCGAAGTTACCGCGGATATTTTCACCAATTTCAAAGTTAGCTTGCGCATATAATGCGGTTGTTGTTTCTTCGATATCTCTAAATGCATTGTTATTTGACGTTACATTAGCGATTGACGGGCTATCTGGGTCGTGTGCGATTACAGCTGCTTGCAATGTTGCTAGTGTGCCTTCAGGGTCAGAGAACGAACGGTCTGGGTCGAGTAATAAGAAGCTATCAACAAATAAGCTTCTGCCGTCTGCGTCGCCAAAGTTGCTTGGGCCGGCAACTAACAAGTCAGAGAATAAAGAACCGTTTGGCGAGTCTGCCATGCGGCTAAAGCCACCAATTCGGCCATCGATATCTTCAAATACGCTTGTGCTTTTGTTGAAACGGAAACCTACATCAACAGACGTTAAGTATTCGATATCGTCAAAATAGTAAGTACCGTCTACTCTAAACGCATCTTCTTGGTTTTCGGTAGAGTTACGACCAATGTTGACTTGGTCTAATACTACGTTGTTTGGGTTAAGCAAATCAGCTTGTGTTGGCGCAAGAGGCGAATCAAAGTTGATACCCCAAGACAACGACCCACCGCTTAAGTCATAAATGAAAGGTATAGCATTATCGTTATAGGTAAAGCCAGATGCACCGCCTTCTAATGACGCAATCGCTTCGGCTTCTGTCGTAATATCACCCATAAGTGGCACACGACCTATACGGCTGCCGTCTGCGTTTCTGACTTCAACAACAAGTGGTGCATTAGGGTTGATAAAGTTAACGGTTGTATCTAAAGATGGGTTTGTAGTGTCTGCGCTTGAGCTTGAGATTTCAGCGCTTACTTTAAAGTTATCACGCTCCCACTCGCCACCAAATACAAATACCGAACTGTCGGTTACACGAGAGCCGGTTTCACTTGAAAAGCGAAGGTTACCGTCACTTGGGTTTGAACCCGAGCGTTGGTCTAATACAGGCTCTAGTTCACCAGCAAGTGCAGCTCTGAATGTACCTACGTTGGTACCGTTTACGGTGCCGTAGTTGATGGTTTCAAAAGCGGTAGGGGTAGAGAAGTTTCTGATGTTACTGATACCAGAAGCTTGTAGTCTGTAGTTATCACGGCTACGTTCTTGTTCATTGATGATCGCGTCGAAGTAAAAACGCATTTCGTCATTTGGTGCAAACTCAAAGGTTGTCGCAATGTTTAGCGTCTCGTAGTCATCGTTTTCTTGTTCTTGTACTAAAAACTGGATGCCTTGGAAAGGTTCTTGACCTTCAATACTGGTTACTAAGTTATCGCGGTCGGTACGTGGACGGAAAGACACGGCTTCTTGCTCGGTGTAACTACCCGTAATAACGAAACCTACGTCACCTGCGTCTACTTCCCAGTTATCGCCATAAGCGATAGAAAAGCGTGGTTGAATGCCTTCGGTAGACAAGCTGCTGTCTTCGCCTTGCACTCTAACTACGCCCAACGTTTCAGTTAAGTTGAGTGGGCGAATTGTGCGTAAGTTGATGGTACCACCCACTGAACCTTCTATTGTTGAGGCTTCAGGGGCCTTGATAACTTCTACGGAAGAGATTATCGCAGGGTTGATATCTTCAAAACTAATCCCGTTACGCCCTGATCCCGCGCCTACGGTTGATACGCCATTAATTTCAACGCGGTTAGCGTTAGAGCCACGAATTTGTACACCAGTACCTACACCAGCAGAGCGCGTGATTTGAACACCGGTCACGTTCTCTAATACTTCAGCTAGGTTTTGGTCAGGTAATTTACCAATGTCTTCTGCGTTGATGATTTCAACCAAGCTGTTTGCGTCACGTTTTTCGGCAAGTGCGCTAGTAAGTGCTGAGCGAATGCCTGATACTTCGATAACTTCTAATTGGCTCGCTTCGTCTTCATCACTTTGTTGTGCAAATGCAACCGGGCTCGCTAGCATTGCAGCAAGAGTTGCGCCGCAGATGACTTGTTGTGTTCTTGTTTTTTTTAGTGCAAGACTGATCTTATTGAGTTGAATTTTCATGTGTTCTCCATCGACGTATCGTGTGTGTATGTGTTTATAGTGACGCCGTATTCACTATAATTTTGTAAATCTTGTTAATGATATGTTTATGCGAGATGAAAAATTAACCAAATATTTAATCCATGTCAAGCGGTTTTACCAAAAATGGTCATACATTTTTTGAGTATTGGTAATTTATTTGAGCCTTACTCTTTACTGATTCGTTAGTTTTAATGGCATTTTTTCACACTAAAAAATCCCGAAATAGCTAAGTCTTAAGGCAATTTAATAAAAATATTACCAAAAAAATAATCGAACACTTTTTTTTCCATAGAAGAGATGCTTAGACATTGGTCTATATTGTTGGAAAGGTGGATGTTTATTATTGGTCATAACTTGGGTTTGTTCAGTATCGGGTGTTACCCGCAAAACACCTCAATAATGCATTTACCTTGCATAAAAATATGATGTGACCTAATCTAAATTCACTAGTTTGTTGCCTAGGCACTTCCCATTTACTGTCATGCTTAGATTTTTAAGTGCATTCAAATATATTCTACTTTTTGCTGGATTCATTCTTCTTTTAGGAGGTTGCGAGCAAAACAAGTCAGCGAATGACTTCACGATTACGCTGCGCTTGAGTCATGTCTTTAACCAAAACGAAGAATTAGCAAAGTCCATAGAACTCGTGGCAAAACGCATAAACGAAAAAACCGAAGGTGCGGTTCGTGTACTCACCTACCCAAACGCGCAAATTGCCGCCTATAAAGATGGTGTAGAAATGGTAGTGCGCGGTGCATACTTTATTTCCGTTGAAGACCCTTCTTACAT
>CAZXTD010000024.1:0-16356 GCA_964643575.1 uncultured Glaciecola sp. | reverse complement strand
ATTGGCGACTATGTTCCCGAATTTACCGCACTTGTTGGCCCCATGCTTTACAACAATTACTATGAATATACTGAGTTGGTAAAAACGCCATTAGTGCAGGGCTGGATTAAGAAGATAGAAGATAAAGGTATAAAGGTACTCTCTTTAAATTACATCTTTGGTTTTCGAAACCTTATCACCGACAAAAAGATAGTCACCCCAGACGATCTTGAAGGTCTTAAATTAAGAACCCCTGGCAGCAAGCTATTTATTGAAACTTTAAACGCGATGGGCGCCAATGCAACACCTCTACCGTGGGGTGAAACTTTCAGCGCTTTACAGCAAGGTGTTGTAGATGGTTTAGAAGGTTCAGAGTTTACTAATTTAGGCGCAAAGGTTTATGAGACGGGCAAAAAGAACGTGGCTTTTACCAATCACTTTTTGGGCACTTGCGGTGTTTATATTTCGACCGAGGTGTGGGCAAAAATACCTGTTGAGTATCAAGCAATTATTCAGCATGAGTTTACGTATGAGTCTGAGCAGATGATTGCCAAACTGAAGGCGCAGCATGCACAAGTTATCGAGGCACTTGAAGCACAAGGCGTTAAATTTAATCAAATTGACAGAGCCGCATTTGAAGCTCGAACCATTGGCTTATACGATAATAAACTGCCGGGTGTCACGCTTGAAATGCTGGCGCAAATACAAGCAGAGCTCGCTAAAATAAGAGCTGAGGCTAATTAACCATGAACTATGTAAAACGTTTTTTTACCTACTTTGAAGAAATCGTATGCAGCGTGTTTTTGGTGACCATGATAAGCATTGTAATTACCAATGTAGGTTTACGCTATATCGCTAATTATTCGATTTCATGGTCGGAAGAAGTCGCGACTATTTGTTTTGTCTGGTGTGTTTTTATAGGCGCTAGCGCTACTTACAAACACAAGCTAGATATGGGAATAGACCTGCTGGTTAGAAAGGCGCCATCGCATATTGAAAGTATGTTAAAGCTTGTTACGGGTCTCATTTTATTAGCGATTAACGGTTACATCTTTTTTATGTCGATTGTGTTTACCAAAATTGCGTGGTCTAAACCCACCGCTGTATTAGGCGTAAGCTCATCGGTTGTGCACTTAGCTTTGGTGGTGGGCTTTGGTTTAATTTCGATATATACACTACGGTTTTTGTATCGTGACTTTGTGCATTTTAAAAATAAGCAATACAAAAATGGAGCAGAGTCCGTATGATTTATTTGCCCATTCTTTTATTGTTCATTTTGTATTTTTTAGGCATCCCAATAGCCTACGCCTTGTTAGGTTCGGCTATTTTTTACTTCACGTTTTTTGATGCAGGCATGCCGCCCGACTTAGTCCTGCAAAAATTTGTAAGTGCAACTGCATCGTTTCCGCTACTGGCAATTCCGTTTTTTGTGATGGCTGGGTCAATAATGAATTATTCGGGTATTAGCAAGCGGCTTATGCAAATGGCCGAAGTACTCACCGGGCATTTACGCGGCGGGCTTGCGCAAGTAAACGTGGTGTTAAGTACATTTATGGGCGGCATATCGGGCTCAGCTAATGCCGACGCTGCAATGCAAAGCAAAATACTCGTACCGCAAATGGAAAAGCAAGGCTATAGCCGGTCGTTTTCTGCGGCAATAACCGCGTCATCTTCGGCTATCTCTCCGGTAATACCGCCGGGCATTGTGATGATCATCTATGCCCTTATAGCGCAAGTATCGGTGGCCGACCTTTTTATTGCAGGCTATGTGCCCGGTTTGTTAATGGCTGCACTGCTTATGCTAACGGTTTCGGTCATTGCGAAAAAGCGCAAGTACACGCCCTCAAGAGACAGCAAAGCGACATGGCCCGAAATTGGCCGCCAGTTTATCGATTCGATTTGGTCTTTGTTGTTACCATTTGGCATAATTTTAGGACTACGTTTTGGCTTATTTACTCCAACTGAAGCAGGCGCAATGGCAGTACTTGCCTCTATACTTATAGGTTCTTTCGTTTATAAAGAGCTAAAACTGCAGCATGTTAAATCTATATTGCTAGACACTATTTACGGTACAGGCACTGTTGTATTGATCATTGTAGCGGCCTCAGTGTTTGGCTATTACTTAACATGGGAACGAATACCTCAAGACTTAACTGCCATGTTGCTTGAGTTTACCTCTGATAAATACCTTATGCTGGGTATAATCAATATATTTCTATTGCTTATTGGCATGGTGTTAGAAGGTGGTGCAGCACTAATCATTGTAGCGCCGCTTTTAGTGCCGGTTGCTGTTGCGTTGGGTGTAGACCCGATTCATTTTGGTATGATCATGATAGTCAATATTATGATTGGCGGCATAACCCCGCCATTTGGTTCGTTGATGTTTACAACTTGTTCGGTGACTAAAGTGCCAGTGATTGAATTTATAAAAGAAGTGTGGCCCTTTATCGTTGCTTTATTATTTGCATTGTTAATTATCACGTATTTCCCTGCGTTGGTGATGTTCTTGCCCAACCTCCTGTAAGTGCTTCGCTGTGCTTGCTTTGCTTTAAAATGCTCCATAAAAGCGATTGTTATTGCATATAAAATCGATTATCGGGCACTTTACTCCTTTTGCGATAAGCCCTATGCTGAGGTGGTAAAATAATAATAATAAAACCTTGTTTCAGGAGAAACTTGTTATGCCATCGACTACACCTTATAAAAAACCAGTTAGCTGTATACCTAAAGCCATAAAAGCAAATTCTTTGAGCGTAGCGTGCTGTGTTGCTATGTTAGGTTTTTCTTTGTCAGGAAGCGTTTATGCACTGCAGCAAACGCCGATTGTTCAGCCTGGCGCGCCAGGTAAAGATTCACGCACCTTAAGTGCAGAAGACGCTGTAAAAATTGCAGCTACCTCTTACACCCTTGATGACGTGTTTTTTATGCAAAACATGATCCCCCATCATGGCCAAGCCGTCGACATGGCAGTTCTTGTTGCCGACAGAACCAACAACGAAGAAATTATTGATATTGCGGGGCGCATACAAAAGTCTCAAGCCGACGAAATTGCGTTTATGCGAGACTGGTTGATTCAGCGCGAGGAGCGTGACGACATTGATCATTCCATGCACATGGACCATAGCTTAATGGGCATGGCATCTAATGAGCAAATGGCGCAATTAGCTGATTCTAAAGGCACTGATTTTGACCGCTTGTTTTTGCAATTAATGATACCGCATCATGAAGGCGCGGTGCGCATGGTTGATGACCTACTCGACCAGTCGGGTAGCGCTTACGACCCGGTGCTATACGATTTTGTGAACGACATTGTAAATGACCAAAATGCCGAAATAACGCGCATGAATGGCTTGCTTTCAAATCTCTCAAACGATAAACGTGTTGGCCTCGCTGCCGGCTTTAGAGATGCCGAGCAAGCAGCGATGAATGTAGAACTTGTCGCTTCCTTAGCTCGACCAAATGGCTTTTTTGACCCTGAAAATCCTTCGAATCTACCACCAATTAAAATGCCAGATGCAGACGATATTGATAGCACAGACCGTTCTGAGGAAGACGGCGGCGATGCCAAAACAGAATGGGGCGAGCGCTGGCCTTTATTGAGCTTTTGGAATACCGATATGGCGTTCTCAAAAGACTTGTTGGTAGCAGGTAATTATCACGGCTTTAACATTTATAAACTAGACAGCGAGGGTATCCCAAACCTTGCTAGTTCTATTGTGTGTCCAGGTGGCCAAGGTGATGTGTCGATTGTGGGCGACCTCTTAATTATGTCTGTTGAGCAAACCCGCGGGCGAATAGACTGCGGCCTGCAAGGCGTAAGCGACGATATAAGCGATGAGCGTTTTAGAGGCCTGCGTATTTTTGATATTTCTGATATCACGTTGCCCAAGCAAGTTGGCCTTGTGCAAACCTGCAGAGGCTCGCACACCCATTCTGTAGTGTCGGCTGACGACGAGCGAATAGTTGTTTATAACTCAGGCACCGCAGGCGTGCGTGACGAGGAAGAACTCGCCGGTTGTATTGGCGATATTCCCGGTGATGACCGCACTGCACTCTTTAGAATTGACGTGATTGAAATTCCGGTAGACAAGCCAGAAGACGCGCGTATAACATCGAGCCCAGCGGTTTTTGCTGATGACGAAGGGCGTTTGTCAGGCCTATGGCGCGGTGGTGATCATGGTGAGGGTACACAAAGAACAAGTATTACTGACCAATGTCACGATATCACGGTTTTTCCTGCATTGAATTTAGCCGCGGGCGCATGCTCGGGCAATGGTATTTTGTTGGATATTAGCGACCCTACCCAGCCGGTAAGAATCGACGAAGTATCTGACCCTGGTTTTGCTTATTGGCATTCTGCAACCTTTAATAACGATGGTACAAAGGTATTGTTTACCGACGAGTGGGGCGGTGGTACACAACCAAGATGCCGTGCGTCAGACCCTAAAACGTGGGGTGCAAATGCATTTTATGAGGTAAAAGACGGCAAACTCAGTTTTGAAAGTTACTATAAAATAGATGCGCCGCAGTCAGATCAAGAAAACTGCGTTGCTCATAATGGCTCAGTCGTACCCGTGCCGGGCCGCGATATATTTGTGCAAGCGTGGTACCAAGGCGGCATGTCGGTGATTGACTTTACCGATACTGCTAACCCTACTGAAATCGCGTATTTTGACCGAGGTCCTATGCATGAAGAACGCATGGTGGTGGGCGGATATTGGTCGACCTACTGGTATAACGGCATGATTTACGGTACTGAAATACTGCGCGGCGTAGATGTAATTGACTTACAAGCCAGTGAGTTTTTAAGCGCTAACGAAATAGCGGCGGCTAAACTTGCGGATATGGGGGATACCTTTAATCCGCAACAGCAGTTTACAGTAAGCTGGCCTGCTGAGCCTGTAGTGGCGCTTGCTTATCTCGACCAGTTTGAGCGCGAGGGTAACAAGGGCATTTCAGCCGAAATGGTAACCCAAGCAAGAGATTTACTTGCCAATGCTCAAATGTCGATTGACGAAGATAAGAGTGACCGACGCCTATCAAGAGCGATAAGTCGCTTAGCTAAGTCTCTCAATTATGCCGAGGACAAAAGCGATACCAGTAAGCGTGTGATTGCACTTAAGGACACTCTGCTAGATATATCAGCCAAATTGCGATAAATAATAGGCTGTAAAACGTTTAAGCTTGTGGCTCGTTTTTTGAAAATCGTGCCAGTGTTGTTTTAATTAGCGCACTGGCAGGTAATTTTTCTGCACAGCGGGCTGCAAGCGTAAATGCAATATAAGACGCAATTAACCAAACCCAGCCGTTTTGCATATCAACGTGTTTTGGCCAGTATATAAACCAAGTGAATGCATCCACCATGTTCATAATGGCTTCGATAAAAAAGTTAATCAGCAAATCAATCCCAATTTTGCTAAACACTTGCGACCAAGTTAGGTCAAACAACTTGCCAAAAAAACCGATAATTTGCCCAAATTCTATGGCTAAAAATGTCGCAAATGCCATGGTGCCGTAAAAACCACCTCCAAAAAAAAGCCACTTATCCATTGCGCGCTCACCAACATTAAATTGGCCTGAAGGTTCTTTTTTTTTAGAGCTTTGCTCTGTAGGTTCTGACATGTCAGTTTGTGCGGCATTTTTAGCGCGTTTCCTTTTTTTTCGGTCATATTTGTCTGACGAAAAGGCTTTACTTAATACGACGTAAGATAAAAGAAAGACGGGCAGGGCACCCATTAGTGAGGCGCGAAGTATTTCAATCAACATAAAATTCCGTTTTTTGGCCTGTGCACATAAATTCGATATCTTAAAGATAGCTGATAAGCACAAACTTTGGAAGTGAACGTATCAACTTCCATTTTTGCGTTAAAAGCTTAAAAACCAACAAATCGCAATTAATACAAGTGTATAAGTACTCAATACAAGCAAGTCTTTGGTTTTAATAAGCCGAGTCGACTTTATTTCAACTGGGCCAGCAGTATTTGACTGATTAGAAAAGCGGCTCAAAATCATCGCGACTGTTATACATAAACCGAAGCCAATAACATTCCACCAAAACCAGAAAATTGCGCTGCCACTTAGCCATAGCACCACGTTTGTGCCTACGCCAACACCTAAGCCAATGTTCACATGCATAGCACTCACGCGTTTGCTATGAATGCCGAGTAGGAAAATGGCCAATATCGGGCCATAAAAAACCGACCCTATCTTATTGATAGCTTCGATTACGGTGGGTGCAATATCGCCAGCAAAAAACGATAAGGTGAGAGTGACTAAGCCCCAAAAGACACCGGTGAGCCTTGCATACCCCACATATTTTTTGTCGTTAGGTTTGTGCTTACGCAACCGGCAATAATCTTCGACGCTTACCGCCGACAAACTATTAATAGCAGAGCTTAAAGACGACATCGCTGCCGCAAGTATTGCAACAATGAGTATGCCAATAATGCCTGTGGGTAAATAATTAATGATGAATATCGGCATCATCCAATCAGGTTTGTCGGCTGGGATTTGCGCTAACACTTCGGGAGTCCTTAATACCAAGGCACCTATAACTAAACCTGCGCAGCAGTAGATGATAGTAATCGGAAATCGCAAAAATGCGACGCTAAGCAAAATTTTTCGCAAATCGGGCAATGACTTGCTCGATAGCGAGCGCTGCGCTTCTGATTGGTCGCAGCCGTAGTAAGATGCATATAAAACTAAGCCGCCAAAGAACATGGGTAGTAAGCCAAAGTCGTTGCCGTTGATGCCAAAATCGGTGGGCTGGATGGCGTTAAACCTATCGGGGTTTATTTGTGACATAGCCTCGCCTATGCCACCAATTTGGTATAAAGCCACTGCTAAACAAGTGATAGCGCCGCCAATGATTAATACCATTTGAATGGCGTCAGAATAGATGACTGCTTTCATGCCGCCAACGGCAGAGTACACCAATGTGATTACGCCTATTAAACAAATGCTCACCCAAAACTCGATGCCCATGGTGCCTTGTAATATCAGCGATATTGCGTAAATCATGATCGCTGTAGCAAAACTACGGCTGAGTTGAAAAACGGCGCTAATAAGCAGGCGGGTAGTTGTGTTAAAACGGCGCTCTAGGTAGTCGTAAACACTTATTACGCCAGAGCTATGCAAGGTCGGCAATAAACGCCAGAGCAAAATACCCATGGCGAGCGGCAATGCAAGTTCGTAGCTTAACCAAACTAAGCCGCCGTTATCGCGCAGCCCCACAAAAGCAGGCGCCGAGATAAAACTCACCGCGGACAACTGCGTTGCCATTACCGACAAAGTAATGGCTTGCCAAGGTAATGAACGCTTGCCTAAAAAAAAGTCTTCACGGTCGCTTTGTCGTCTAAAACGCCAGCCAATAGCAAGTAAACCAATGAGGTAAACGCTAATAATTGTATAGTCTATCCATGTCATAGGTTTAGGGTTCCCTGTTTATGAAAGCTTGGTTGATACTGAACTAATTATTTATGATATAGCGAAGAAGTGTCTCGCCTGATTCCATTTTTTCTTTTGAATGCAGGTAAGCGTCAAAACCTTTAATTAAATTGCAAGAAGCTGTATTGCTTTCATAACAATGAATATGAACTTCTTTGATTTCTAGTATTTTAGCCTGCTCGAGTGTCTGGGCGAGTAATTTTTTGCCAAGCCCTTTTCCCCTTGCGCTGGGTCTGACACCTAAACCAATATGACCGCCTGCAGCCATTAAGGACTCATTTAAGGTGTGTCGTAAATGAGAACAAGCCAAGATATTGTCATTTTCTACTAGCCAAAAAGTGCTATTGGTGACCATCCAATCGGGGAGCTCATTACCTTTTGAATATTGGGTAAGTGTATGCACCAAGTGTTCAAAATCGCTATAGGGTAAATCTAATGGATAAGGGTATCGCTCTTCATCACCAAGCTCGGTAATGTATTGTTCGTAACTTCTTTTGAGCTCAATGGTAGGTAGAATAAGCCTTGTATCTTGGCTATTCATGATAGTAAGAGTGTCTAAACGGAGCGCGTCTAATACTCATCAAGTAATTTCTCAAACTGCTTGCAGGTTGGCGTTTCAAAACCATCTTCTATTTGTGCACAGCTTTGTTTCGACATCGAATCGAAACAAGCAATAGCGCTTTCTTCTATTTTTTTTGATATGCGAGTGATTTCTTCCATTTCATAGACTGTGGTGCAAGCGTTATTAATCATACTGTCGACCATGGCTTTCATTTCGGGTGGAAAGTCTTCCTCTTGCTCTATTTGCTCGCGCATGCAAACTTGCATTTTTTTGCATAGTTTGTCGACCGACTCTTTGTATTCGTCGGCAAACACTGGGGCTTGAAAGGTAACAACTAAGAGACTCAAACTAGCGATTATGATGCGTTTCATGTTCACGTCCTTTTGCGTGTGGTTTTTAATATTGTTCAAGATTTGGTCTATCACTAATATTGATCAAAAACCGCTAGTTTTCAAATCCAATTGAAAGGCTACTCGCTTAACTTCTCTACTTTATAACCTAAAGCTTCTAGTTGAGTTAATACGCCGTCTGGTCCGGGTAAATGTAATGCACCCACTAAAATGAGTTCAGTGCCTTCGTCACCAAACATAGGTTTTATTTCAGTCATCCATTTATCGTTGCGATTTTTTATCATTACATCGTACATTTCTTCAAACCCTTCGAAGCTACCAAGGCCAACCGCAGAAAGCCTTTGCATATCGCCTAAACGCCAACTGTCGTGCAACTCACCAATGGCTTCAGTGCCTTTAGCTAATTCTATTAAGGTGTATTCAATTAATAAGTCTGGGTCGTCACCGCCCATTGCACCAATTATCGCTAATTGCTCATCTGGTTCTTCAAACCAGCCAATTGTCTTGCTGTCGCTAACAGAGCGCGTATAAAAGTGCTCATCTACACCTTTAGCAGTAAAGCCTTGAGCTTGATACTCCATAACCGTTAGTGTCAGCATAACCCCAGTCGGATTAAGGGGCAGAAACTGCTGGATTGGCAAGCCTTTGCTCTGCATATAGGTATCAAGTTTTGAAAAGGTTTCTGGCTTTAAGCCAGCTTTTAGATTGCTACCATCAGTATAAGCAAGATAGGGCATGGCTTTCATGCCAAATGCCGGGTCATTGATTACGCCAATATCCGTTTCAAAATAAATCTCATCTGAGGCCATGTAGGCTTCTTCAAATTCGGGCTGTAAGGGGTAATCTTTATCGGTAAGTAGATGAATAGTACCGCCAATGTAAACTGTGTCACCACCTTTGGATACTTTATATACGGGCGCAGCGTTAACCACTAATGAAGCACTCAATGCTAAACTAGCAATAGTAGCGCTCAACACTGTTTTGAATTTGCTTGTGAATTTTCCTTTCATACTAATACCTTTTTAATTACGTCCATTGTTGTTCTTAGTTAAGTCTAAGAATTTATAAAAAAATGATAAACAAACTGACAAAAACAGCTACGCCAGCCACTACCATAATAGCTAATGTTGTCGACTTAGACATTGATTCTATCAATGCAGCTTCAGTTTGCATCTTTACTGCATTTACCACAACATTATCTTTCTTTCCTCTAACGTTGTTAGTTTGCTCTTTCATCGTAGAAATCCTTGATTTTAATCTTTTCGCCATAAAGACATGGCGGTCATTATGTAAAACTCAAGCACTTATACATTAAGTTTTTAGGGCTTAGCGCCGATACTCTCTAGGTAAATTAAACTAAATGATTATTGCCGGAGCAAAATTTTGAACTTCATTAACTCGCTTACCGTTAGAATGCGCTTGTATGCTGGCTTTGCCGCAGTACTTGTTTTGATGCTTGTGCTCACTATAATTGGTATTACTAAAGTAAACACTATAGACGGTGCACTGACTCAAATAACTGATGTTAATTCAGTTAAACAGCGCTACGCAATAAACTATAGAGGCAGTGTGCATGATAGGGCAATAAGCGTACGGGATATTGTTATTGCACAAAACGATGCGCAGATTGACGAATTTCTTCAAGATATTGCCACCCTCGCTGCCTTCTATTCAGAGTCTGAACAAGGTATGCAGAAAATGATTAGCTCGGGTGTTAGTTTTAGTGGCACCGAACAAGAGATACTCGCTAAGATTGAAAATATTCAAAGCTCGACTCTGCCGCTTATCGATATGTTAGTTGAGCTTAAACGCAACGAAGATAATGAGTTAGCTAAAGAAATTTTACTTTCCGAAGCACGCCCTGCATTCAGCGATTGGCTGGCAGCCATAAACGAATTTATTGATTACCAAGAAGCTGCTAATCAGGAAGAAACACCTGTTGCCAGAAATGTTGCTGCAAGCTTCCAAAATCTAATGTTAATTGTATTGGTACTCGCAGTATTGGCTTCGGTAGTGGTAGCTCAGGTCATTATTAAAAGCTTTTTGGATTCGCTAGGTGCAGAGCCGTATGAGGCCGCTGAGTCTTTGTCTCAAATCTCTAAGGGAGACCTGAGCGAGCGCTTGCATACAGATAAAAGCAACAGCATGCTGGGGCATATGGCCAACATGCAAACCAATTTACGCAACATTGTAAAGGGTATTGTAGAGGCCTCAGGTCGCTTAAAAAATCAATCTGAAAACGTCTCTATTAGCTCGCAAGCAGTTAGTAATGCGGCACAAGATCAAGCAAGCCTAACGACGCAAACGACTCAAAGCCTCGACAGAATGAGTACGCGTTTATCTGAAATAAGCGAAATGGTGACGCAGACTCAAAGTAACTCAGTACAAACCACAGAGTTTTCGAAAAACGGTAAAGTGGCGATTGATAAAAGCTCAACTGAGATGGGCCGTATTGCTGATACGGTAAATAGCACTGTAGACCAAGTTAGACGATTAGAAGATGCCACCAAAGAGATTGGTAACATCGTTAATGTAATTAGCGGCATATCAGAACAAACCAACTTACTCGCGTTAAACGCGGCTATTGAAGCCGCACGCGCCGGTGAAACGGGCAGAGGCTTTGCGGTGGTTGCCGATGAAGTGCGTCAATTGGCGCAGCGTACTGGTGATGCAACCAATCAAATTGCCGGCATGATTGCCGAAGTGCAAAACGAAACAGCAGAATCGGTAAAAGCAATGGAACGCACTCAACCTCTAGTGGAAAGCGGAAAGGCACTAACTCTCGAGACCACAGAGATACTGCAACAAATTGAAGAACAAGCCGCGAAGTCGATGGAAAATGTAACGCTTGTTGCCACAGTGACAAACGAGCAGGTGAGTTCTATTCAAGACGTTGCTCAAGCAATGGACAGAATTAATTCAATGTCGCAAGAATCTATTGGTAAATTGGCCGCAAATATCGAAGCGACACAAGCATTAAATGATGTGGCAGATGAGCTAAACGGCAACGTTGGCTTCTTTAAACTTTAAACTTTAATTCTCTTTCTATTTGTTATCACGAAGAGGCCATTAAGCTTCTTCGTGACTGTTTTCTTGATTTCTAAATTGATTAGGCGTCATATTAAAGTGCTTCTTAAATATCGCGTACATATACTGCAACGAGGGGTAGCCGCTGGCACTCGCGACATTCGCTAAGCTTGCGTGGCTATGTTTGAGCATTTTACATGCAGCGTCTAGTTTCTCGTTATGTATTTGTGTATGCACGCTATGCCCGCATTCATCCTGAAACCTATGCTCTAAGTTAGAACGTGAAATTCCTACAAAGTCGAGCACTTGGTCTACTTTAATACCACGGCAAGCATGCTGGCGAATGTAGTGCATGGCTTGAATAACATATGGGTCTTTAAGTGCTTTGAAGTCGGTTGACTGGCGCTGTATAACGCCTAATGGCGGCACTAAAACACGCGTTGCTTTAAGATTTTTAGGTGGGTTTTGTGAGTAAAAACGATCAATACGCTTGTGTAATAACCTTGCAGCCTGAAAGCCCATTTCAAAACAACCTTGACTGACTGAACTTAGACTTACGCGACTAAGGTTGCGCGCAATATCATCATCGTCTATTCCTACAATTGATACCTGGTCAGGCACCAAGCGGCCTATTTTATCGCACACTTGCACCAAATGCCTAGCTCGGGCGTCGGTAACGGCAATGATGCCAACAGGTGTTGGCAAACCCTCTATCCAGTCTGCTAAGCGGTTCATACTGTAGTGCCAAGTTTCAGGACGTGTTTTTTGACCTCGATATACTGAGCATGTAAAACCGTTGTCTTCACAGACTCTTATAATTGCTCGCTCACGCTCAGCAGCCCAGCGATGTTCGTCGTCGTGAGGTACACCATAAAAGGCGAAATTTTGAATACCTTTTTGTTTTAAATGATCAAAGGCTTGTCGCACTAAGGCAAGGTTGTCTGTCGCGACATAAGGCACATTTGGATATTGAGATTCGTCTTCATATGACCCGCCCACCCCAACAATAGGAAGCTCGACTTTACTTAGCGCTTGTTGAATTTTAGGGTCATCATAGTCGGCAATAATGCCATCAACATCCCAGTCTTCTAGGTGGTTTAGGCGTGTTAAGCAGTCTTCTTCTAGGTACACGTCCCAACTTACTTTAGATGACTGCAAATAGTGGCCGATACCCTCTATTACTTGTCGGTCATAGACTTTATTGGCGTTAAACAGCAAGCTTATACGATGCCTATTTTCTTCTCTGCCTTTCGTAACTTCTACTCTCACTCTTGTAACCTCTAATTACTCAGCACACTTCGCTTTGTATATGTAAATAAGCGTTTGCCTAAATTTTTCAATAATGGCTAAAAACTACAATTTTTCATTTTGTAATTTAAATATTGAGTTAAGTTTTAAAACAAGTGAAACTCAACATTTCTATAACACTATACTATCTTTATATTAATAACATAAAAATAACAAAATTACGGAATTTGTTTATGAATATTCATAATTGTAGCAATTCATGCTTTCATTCAGCATGGCACCATCTTGTGATATTAGTGCTTGTTATATTCACACAAACAGTTAAATAAGAGCTTTATGACTAACGACAACACAAATTATTTAGGCCTAGATTTAGGCACTTCAGGCATCAAAGTGATTATCACTAACGCCCAAGGTGACTTGGTCGACTCAGCATCAGCCCCTTTGACGGTATCAAGACCGCAACACTTGTTTTCAGAGCAATCACCAGCCGACTGGTGGAATGCTTTTAATACTGCAATGAAAGCGCTTGCAAAGCGTCCTCACCTTGCGCAAGTTAAAGGCATTGGGCTTTCTGGACAAATGCACGGTGCCGTAGCAATAGATGTAAACGACAAGGTGATTAGGCCTGCTATTTTGTGGAACGACGGGCGCAGCGCCGAGCAATGTATTGAGCTGGAAACACTCGTTAAAGAAAGTCGCGAAATTACTGGCAATTTAATGATGCCAGGTTTTACCGCGCCTAAACTATTATGGATGAAACAGCACGAGCCTGAAAATTTTGCAAAAGTTAATAAAGTGTTATTGCCTAAAGATTATTTGAGAATGCTCATGACTAGCAAGCAGAGCGGCTCGCACCGTTATGCATCAGATATGTCTGACAGTGCCGGTACCATGTGGCTAAACACCCAAACGCGATCTTGGGATGCGTCGATTTTAAAAGCTTGTGACTTAACAGAAGCTCACATGCCGAAACTCTTTGAAGGCTCTGAAATAACAGGTCACCTTGACTCAAGCCTCGCGAAACAATGGGGTATGCAAGACAATATCCCTATTATTGCAGGCGGTGGAGATAACGCAGCAGGCGCGGTGGGTGTTGGCTTAATAAAGCCAGGCCAAGGTATGCTGAGTTTAGGGACTTCAGGTGTTTATTTTGTTGTGGCAGACGAATATTCAGCAAAACCAGAAATGGCGGTGCATAGTTTTTGTCATGCCCTACCAAAGCGATGGCATTTAATGTCGGTAATACTGAGTGCGGCGAGTTGTTTGCAGTGGTTTGCCGATACAATAGTAGAGCAAGACTTAGGTGAACTTATGGAACAACTTAACAGCTTTACACCTGAGGCCAATAGCCCCTACTTTTTGCCGTATTTAAGTGGCGAACGTACGCCACATAATAACCCGAATGCCCAAGGTGCTTTTTTTGGTTTAACGCATTCCACTAGTAAACTCTCGATGCTACACGCTGTTTTAGAGGGTGTTAGCTTTGCTTTTGCCGACGGTGTTGATGCCTTGCACGCTTCTGGTACTAAAGCCGATGAAATCGCGCTTATTGGCGGCGGTACAAAAAGCGATTATTGGCGGCAGATGTTAGCTGATGTGTTAGGACTTGAACTCACTTACCGTTTAGGCGGCGATGTAGGCCCAGCGCTTGGCGCTGCGCGATTAGCGCAAGTTGCACTAGAACCACAGCGAGCTATTGAAGATATATGCGCTCAACCAGAGTTGGTAGGTACTTACAAACCGAATCAGCAAAAGAGGCAATATTTTGATAATCGACGCAATAAATACCAGCAGTTATACAACAACACAAAAAATCTTTTTTAAACCGCTAAAAATGTAAAGAACACATTCTTTATTAGCTGTAAATACATGTTTTATATTAACGACATCTCAGAAGGTAAGCACAATGTCTAATTATTTTGATTCAATTCCAAACATTCAGTACGAAGGTACTGAGTCTGATAATCCTCTCGCGTTTCATCACTACAATCCTGATGAGGTCGTAGCCGGCAAAACCATGAAAGAACACTTGCGTTTTGCTGCTTGTTATTGGCACAACTTTTGTTGGGACGGTGCCGATGTTTTTGGTCAGGGCACGTTTAATCGCCCGTGGTTAAAACCTGATTTACTAATGAGCGACCCAATGAAAGCGGCCAAAATGAAAGCTGATGTTGCGTTTGAATTTTTCCAAAAGCTAAATGTTCCTTATTACTGCTTCCACGATATTGATGTTGCACCTGAAGGTAACAGCGTAAAAGACTATATCCGTAACTTCTCTGAGATGGTTGACGTGCTAGAGCAAAAGCAGAACGAAACAGGGCTTAAGTTGTTATGGGGCACTGCCAATGTGTTTAGTAATCCACGATATGCAGCGGGCGGAGCATCAAACCCAAATCCTGAAGTGTTTAGCTACGCGGCAACTCAAGTTTTCCATGCAATGAATGCTACTCAACGTTTAGGCGGCGAAAACTACGTGTTGTGGGGAGGCCGCGAAGGTTATGAGTCGTTGCTAAACACTGATTTACGCCAAGAGCGTGAACAGCTAGGACGCTTCTTTACTATGGTAGCTGAGCATAAAGCTAAAATTGGATTCAAGGGTGCCTTGCTAATTGAGCCAAAACCTCAAGAACCAACTAAGCACCAGTACGATTACGACAGCGCAACCGTGTATGGTTTTTTAAAGCAGTATGGTCTTGAAGACGAATTTAAAGTTAACATCGAAGCGAACCACGCTACTCTGGCAGGCCACTCGTTCCATCACGAAATTGCCACTGCAATCTCTTTAGGGATTTTTGGTAGCATTGATGCCAACCGTGGTGATGCACAAAATGGCTGGGATACTGACCAGTTCCCAACCGAAGTTGAAGAACTTACTTTGGTCATGTACGAGATTATTAAGGCCGGTGGCTTTACCAGCGGTGGTCTTAATTTTGACTGTAAACTTCGTCGTCAAAGCTCTGATCCAGCAGATTTATTCCACGGTCACATTGGCGGTATGGACCATATGGCCTTGGCACTTAAAAAGGCAGCAAAAATTCTTGATAACGACTTTTTGGCGAGCAGCGTAAGCAATCGTTATGCAGGTTGGAGCAAAGACTTAGGCAGCAATATCTTACAAGGTAAGCATAGCTTAGAGTCGTTAGTGGCTGAAGTAGTAAACAATGACCTGCAGCCTAAACATGCAAGCGGCCAACAAGAAGCGCTAGAGAACAAAGTTAATCGTGTTTTATATGGTTAATTGAGCATACGCTATAAACCTACAGGGTCATTCCTGCGAACCCCCAAAGCGTCATTCCTGCGAAGGCAGGAACCTCCTTGGACACCTCCGCTATCAGCAATTTAGTGGATGTTTGGGGGTCCTTGCCTTCGCAAGGATGACGGTTAATCGCAAGGATGACGGTTAATCGCAAGGATGACGGTTAATCGCAAGGATGACGGTTAATCACAAATATGACGCTACATATCTCGAAAACAATAACCTTACGCAGGCGTCTACACCGTCAATTCAACACTCACCGGGCAATGGTCAGAGCCATGGACATCATTCAAAATATCAGCGTTGCTGACTTTATCTTGCAGCTGCGAGGACACCAAAAAGTAGTCAATGCGCCAGCCAATGTTACGTTGACGCGCACCAGCACGATAACTCCACCAACTGTATTTTTCGGTTTCAGGATTGATAAACCTAAAAGTATCCACAAAGCCAGCGCCAACTAAGTTGTCGATTCCGTCGATTTCTTT
>CAZXTD010000023.1:0-38617 GCA_964643575.1 uncultured Glaciecola sp. | reverse complement strand
CGGTAAATCCACACCGCGTTGACTTAAGTTTTCGACAGATTCAAATAAGCGTTGCGCGCTTACCAGTTGACTGTCTGACAATGCACTCACTTGCCATGTTTGCCCTAGGTACCGCCCTACCGAAAATACCGCCACCAGCATAATTACAACAGCAAGCCAAAACCAAACAAATATACGCCCAAAAAGAGAATTTCGGGGGTCTAATCGGCCAAGTGCGCGTTTGCTTAAGCGCCTAAAAGCTAAAAAATTTCGCATCTATGCTTGCGTCTGCATCAAATAACCATTGCCACGAACCGTCTTAATGACATCTTTCACCCCATGATTTGATAGTTTTTTGCGTATATTACTCACATGCATGTCAAGGCTGCGATCAAAGGCAGTTAATTTCCGACCAAGCACTTTTTCGCTTAGCATCTCTTTGCTCTGCAATTGACCAAGGTGTTTCATCAATTGCGCAAGTAACATAAATTCGGTGCCGGTCATCTCGATATTTTTTTCACTAACACTCACACTCTGGTTGCCTTCGTTCAGCACAATATTGTGTATCTCAAATTGCTTTGGCTGATGAAACCCATGTGAAGGGTCTAAGCGACGAATAAGCGCTTTAATACGTGCAACTAATTCACGCTGATTAAAAGGCTTGGGCAGGTAATCGTCGGCGCCGAGTTCTAAGCCAAATATCTTATCAAAATCATCGCCTTTTGCCGTTAGCATAATAACCGGAATAGACGAAAACTTGCGCAAGCGTTTTAATGTATCGAAACCGTCTAGTTGCGGCATCATGACATCAAGCAATAACAAGTCGAATGTGCTGCGTTTGAGAGTTTCAAGACCCTCCAGCGGCTGGTTTTCAACGCTCACTAAAAAGCCTTGCTGAGTCAGGTAATCACTTAATAACTCAGTGAGCTCTAGGTCATCATCAATAATTAATAGTTTATTCATAAAGATAAGGCATGCTCTGTTATATTGAGCCCTAGTGTAAAAAATACGCGGGCAAAACCAACTATCTTTACACAAGCTTTACACTTGCTTGGCGTTACTTTGCATTCTAAGCCTTATTATACTGCCACACATTAAGTTTTTAATCATTGTAACGAGCCAGAGGAATCATTATGAAAAAATCAATCATGACATTAGCCACAGTTTTTTGCTTTAGCACCTGCCTTACCCTTAGTACAGTTGTCAGTGCTGATGGAAATATGCGAGGCCATAAAAAAGGCCAAGGCATGAGTTTTGGTAAGGTACTAAAAGCCTTAGATGTTGAACTTAGCAAGGAGCAAAAACTAGAAATAAGAGCGATAGCCCAGCAAACAAGAGAAAACAATTCGGTATATGGCGGTGAAAAACAAGAAATTAGGCTGCAAATGCGCGATTTGATGAACATGCCAGTGTGGGACGCCCAATTTGCTCGAGAGATTATTTCAAGCCAAATGGAAAATGGTCAGCAGCTTAAATTGAATCAGGCACAAGCCAAACACGCAATTTATCAAGTATTGAGTGATGAGCAAAAACAAGCCTTAGCGGAAAACGCCGAGCAAAAAGGCAAACGCAAGGGCGAAAACAAAGGCAAAGGCAAGAAACGCCAAGCAAAAATGGAAGCGCGACTTGTTAAGGCTCTTAGCTTAACTGACGAACAACAAGCGACATGGGCCCAGAACAAAGAATCTGGCAAAGTACTCAAGGAATCGTTTCGCAGTGTTATGCAAGACCACCGCGCTCAAGTAAAACAAGTTATACAAGCTGATAGCTTTGATACTGATGCGTTTTTAGCCTTACAAGACAGCTTTTCTGAGACTTTACTTGAACATCGAGTACAAATGGCAGAAATAAAATACGCATCATTTGCTGCACTTACCCCTGAACAAAAACAAAAAATGGAAAAAATTAGAAATAAAATGAAAGAAAAACGTCGCTCATAAGGTTATATACAGTGTAAGTATTGCTAAAGCATTTTAGCCCAGATTTAACCTTTCCCTATTGATATTGATTCAATATCCTTTGCTCGCTAGCGTTATGTTAGCGAGCTTTTTTATTTGCGTGGTTTTATTCGGGGCTTTTACTGAAATAAACACTTTCTTACGCATCGAAATTACAATAGCATCCGCTTGCGTCGGTATCGATTATTGCACCGCCATAATATACAGCCTGACTGGCTTTATTTAACTTCCAGTTAGCTAATTGTTCGTCTATTTTGCCAGATTGCGTAAAACAGCCACTTCCCCGCGAATAAGGCCCCAAATATATTAACTCTTGATTTTCATCTATTGCAACGACTGCTGGCGTGGATGGTATCAAATCTTGCAAGGCACGCGCTTGGTGAAGGTTAAGGTGAACACTCGCGAAATCGTTTTGCTTCGCCCATTTGTCGAGGCTATTTTGATGAGCTTGTGCTAACCAATCACAATAGCAACTATTTTGACTTATATGGAAAATAGTCGCGCCGTTGTGTAGCTGAGCGTCTTGTCCTAGAGGTGTTTTACTTTCACTTACACTTGCTGCCAGAAGAGTTGACACAACTTTGTCTTCAAAGCTTAAGCTCATAAGATGTTGCGAAAGCTTTAAATTAGGATCGAACTGACTCTTTGCACTTGCACCAAACCAGAGGATTAGCCCAGAGCACGCTGCAAACCATACTCCAAGTAATGCAAAGGTGCTAGAGCGACCCATTTTCACTTGTAATTAACCAAGCTTGAACTGCTTAAGCTGAACACTTAGATTGTCAGCCAAGCTGTTTAGGATATTTACCTCTTCTTGTAAATAGGTAACTTGCTCTTTTTCACTCACAAATAATTCGTTCAAATAGTCTGTTGATTGGCTAATCGATAGACTGACAGATGCCTGTTCGGTAGCCGAGCTTGCAACGTTAGTCACATTCTCATTGACCTGTTCAATACTCAAAAAGACTTTGCCCATATTATTAGTCGCTTAATTAGACGACTCCACTGCTAACTCGACAACTTCCACACAATTATTCATGTTATCCACTGAGTGGTTTGCGCTTTCGGTGAGTAAAGCAGTAATTGTTTCGATTTCTTCCGCGCTCTCTTTAGATTTTATGGCTAAGTTGCGTACTTCGTCTGCAACTACCGCAAAACCTCGCCCATGTTCACCCGCTCTCGCTGACTCAATAGCAGCATTCAGGGCCAATAGGTTGGTTTGTTCAGCAACTGATTTAATCGACTGCATTACACTAGAAATATTTTCACACTTGGCACTTAAATCACTAATAGCAGACGACGTGGTTTGCAGGGTCGACTTGAGCTGCGCAATGTTACTCTGGCTGCTTTCAATAGACGAGCGTGTATCTTGCGTGCTTTGTTTAGCATCATCAGCAATCCCGTTTGCATTTTGAGATAAATCAGCCACCTGCTGAATACTTCCAGTAATGTCTTTCATTGAGTTTGATATTGTTGATACTTGTAAGTCTTGTTGTCCTACGGTGCTGTCGAGTTGTTCAGAAGAGTCTTTAACTTTTGAGGCAACTGATTGCAACTCGCTTGCTGCCATATTAGCGCCTTCAGCTAGCGCTTTTACCGCTTTTAGCATATTACTCAATTGAGATAACTCAGGGTGCGACGGCATGTTTTCTTGCCTTAAATCTAAAGTGCCATCATCTAACATTATGTTTTGTACAGTTTTATCCATCAGCGCTGCCACAGCGTGCTCTGAAGCCGCTTGCTTTGCCATAAACGCAAGTAAAACACATTCAAGAATAGCAAAAGACGCATGTATTAATAGTATAATGAACGCTGGCTTTGCGTCTTCAAACACAATAATGCTGCCATCAAGGTGTTGCATTATAAAGCCAAGAATATGGTGTACGGCAATAACCAAGGTACCCGTAATGATGACTTTCCAGTCCCTGTAAAACGACAGAAACGCGAGCAATACAAACACCTGGAAATGCATTTCAGTCATTCCCATCGTTTGTTGAATGTGCAAGGCCGCTAGAAGCTGTGTCCCTATTGCTACAGAATGCTTCGTAAGACTAGAGCTTGCTTGTGTCGCCAGTAGAAAAAGCGGAACACTCGCAATAAGCAATGAAGCGACAATACCTAGTATTAATGAGTTGGTAACAAGCCCCAAGCCAACCGATACAAGCATCTGCGCCAACATCACACCAACAAAAACACGTTGTTGCTTGTTGACTTCCTTTTTTGAAATAAGTACTGCTGATGTCATTTTCTTTTACCTGTAAAAAATACAACAAAATATAATGAGTACGCAGTTATTATGTGTGAAAAAGCAAGTTCGGGTAAATCTGCGCGTCTTAGGATTAGTTATCGGCCAAGTTGCTCAGTTCTTTTGATTAATTGTTCGAATCTAGTCAAAAATATTGGCAAAAGGATTTTGTTGTTGATTTTTAATAAAAAATAAAGTGCTTTTCCCAACGAATTGCTAATGATTTATTTTTGAATATAAATACATTTTTCTTGAATATTTATTAATTTAATTTAGACTGTGCTCTCTTGTTAATAAATATGTATTTATTGACCCCCGATACAAAGAACAGGTAAAAGTAGTGACTGCAATTTTAGTTAATTTTAGTGTTATATTCAAAGCGTTAGTATACAGCTTTTGTTTTAGGGCAAGTATGCGACGAAGGTAGTCCCGCAAAATCATTGACATCACTCATAATAGACGATGACAATAGCAAAGAATAAGGCATTGCCTGGGCGGCTTTACTCATGTTCTTAAGCTTTAATAAACGTCATCAATATATCCAACATTAACTAAAGAATTATTAATTATGTACTCAAGCTGTATCGTAGGTGCCAGTGGTTATACTGGTGCTGAACTTATTAAAATAGTTAGCCGGCATCCCGCATTTAATTTAGACGCCTGCTACGTGTCTGCTAATAGTCAGTATTCTCAGTTATTAGCAAGTCAGGTACATCAGGAGCTTGCCGGAATATGCGACAAACCCTTGTTTGCCCTCGCAGACGAACAAATAGCCACGCTCGCAGAGCAATACGATGTTATCTTTTTAGCCACACCCCATGAGTTTAGTCATGATCATTTACCCGCTTTAATAAAAGGTAAGGCAAAAGTATTCGATTTATCGGGCGCTTACCGCTTACCTGACCAAGCCATATTTGAATCTTATTATGGTTTTGCGCACCAGCACAAAGATGTGCTCGACCAAGCTGTTTATGGTTTAGCTGAATATAATGCACAACAAATTGCACAAGCAAAGTATGTCGCGGTGCCAGGCTGTTACCCTACTGCAAGTTTATTGGCCTTGAAGCCACTTATTGACAACAACTTACTCGACCTTACTCATTTACCCATCATTAATGCAACAAGCGGCGTAAGCGGCGCAGGTAAAAAGGCATCGGCCACCACTAGTTTCTACGAAGTTAGCTTGCAAGCCTATGGTGTTTTGCAACATCGGCACACACCCGAAATTGAGACTTATGCAGACACACCGGTAATTTTCACACCGCACCTAGGAGCATTTAAACGCGGTATTTTGGCAACCCTTACTGCATTTACGCACAGTTCAGTGAGTGTTGAAGACATTCAGAATGCTTACGATAACGCATATGCACAACAAGCCATTGTGCGTGTGCGCCAGAGCATGCCTAAGCTCGACCAAGTTGTTAACACACCGTTTTGCGACATTGGATACGCATTTGACCCTAAAAAGAAATGCGTAGTAGTAACAAGCGTCATAGACAATTTACTAAAAGGCGCGTCTTCTCAAGCCATACAATGCGCAAACATCGCATTAGACATAGACCATACCGTAGGTTTGTTATGAGCAAAAAGCCGATAATTATTAAGGTAGGCGGCCGTTTTTTTAACGAACTGCAAAACGCATTATTAGCTCAAAACTCGTCTAATGATGTGGCTGAAACCCCAAATGAGCTTACAAAGGTAAATACAAGCGACAACGGCGTAGCCCAGCTTCTAAAGACACTCGCAACCTTACAAAGCAAAGGCCAACATATTGTGCTTGTGCATGGCGGAGGCGAGCAAGTACTCGCACGGCTTAACGATTTAAACTTACAAAGCACGCGAATAGATGGACTTCGAGTCACTCCCGACGAACACATGCCAATTGTTAGTGGTGTGCTCGCCGGTGAACTAAACAAAAGCTTGGTTGCCGCTGCCGCTAATTTTAATATTAGTGCTGTAGGTATTAGCTTAGCAGATGGTAATTTAGCTAATTGCAAAGCAAAGTCACTTGAATTGGGCGCTGTTGGTGAGCCTACTGGCGTCAGTAGCAATTTGTTAGACGCCTTGTTTAACGCCAACATTATTCCTATTGTAGCCTCTATTGGCAAAGACACCACTGGGCGTTTATATAACGTCAATGCCGACCATGCCGCCATTTGTTTAGCCAAGTTATTACAAACTGAATTATACTTTTTTGCCGATGTTCCGGGTGTTTTAGATGCAAACAAACAAATTATTACCGAAATTAATGAAATCGACTTTAACCACTATGTACAACAAAAAGTCATAACCGATGGCATGATAGTTAAGGTAGAGGCCGCACTTAACGCAGCCAACGAAATTAAGCAAGCGGTTACCATCGCGAGTTGGCACAATAGCCATGCTTTATTAATCGAAAAACAGCCAATTGGCACCCAAATACTGCCCACATTAATGACAAGCTCAAACAAAAAGGAATCTACCTCTCGTGCCTAATTCAAAACACAGCGATTTACTCAGCTTCAGTGATTGGACGCCCGAGCATGCAAGCGCACTGCTTAAACTCGCCCTTGATCTTAAAACCAATCCAGAAAGCTTTGGTAAACCACTAGCAAACAAAGCCATTGTCGCTTTGTTTGAAAAACCTTCTTTACGCACTCGCGTTAGCTTTGATATTGGTATTAATAAACTTGGCGGCCATATGTCGTATGTCGATAGCCAAGGCCAGCCGCTTAAAAAACGTGAAGACCCGAAGGATGTGGGCGCAAACGTTTGCCAATGGGCTGATGCGATTGTAGCGAGAGTTTTTGAACACGCTACTTTAGAACAATTAGCTAAAGGTGCAGATGTGCCGGTCATCAATGCCTTGTGCGACCGTTTTCACCCATGCCAAGCACTTGCCGATTACATTACAATGTTTGAAGCCTTAGGCGAAGTAAAAGGCAAAACCATGGCTTATGTGGGCGATGGTAACAACGTTACCCACTCTCTTCTTATTTTAGGCGCGCTCTTAGGTTGTCATCAGATAGTAGTAACGCCAAAAGGTCATGAAATTGAAGGCGATATCGCTCAATTAGTGTCAAAGATTGCTGCAACAACTGATATAAACTTTACGCTTACCAATCATGTAGACGAGCTTGATAACGCTGACGTCATCTATACCGATACTTGGCTGTCGATGGGTGATGACACTCCTTTGAGTGAAATAAAAGCGCATCTTATGCCTTACCAAGTCAATGAAAAACTCATGCAGCAGGCAACGGCAAGTCATGTTATGCACTGTCAGCCAGCGCATCGAGATTTAGAAATAACGGCGTCATTGATGGACTCTGAGCAATCATTATTGATGCAACAAGCGAATAATCGAATGCATTCGCAAAACGCAATATTATGCTATTTATTGACCGACATCGAACTCGTATAGTCGCTCTACCCATTATTAATTTAAGCATGGATTTTAGGAATAACTATGTCACTAGAAAAAACGAAACAAGATATTAAGAAGGTAGTACTTGCCTACAGCGGCGGCCTTGACACAAGTGCTATCGTGCCGTGGTTAAAAGAAAATTACGGCTGTGAAGTAGTTGCTTTTGCTGCTGATGTTGGTCAAGGTGCCGAAGAACTTGAAGGTTTAGAAGAAAAAGCCATCGCGTCGGGTGCATCTGAGTGCCATATTGTTGATTTAAAAGAACAGTTTGTTAGCGATATTATTTATCCTACCATTACCACTGGTGCTGTTTATGAAGATGATTACCTATTAGGTACGTCAATGGCACGCCCAATTATTGCGCAAGCGCAGGTGGATATTGCACGCAAAGTAGGTGCCGATGCCTTAAGCCACGGCTGCACCGGTAAAGGCAACGACCAAGTTCGCTTTGAAGGCGCATTTGCCGCCCTAGCTCCCGACCTTCCGGTAATTGCTCCTTGGCGCGAATGGGATATGGTATCACGTGAAGATTTGCTCGATTACCTTGCTAGCCGAAATGTCACAACATCGGCATCTGCAACAAAAATCTACAGCCGCGATGCAAACGCTTGGCATATCTCTCATGAAGGCGGCGAGTTAGAAGACCCTTGGAATGCACCTAGCAAACCTGTGTGGACCATGACCGTTGACCCTGAAGACGCCCCAGATAAGGCAGAATTAGTGAGTCTTGAGTACGAAAAAGGCCGCTTAGTTAAAGTAAATGGCAAGGTTTTATCTCCTTACAATGCACTAGTAGAACTCAACCGCATAGGCGCGGCGCATGGCGTAGGACGTATCGATATTGTCGAAAACCGCCTAGTGGGCATGAAGTCGCGTGGCTGTTATGAAACACCTGGCGGCACAATTATGATGAAAGCTTACAAAGGCTTAGAGTGTTTAGTGCTTGATAAATCTGCGTTCAAATACCGCGAACAAATTGGTTTAGAGTATGCACACGTTATGTACGATGGCCGCTATTTTACAGCACTTAACGACGCCTTATTGGCAGGAGCAGCGAGCTTTGCTCAGCTTGTTACCGGCGAAATCGTCATTAAGCTCTATAAAGGCAACGCCACGGTTGTGCAACGTAAATCACCTAACAGCCTATATTCTGAAGACTTCGCGACCTTCGGTGCAGACGATGTATATGACCAAAGCCACGCAGAGGGCTTTATCCGCTTATTTAGCTTATCGAGCAGAATAAGCCACCTTAACAACTTGAAAAACAAAGGATAACACCATGGCATTGTGGGGCGGCCGTTTTCAATCGGGTAACAGCGATATGTTTAAGCAGGTCAACGACTCATTACCTTTTGATCAGGTAATGGCCGTTGAAGATATTTGGGGCTCTATAGTATGGTCTCGCGCAATTCAAAAAGCGGGCGTACTGACCGCTGACGAGCAAACACAAATCGAATCAGTACTGACCGACCTTAAAGGACAGGCCGAACGCGGTGAAATAGATTTCTCAAAATCGACCGAAGAAGACATTCATAGTTTTGTCGAATCATATCTTACCGACAAGCTAGACGATCTTGGCCGCAAGTTACACACAGGTCGAAGCCGTAACGACCAAGTCGCAACCGATTTTAGACTGTGGGTGCGCAACCACCTAGAAGGTTTAAAACAAGACTGCGTTAACTTAATGGGCGCATTGTTAAACTGTGCAAACCGTCATGAAAGTGCAGTAATCCCGGGGTACACTCATCTGCAGCGTGCCCAGCCTGTTTATTTCGCACACTGGTGTTTAGCCTATGTTGAAATGCTAAAACGTGACATTAGCCGCATCGACGACTTGCACAAACGCTTAAACCAATGCCCATTGGGTTCTGGTGCACTTGCAGGTACCACGTTTGCTGTAGATAGATACGAAATTGCAGAAACTTTAGGGTTTTCTAGCCCTTGTTTAAATAGTTTAGATGCCGTGTCTGACCGCGATTTTGTGCTCGAACTATTGTTTGTGGGCAGTACGAGCATGATGCATTTGTCGCGAATGGCTGAAGATCTTATCTTTTATAATTCGGGCGAAGCGGGCTTTTTGCAATTGGGTGATGATGTGACCTCTGGCTCGTCTTTAATGCCACAAAAGAAAAACCCAGACGCATTGGAGCTTATGCGTGGTAAATGCGGCCGCGTGTTTGGTCACTTGCAAGCCTTGCTGGTAACTATGAAAGGCCTTCCTTTGGCGTATAACAAAGATATGCAAGAAGACAAAGAAGGCGCTATTGATACCGTGAATCAGTGGCACATTTGTTTGTGCATTGGCGTTGAAGTGTTAAACAGCCTAGCCCTAAACGAGGAAGCGTGTCGTAAAGCTGCTCAGCAAGGCTACGCTAACGCAACTGAATTAGCTGACTACCTTGTTGCCAAGAATATTCCATTTAGAACCGCTCATGATATTGCCGGGCAGGCCGTTGTTGCTGCTATCGCAAAAGGCAAAGCCCTAGAAGAAATGTCTATTACAGATCTCAAAGCTATCCATAAAGACATTGATGAAGATGTTTATCCTTGGTTGGCACTTGAAGCCGTTTTAGATAAACGTAACCAACTTGGCGGCACCAGCAAACAAACAGTCATGCAAGCACTCTATTTAGAGCTTGAAAACTGGGATAACTTAAAATGACATTGTCGCACGAAGACAGCGTAAGACTATTTAGAAGCTCTGCTCCCTACATGAATGCACATAGGGGTAAAACCTTTGTGATCATGTTTGGTGGCGAAGCTATTCAAAGTGAAAACTTTGAGCGCTTGATTCAAGATATTGCGCTTCTGCAAAGCTTAGGTATCCGCATTATCATTGTGCATGGTGCGCGGCCTCAAATAGATGAGCGTCTTAATTTACGTTCTATTCAGGCTCAATTTGTTGATGGCGTGCGTATTACCGACAAGCCTAGCTTAGAGTGTGTGAAAGATGCAGCAGGTTCGTTACGCAGCCACATTGAAGCACTGCTCACTTTAGGCTTACCCAATTCTCCTATGCACGGTGCCAGAATACGTGTTTGTTCAGGTAACCTTGTTATCGCAAAACCCATTGGAGTGCGAAACGGTATCGATTTTGCCAATACCGGTACCGTTCGGCGCATCGACGTTGAAGGCATGCAAAATCAACTCGACGATGGTTCTATCGTGTTGCTTTCTCCAATGGGTTATTCTCCTACAGGTGAAGTGTTTAATCTTTCTCACGAAGATGTGGCCACTCAAGCAGCAATTGCCTTGAACGCCGACAAACTCATTACCTTGTCAGAACTTGAAGGTATCTATGATGAAGACACTCTCATTCGCACGGTTGAATTAGACCGTTTAAGCCAATTGATAAAAAATAATAGTATTCGAGCAGAAAGCACCTGCTTATCGGCGATGGTCGACACCGTTACGGCCGGCATTGGGCGCGCGCATTGCGTAAGCTACCATCACAACGGCTCAATCCTCAAAGAGTTATTTACCCGAGATGGACACGGTAGTTTGGTCATGCAGACCCATTACGAACAACTACGTTCGGCGACAATTGACGATGTTGGCGGCATATTAAAGCTAATTAAACCATTGGAAGAAGCGGGCATATTACTTAATCGCTCGCGAGAACGCCTTGAAAACGATATCGAACAGTTTATGGTTATTGAACGAGATGGCATGATTATCGCGTGTGCTGCCCTTCATATTTTTGGCGATGATAACATGGGCGAAATAGCCTGCGTTGCTATTCATAGGGAGTATCGGGGTAAAAATAGAGGTGAGCGTTTAATAGACGCACTGCAACATAAAGCAGTGTTGCATGGCTTAAAACGCGTGTTTGTATTAACGACCGTCAGCAGCCACTGGTTTTTAGAACAAGGTTTTATTGAAGAAAGTGTGGATGATTTACCCACTTCCAAGAAGGACATGTATAATTACACGCGCAACTCTAAAGTATTTGTGATGGAGTTGTAAATAATCCCTCATTGCCACCAAGCGCACAGGAGCGTGTATGAAGTTTTCGACACTCAATTTAGCTGACCCTCTTCACCGAGCAATAGAAGCATGCGGCTACGTTGATATGACCCCCGTGCAAGAAAAAAGCATTCCAAAAGCCCGAAAAGGCATTGATTTGCTCGTACATGCTCAAACGGGTACAGGCAAAACGGCGGCGTTTGCATTGCCTATTTTACAGCAAATGCTTGATAACCCTAAGCCTCGACAAAATAACAGAGCGAGAGCATTAATACTGACGCCTACTCGAGAGCTTGCAGAACAACTGGCTGAGATTATTACCGGTTATGCTCAATTTACCGACTTAACCGTGTTTGCTTTATATGGCGGCGTTAAAATGGGTGGTCAAAGCAACAAATTAAACGCCGGTACTGATATTCTTATCGCCACGCCCGGGCGTCTAATTGAACATATGTCTTTAAACAATGTGACTATGGCGAATACCGAGTATGTCGTGCTCGATGAAGCAGACCGCATGCTCGACATGGGCTTTATTGGCGATGTTAATCATATTGTTGAACATACCGCTAACCCCAGACAAACTTTGCTTTTCTCAGCAACGAGCTCTGCTACCGTTAATGAACTTTGCCACAAAATTTTACATAACCACGTCGAAATCAGAGCCTCAAAAATCAATACTGCTGCCGACACGGTAGAACATGTTATGTATCCTGTTGAAGAGTCAAAGAAAATTGATTTATTTAAAGTGCTACTTCGCGAGCATAACTGGTTTCAGGTGCTGGTATTTACAAGTACTAAACAACAAGCCGACAAATTACACGACAGCTTAAAACTCAATAAGATTCCTTCAGCTGTATGCCATGGTGATAAAAGCCAAGGCTCTCGAAGGCGAGCATTAAGCGATTTTAAGTCTGCAAAACTACAAGTGCTAATAGCTACTGAAGTTGCCGCGCGAGGTATCGATATCCAAGGCTTAGATGTGGTGGTTAACTACAACCTCCCCTATTTACCGGAAGATTATGTACACCGTATTGGCAGAACGGGCCGAGCAGGTAATGCTGGGCAGGCCATATCGTTTGTGAGTCGTGAAGAAGAGCGTACAATTGAGAGAATTGAAAAGCTTATAGATAGTAAAATAAAGCGACTAATAAAACGCGGGTTTGAAGTAAGTGACCGCCAAAGCCTACTGAAAAGCCTTAGCAAAAAACGCAAACCTACCCGTTCTAACAAGGCGTCTCAAAGTGAATTGACAGCCAAAAGAAAGCCTAAGTCAGGACAGTCAAAGCCAAGTTCGAAAAGTAAAAAGCGTTAGCTTACAGCTTCAGTGCAGACTCTTTCTATATGGCATACTCGTCGGATAGATAAGACCTAGCTTGTGCATAGTTCAATATAGCTTACGGTGTGAACATCAGTTAAAAAAGCTTGTTCACATCTATGCTTTTTTGCGTAAACCCACCTTATTCATTGATATATAAACTTTATTTCAGTGTCTTGCTAATAAATCAAATTAGTAAGCTAATCGAATCTGTTAGTTATCCGAGCGCTCTTCATCGTTATATGAGCAATAAATTTGCGCTCAATTTATAAGCGGGTGGGGTAAAGGCTGTGCAACTGGCAAGGTGTGCTCTAGGTTTACGTCAATTCCCAGAGCTAGGTTGATACCATCTTAAGGGTTTCGTATCTGTGCGCTTTAGGAGTGATTTTGCTTCGAGATCTAATTGAACCGTTTTGGCCCACCATCCTGACTTTTCGCCGTTGGGCCAAAGCGAATTTGGTAAAAAAGCTTGGATTGCTAGCAGCATTTCGCTTTGCGTAATACCTCGCTGAGGCACATCATTGCTCCTCGGAACGACCTGCAGCAACGCTGCTTTCATTGCTTTATATTTTTCAGTATTTACTCGGCTTGTTTTACCGGGGCAATTGATATTCTCAACAACAGTTTTTGAATTGTCAGTCATTATAAAACCTTTAATATTGGGCTGCCTAGACACATTAGTGCTGATACATATCTATTTGGATATCTTTCGGTAGAGTTATTAGATCGTTCCCAAATTGCAAAATATATGACTTATAACTTATTAATTACTTTCAATTTGGTCTCAAAAACTTCTAGTTAGAGCCGATTTATTACTAACGACTAGTCCCGAAAAATAGGGTAAGCTATAACAAAATATTAACGTTTTTTAATAATATAATAAACATTCTATTTGTTGCTCTGCATGAAAGACCAATAGCGCTTAATTATTTGGACATATTTAATGCTCGCGAACCGCAAACAAAAAAACTTCTTTTCAACGCTACTTTTTATGCTTATGTTCGGGGGCTTTCTAAATTCTAAGCTTGTTTATGCCACAACAGATAAGCCCGTTCAAGACACTACTCGCCATTCTATTATTAACAATGAGCAGATAAAAGTTGTGGGGCGTTATATTAAAGAACCTTCAAACTCCCTGCTCGTTGGTTACCCTGGAGTAAGCATTCACTTCAATGCCCAAGCAGACAAAGCAGAACTAATTGCAAAAAGCAGCTCAGGGAATGGATACATTGACGTGATTATCGATGACAAGTTGAGTCATACTTTGCATATTACAAAGGGTGAAAACTCATACCCCATTTTCTTTTCAAAAGACGCGCCCAACAAAAAGCATCAAGTTACCCTTATCAATCGCACCGAAACATGGCAAAGCTTAAACTCTTATATAGCAATAGAGTTAAGCAAAGGAAAACTGCACACGCCACCTCAAACGCCCACGCGAAATTTATTGCTTGTAGGCGATTCTGTAACATGCGGGGCGATGGTTTCTCGAGGTAAACAGTGTGAGCGAGGCATAAAGGGCCAAGATGCCCGCAACAATTACGGGATGCGCTTAGGCGATAAACTCGATGCAAACGTGCACTTAGTGTGTTTCGGGGGGCGCGGTATCATAAGAAGCTGGAACGAAAATCCAGATGACATACAAGCCCCTGTCTACTTTGAAAAACCTATCCCTCTAAAGCATATTAAACAACAATGGCCTCACGAGAGCTATCAACCTGATGCTGTAATTGTAAGCTTAGGCACAAACGATTTTAACCCAGGCGTACCAGATAAAAGCCCCTTTGTTGATGCTTACTTATCGTTGCTAAAACGCATATCAGAAGTGCATCCGCAGACGAAGATATTTATTACGGAAGGTGCAATGTTAAACGATAATGGTCAAAAGCCTAATAAGACCATTGCAAAAGATTACATGCAAACCGTAAAAGATAAATCTGATCTTGAAAACTTGTTCTACATGCCAGCAACACACTATTCTGGGGATAGTTGTGACCCGCACCCTACCCTTGAACAACATGAAAAAATGGCGCAAGATATTGAAGCAACGCTAAGACAACACTTGTCTTGGTAATGTTTACAAACATGCTTTGACACTCACACATAAACGTATTTATCAGGAATCTTTATGAAAACAATAAACCCACTTACAATTACAATCGCTGGTTTGCTAGGCGCTAGCATTGTTACAAGCGCATTTGCATACCAAGACGATGAAGCGCTTGCTGCCGCTCGGTACAAAGAATCACAAAAAACCGAAGCTTGGAAGCCTGTTCCGCAAAAAGTGGAAACGCCGCAAGATGCTGCCCCTTCTGATGCAATAGTTTTGTTTGACGGCAATGGACTAAGCGCTTGGGTAGATAAAGACGGCAACCCAGCTAAATGGGAAAGTACACCATACGCCATGACGGTAACGCCAGGCTTAGGTGATGTTATGACTCAACAGTCATTTTGTGATGCACAACTGCATATTGAGTGGCGAACTGCGAGAGAAGATGAAAAAGACGGGCAAAACAAAGCAAATAGTGGTGTATTTTTACAAAGCCGTTACGAAGTACAAATGCTCGACAGCTATACCAACGAAACGTACGTTAACGGCCAAGCCTCTTCCATTTACAAACAGTTTATCCCGCTAGTTAATGCATCTCGCCCTGCACAAGAGTGGCAAACGTACGACATTATATTTAAAGCGCCGAGGTTTAAAGACAATGAGCTTGTGAGTCCTGCTTATATGACTGTATTACATAACGGCGTACTTGTGCACAACCATGTTGAGCTGAAAGGCCAAACAGAATGGATTGGCGAACCTAAATACTATCCTCACGGCTGCTTACCAATAAAACTACAAGATCACGGCAGCGCCAACAGCTTCCGCAATATTTGGATAAGAGAGCTTTAGGAATATCTACTATGAAAAAGAACACCTTAAAACTCACCCAAATAAGTATTATGACTGCGATAATGTGTGGGGCTATGCATGTATCTTCAACTGCAAGTGCAATTGCGCCTGCAAACTCTTCTGCAAAAGAAGAGGCTATGGTATTTAACGGTGACTTTTTCAGAATAGCTGAGGCTCCCTTTTGGGACGCCGCTAACACGGCGATACTAAAAGACAGTGGTTTAAGCTTTGAACAAGCGGACGAAGGCAAAATATTGCTCACTTCACAAACACCTACTACTGGTTTTGAAGATACCAGTTCGCATCTTATGTCCAAAGGATATTATAAGGACAAAATTGTTAACTTTGAGTTTATGCTAAGTAAAGACGCCTCGACCGACGTATTATTAATGGCTCGATACCCTGTAAGGCTAAGCCTTACAAAAATTACAGATCAAGCGTTTTCTGCACCTGGAGCTGTGGGGATGTCCTGGGATGAATGGAATGAAGATAATCCTGAGCGTGCATATGAAGGACAAGAGCCTCAAACTGAACTTGTGTTAAAGGCAGGCAAATGGCATACCTTTGAAGCTTATTTTAGAACACCCCGACACGACCAAGGCCACAATAAGATTTCGAATGCCCTGATAATGTCGGTATCAATCAATGGTACTCAAGTACAGAGCAATGTATTGGTTGATTCTCCTTCACAAAATGCGACCTTCCATTGGGAAGATGTAAATGGCCCTTTGTCGTTTGACGCCATAAGCGGACAAACGGCCTTACGTAATGTGCTAGTGTCGCGCGCTAATTTCGACAAAATAGAAGTGCCTGAAGTCAGCGGCGGCCAAAGTAATCAAAGCGAATTAGTTAACCTCGTTGAACAAGGCAAAACAGCATTTAAAAACTACGGATGTGCTGAATGTCACTCTGTTAAGGCCAATGATGCATCGGTGAAAACAGGACCCAACTTACATGGTTTGTTCACGCGCGATATTCGTAAACGTTTAGTACAAAATCAAGAGAAGCACGAATATGAAGTACGTGCAGATGGAAACTACCTAAGGCGCAGCATCAGAAACGCCGAAGCGGAGCTTGCTATCGCCGAATCTGGAAACAATAAAGGCAATGCCTATTTACCGATAATGCCGCGATATAATGAGCAGATCGTCGCAGATAAGGACATTTCGGCGATATATTCCTATTTATTAACCCGCAACGACTTTTGGAAACAAGGACCTATGGTGCGCCTTGAGTCTTCTGAAGGGCCGACTGAATATGACCCGATGCAAGATGCATTACAATTTATTGTTCAAGATCGCGTTCGCATTCAACGTGGTCCTTTACCTGAAGTAAGTGGCCGAGCTATTCATGTAGG
Source organism: uncultured Glaciecola sp. (assembly GCA_964643575.1). Lineage (GTDB taxonomy): Bacteria > Pseudomonadota > Gammaproteobacteria > Enterobacterales > Alteromonadaceae > Glaciecola. The sequence goes on along the minus strand of CAZXTD010000023.1, from coordinate 21,492 downwards.
AAACCCGAGTGCACTGCATTACAGCTTTGACCCTCGAAACTTATCGGTCGCTAAAATTTGGCAAGGAGGTTTTATAGAGGCCTCTGGAGAGCTTACCGGCCGAGGTGGCAATGGCTTTGAGATTGGTTATCAGGCTGTTGAGTTAAGCCTAGGTGAATTTGGCGGAATACTGCGTCCTTATAATTCGGCCGGCAATTTGGTAGATTTTTCGTTTAAAGAACCAAAATTTAAAGACTTTGAGCGCATTAAACAAAGTGCATATTCTACAAAAAGCTTTGAGCAAAGATTACGCGAACAGGATGCTAAATTTAACGGTTATTACCGTAACTCCACCGAAAAGCTCGCACCAGTGACATTCTTTTACGAGGTTAGCGGCAACCAAATTGGCATTACTCACGAGTTCACCCCTGAAGGAAAAGTCCGAATTGAAATAAGTGGCGAACTTGCTCAAGGGCAGTCTTTTGCAATTAACCCACACATGCTTAAAAATGTTTCAGTAGATAAAGGATTATTGGAAAATGGCGTGTGGAAGCTTTCAATAGCCGACATTAAAGGTGAAGACAATGCTGCCATTCTTATCGCCACAATCACCACGGTAGAAACACCATGGAAGCCAGAGCAAATAGGCTATACCTACGAATCACAGTCCCTACAAAGCAGTGAAGCCGAAGCCAATTTACCTCCAGGCTATTCAATAGAAAGCTGGCAAGCGCCTAAAGACAACCTAGGTCGCGACTACTTATTTGAAGCAATCGGCCTAGATACCACAACAAGCGGCGACATTTTAGTATCGACCCGCACCGCTGGCGTGTGGAAAATAAGCGACGGTAAGTGGCAGTTAATGGCAGAAGGTATGTTTGATAGCTTAGGCATATTGGCAGAAGCCGACAATGGCTCTGTTGCAGTAGTAGGCAACAAAGCCGAATTGACCCGATTAAGAGATGTTAACGGCGATGGCTTTGCTGACTATTATGATACCGTGTTTGACAGTTTTACCAACGCTGGTAATTACCACACCTACACACATGGCCCCACGCGCGACAGCAACGGCGACTATGTGATGACGCTCAATTTAGGCGTAGGTGAAGGCGTGTATTACACCGCTGGCGGCAATGTTATGGGAAGCCATGGCGGGTATGTAGGTTGGGCGGTAAGAGTAAGTCCAACGGGCAAATATGAGTACTTTGCAAATGGTTTACGCAGCCCAGCTGGGGTTGGCGCCGACCTCAACGGCCAAGTTTGGTATGCCGACAATCAAGGCGATTTTGTCGGGAGTTCGAAGATTTTCATGCTAGAAGACGATAAGTTCTACGGGCATCCCGCAGGCTTAATTGACGAACCCGATATGACACCAGACTCTAGTGAAGTCTCGTGGGAGTCAGTTATTTCACGCAAAGAAAAAGCAGTTATTGTAGTGCCTCACGGCAAAGTAGCTAACTCATTAGGTAACCCAGCATGGGACAGCACAAATGGCGGCTTTGGCCATTTTGCAGGTCAAATGTTAATTGGCGATCAAACCCAATCTAATTTAACGCGCGTTGTCACCGAGCAAGTAAACGGCCAATGGCAAGGCGCAATGATACCTTTTGCTAGCGGCATGGAGTCGGGCGTGATGCGACCTCACTTTTTAAGCGACAACAGCTTGTTGTTAGGCCAAACCGGCCGAGGCTGGCACGCTAAAGGCGGCAATGCAGCCGCTTTACAGCGCATCAAGTACGACGGCAAAACACAGCATTTGCATATCAAAAACGTGAATATTACCGAAGATGGCTTCATCTTAAGCTTTACCCAAGCACTACCACAAGAGTTTGACGGCGTTGCCATTAGCAAAGCCTTATCGGTGAATTCTTGGACATATCGCGATGCGCAAGCTTATGGGTCTGAAGAAATGGGCAATCAGGACGACAAGATTAAATCATTTGTTCTGAGTGAAGACAGAAAACAGCTAAGCATCGTTTTAGCTGACCCAAGTATTCCTCAAGTGCACCCAGAGCAAACAGGACGTATTTACCACATACATCTAGAAGCAGACGCATTAATTACTGCATCGGGCGCTGTAAGCCTTGATGCTTATTATTCTGCGCATGCGTTTAAGAATCCCGCATTAACGCAAAGGCATTGAAACACCTATTAAACTGATTCTTTGAGCTGCCGCCCGGTTTGTATTTTTAAACGCTGAAACGAATAAAAAGCGCCAAGAGTAAACACGACAGCAGATGGTGCGATAGCAAACGCAGCAATTAGCAACGCTAATTATTTTTCCATAAATCTTATATCCTATGATCAGCTATAAATCGAGTGGTTAAGACAGCGCTGATTAAAGCAAAGATGTAGCCTTAATAACCTTCAAGCAAGAGAGGTCCGTGGTTTGTGTAGATGATTCTGAACGTTACTTATCATAACAATAGATGCTGAAATCTTAATTAGACTAAGAAGGACCACTATTTGATGGGATCATACTTGACTTACCATGAATTTTATGAAAATTTATTAGTGAGTTGAAAATATCTACAACTCATTAATTCTAAAGGAGATTTAAAGGAGATTTAAAGGAGATTTAAATGAAAAAGCTAGTTCAGTTATGTTTAATAGGAATCATGATATATTCAGGCAATATATTTGCCAATCAAGCATTCACTGACGCGTACATATGTCACGATTGTAATTTTTCGAATGCAAAAGCACTGGCATCTACAAAACGTACGCTTCCCAATTGTGAATTTACAGACTTAAATGGAGGACCAGCAACACCTGATACTCCAATGGTTTGTGATGTTACTAATGAGACTGTCATTATACTCAATCCTCAAGATAAACTGTCTTGGAAGTTTAATGTAAAAGCTCATTTCCCGCAGCAATATTTTATGGAAGTGGTTACAACCAACATCGCTATGAATGCAACAGAGCGAAATAACGCGAATCTATTCTTTGATTTTTATGATGACGTCAACATAGCTACAAATGGAGGTTTGTTATACATCAATCCATCAACTTTTAACTCTTCGCAAAGCACAAGTAGTTTAGACATGAAAACGCCATCTGGGTTGATTGGCTTAACCAGTAGCTCAGACAGCGTGTCATGCGCAGTGGCTAAAGAATATTTTGGCAACCAAACTAGCCAAGATAATGTGATAGCTTTTGTTAAAAATGAGGTAGCAAGGAGAATTGGTTCTCGCAATCCATTCGACTTCGGAGAAGATGTTGACGTAACGGGCCTAGGTATAAATGTAGGTGGAGGCGCAGGATCGGCTAATGTCGGAATGAATGTAAACTGGGATTCTGAAGAACGTCCAATAGGGGCAGTAATAGGAAGTGGGGATACCAAGCTTGTTTTCATATTAGATTTTACTGGAGATATCACTTCTGATAGCGGTTCATATGAAATCGGCTTATATTTGGACCGTAACAAATCTCAAATCGATAAAAGGTTGGTAGACCACGCGATGCCTGAAGGAACTGTAAATGACGCAAATTCCACAACGGATGACCAACATCCTTGCTTAAGGGATATCCTTGAGGAAGCTGCTGAGGAAGCACCGTGGGGGCAGTTCGTCGGACCAGGGTTGTCAGGTCCAAACATTATAGAGCCCTCGCAATCTGGTCCAGGCTCACAAAACCTTTGCGTCAGGGTAGTAAGCGCGAAAACATGCTCAACTGGCAAGCATGGTAGAACTTGTACGAGGACTATATATCGCTTCCCAACATCCTGCTTTTAAGCCTATTAATGGGTATACTATTTCTTAATCGACCGTAAATATGGTTGTTTTTAGAAGCTGGTTGAATGACTTGGAGCGCGATAAACTATCATTCAACCAGTCTTAATAAAACGTTTACTAATTGTTTTCTAGATACTTTTGCAAGTATCGATTCATGCTACTTTTTTAAAAAGTATTGAATGGCAGCTATTCGCAATTAGGTAGTCCTATTGCAGTTTTACACTAACCTATAAATAGTTTGTTTAAACTCCATTAAACAGACTCTCTGAGCAGCTGCGCGGGTTGTATTTTTAAACGCTGAAACAAGTATAGGGCCCCGAGTGTAAATACGATGGCGGATGAAATGATAGCAACCGCAGCGCCTAGCCAATATACATCAGTTTCGAACAATTTAAGCCTAAGCTGCAATACTAGCGCCGCGATGCCTAGGCCAAGGACGACAGAAAAAGCGCTTACCACTGCTGCAAGCAAACCGTATTCAATTGCGATAGCTCGGCGAATATAGGAAATTCTGGCTCCTATGCAAAACAATATTATTGCGTGATAACTCTGCTTGGCCCGCCCTGCTGCCATTACGCTAGCGAGCACCATTAGGCTTACTAGCAAGCTGATGGAAGAAATCACGCTCAGTCCGCTTGTGCCTTTGTTGAGCAAATCGCTTGCGGAGTCGAGTAAATCTTGAGTACGTACGGTAATCACATTAGGGTAATTACGAGCTAACTCACTTTGCAAAGCGATTGCTTTGTCGGCATCCATATTGACTGTACCCACATAAGTGGTAATAAAGTCTTCAAGTGCACCGTCAGATAATATGGCTTCAAACCAAAAGCGTGTTTGCAGACCTTTTTGACTGTAAATACCCGTGAGTAAACCCCTTCTCTCAATTCCCACCATTGAAAAACTGACCGTGTCACCTACTTGCAACTGCATTTGTGCTGCTTCTCGGTCTTCCATCATAAGTGCAAAGTCAACATTTTCGGCTTTGTTAGCGTCAAAAGACTCATCCCAAATGCTTCCGTTTATTATGCTTATACCGTCGATGTTACCGGCCAAATAGCTCAGTTTATGCTCATCACGCGCCATATCTTGCCAATTTACATCAAGATTATCGAGGTCTCTAATCGCAATGCCGTTTATAGCAGAAACACGTGCACGCACATTCGGTGCAAGGGTGAGCTTCGCGTCTAAATCAAAAGAAGTAACAGTATTTGTAATCGATTCTCTTTGCTCAGCCAGCACGTTATATAAAACCAAGGCAGGGGCCTCTTCGGGGATTGTGGTTTGCACGAGCCTTAGCAATGACACCACAATAACCGAACATGCCACTAACAGTGTTAACGCAGTGCCCAAAGACAGCAAAGTAATGCGAAGGGGCGTGCCTGGGCGATGCATATTTGCAAGCGCCAAACGTGTTGCCGCATGTGAAGCAAGCATCGGCCTTTTTTCCATGCTGCGAGATAAGGCTCGAAGACCACGTACTACAGATTCGAAAAAGGCGAGACAAACTAAGACAGTGAACAAAAATGCTAAACCAAAAAGCAAATTGGGTATAGCAACCAGCACCAAAGTACTCAATAAGCCCGCACTCACATAACTCGCGATACGCCATTGAAGAGAAATTTCAGTTCCGATGTTCTCATTAGCCCTAAATAAATGGGCAACATCTACTTGTAAGGCCCTTCCTAGCGCAGGTAAGGTAAAAGTAAAGGCAGTAATAATGCCAAAAGCCCATGCCGCTAGCGCTGCAATCAGCAGATCGTTAGTTTGCAATGACACTGCAAGGTCTTGCGCTAAAATATTGCTACCTACAAATGCCATTGCGCCACCTAGCAATACGCCAAGTAAGCCGCATACACTCGCTAAAATAGCAACTTGGATAACAAAAACTTGCCCGATACGACCATCTCGTAAGCCACATGCTTTTAAGGTAGCAATACTGTCACGCTTGCTCTGCAGATAAACTGAGATACTGTTAAACACACCCAAGCCGCCAATAAACAAGGTACTAAAAGCGACAATAAGCAAGCCTGACGCTATTTGTGACAAGCGCTCTGATATACGTTCACTTCTATCTTCAAACGTTTGGATTTCCCAGTCGGTATCCGGAAACTGTGTAATAAGGTTTGTTTCCCATGTTTGCACGTCTTGCGCTGTTCTAATACGGTACTCGTATTCTACTCGGCTACCAGGCAAAATAAGGCCCGACGCATTCATTGCTTGATCTGAGATGAGTACTGGCGAGCCTCGCCAATTTGCACTCAAGCGGCGGTCGGGTTGCGATATCACCAGCGCGCGCACGACAAAACTCAAGTCTCCAATAAACACTTTGTCACCAACACTCAAATTGGAGCGTTCTGCTAACACCGGATCAATAGCAACGCCCCATTGGCCACCTACTTTTGCAAGTGCTGTGCTTAACGGCTGATTGGGCTCGAGGCTTAGTTCGCCATAGAGGGGATAAGCACTATCTGTACTAAGCAATTCAACCAAAGCAAATTCGTCATCAGGCGTGCTCATCATAGTATCAAGTTCGCGTGTTAACGAAATATCGCCGCGCTGAACAATCCAATCAAGCGCCTCTTGGTCGAGCGCTTCGCTTGTTTCTATTTCCAAGTCGCCGCCCATTAAAGCGCGGGTGTCTGAAAGCAGCACTCGGTCGAGCATTTGATACAAACTTGCTGCTGCCATTACCAAGCAAACACCAAATACTAAACAAGCACAAAACAACCATAAGCGTTTTAAGCTTTGCAATAAGTCACAGCAGGCAAACCTAAGCGAGAAGTTCACTGTTTTCCTCAACGCTTAATTTACCAGACTCTAACCAAAACAGCCTTTTACAACGCTTAGCTAAGCGCATATCGTGAGTTACAATAACCAAAGTAGACTGTGACTGTGCATGAAGTTGAAATAATAAATCTGCAACCTTATTCCCTGTTTTTTCATCTAGGTTGCCGGTAGGTTCATCTGCGAGTATTAGTTTTGGCTCATGTACCAGAGCTCTTGCAATAGCAACTCGTTGCTGTTCGCCACCTGAAAGCTGTTGTGGGTAATGCTCTATTCTGTGCCCTAAACCAACCTGCTCCAATAAAGTTCGAGCACGTGAAGACGCGTTAGCAACACCCGCAATATCAAGTGGTAATGAAGCGTTCGACAAGGCATTTAAGCTGTCGATAAGGTGAAACGACTGAAACACAATCCCCATGTTGTCCCGCCTAAAGTCGGCAAGCTCGTCTGCAGATAAGGTCGATAGTTGCTGCCCATCTATACTTATTTGTCCCTGCGAAGGTTGTTCAAGTGCAGCTAAAAGCTGCATTAAGGTTGTTTTGCCAGAGCCTGAGGGTCCGACTATAGCTACCGTATCGCCGCTGTGCATGCTAAAATTTAAATTATCAAGGACACGCAGAGATGTATCTGCTTGTCCGTATTCCATGGTGAGCTCAGCAACCTGTATCAACTCGTTCCCCTTTAAAAAATTACGGCTTTGAAGTAATCAGTTTGAGATACGCAAAAATAGTCAAGATAGACCATGCGTTCTTACCTTTTAAAATAGACAAAGATATGCGTGCGTTAAGTCTTCTAAAACCAATATTAATATGCTTTGTAAGCGGTAGTTAACTTATGAATTTACTCTCAAATAATGTTTTTCTGTTTGTAACATGCTGTTTAGTATGGGGCTCTACGTGGATAGCACTTACTTTTCAAGTACACGAAATGGACATTATGTTAGCAGTGGCGCTGCGGTTTGCAATTGCTGCGGCATTAATTGGTATATGGTGCATAATCAAAGGTGTATCACTTAAGCAACCCTTCAGCCAACACAAATGGATTTTATTGGCCGGCGTATTTCTATACACCCTCGATTATTCATTCTTATATGCAGCCCAACAGCATATGATAAGTGCCTTGCTCGCAGTATTGAGCAGCAGCGTCATTTATTTTAATGTTATATTACGACGATTCGCCTTAGGTGCGCCTATCAGAATTGAGGTTGTAATAGGTGCTACAGTAGGCCTAGTTGGCATTGCTTGTATTTTTGCGCCTGAATTTGAGGCCTTCACTTTACAGCAGGGCATAACGCTTGGTTTACTGTTTGCAACTGCCTCATTTTTTGCAGCGGCCTGCGGTAACGTCACCTCAGAAAAAATCTTAAAAGGCCCAACCGGTGTGATGCAAATGAACTTTTGGGCCATGACCTATGGCGTTATTATCACCACAAGCATTGCACTGTTAAACGGCGCAGAATTTTCGTTACCTAGCGAACCTTCCTTTTACTATTCGCTTTTATATTTGAGCCTGTTTGGTTCGGTAGTTGCTTTTGGCGCTTACATGCGACTACTAAAACAAATAGGTTCAGATAAGTCAGCGTACGTTGTTTTAGTCTACCCTATTGTTGCCTTGCTCATTTCTACGATTTTTGAAGGGTATGAATGGTCACTAATTGCCGTGGTGGGTGCAGGTATTGTTTTATTAGGCAACGCTATTGCGATGGGAAAACTAAATAAGGTTATGAGGGTTAAGCCTCTTTAGTAAAAATGGTTTCGTCTCTAGGCAGGCTTTAAAAAAGCCCACCTAAAAAACTTTATTGACTCTTTTTACAGGCTAACGCGTTTATAAGGTCTATATTCGGCTTGCCAAAAATGCTGTTCTATTCGTTCTAGCATTACATCATCTGGCACACTCAAGGCAAGCTGCTGCTCCATTGCTACCTTGGCTACAGCAAATGCTATCTTTTTGGATAGCTCTGTAATTTCGGTTAGTCGAGGCAATAAATAAGCTGATTTTCCTTGTGCTAGCGGCGAGGCTTCAGCGAGTGCGTTACTCGCTGCCATTAACATTTCATCACTTATTAATTTGGCTTTTGAAGCAATAACACCTAAGCCAATACCAGGAAATATGTAACTGTTGTTGCACTGAGCAATTGGGTAAAACTCCCCCTCATATTCAACCGGTTCAAATGGCGACCCAGTAGCAATAACAACCTTGCCTTTTGTCCATGCAATCACCTGCTCTGGTCTTGCCTCTACTTGACGAGAGGGGTTACTCAGCGGGAATATAATAGGAATATCGCAGTGTTCACTCATAGCGGTAATCACTTGTTCAGTAAATAAACCAGGCTGGCCCGACACGCCAATTAGAATATCGGGCTTGGCACAGTTTACAACGTCTAAAAGTGACGCAAAAGTACCGCTAAATGTCCAGTCACTCACATTAGCTGCTGGCTGCATCAGCTTTTGTTGAAAATCACGCAGTTCTTCCATACCTTCTGTCAGTAAGCCGAACCGGTCAATCATAAATACGTTAGCTCTTGCATCGGTTTCGCTCAAGCCTTCAAACACCATTTGTTGTACAAGCATTTCTGCGATACCACAACCGGCGGACCCTGCACCAACAAACACGACTTTCATTTCAGAAAGCTTTTGTTTGCGAGACCGGCAAGCCGCTAAAATAGTACCTAGAGTAACAGCCGCGGTGCCTTGAATATCGTCGTTAAAACAGCACACTTGATCTCTATATCTATTTAAGAGGGGCATTGCATTGGGTTGAGCAAAGTCTTCAAACTGGATCATGGCTTCAGGCCAGCGCGATTTCACTTCATGAATAAACATATCTAAAAACGCGTCGTATTGCTCTTGATCAATTCGAGGATGGCGTGCGCCCATATACATGGGATCATCGAGAAGTTTTTGGTTATTGGTACCAACGTCGAGCATAACGGGTAACGTATATGCAGGGCTAATGCCACCGCAAGCGGTATACAGAGATAATTTACCAATAGGAATGCCCATACCACCAATGCCTTGGTCTCCTAAGCCAAGAATACGCTCACCATCGGTGACCACGATAACGCGCACTTTACGCTTTGTAGCATTGCGCAAAATGTCTTGCATCAGATGGCGTTCTTCATAGCTGATAAACAAGCCGCGTGAAGACCGATATATATCAGAAAAACGCTCACAGGCTTCACCTACCGTCGGCGTATAAATAATGGGCATCATTTCTTCAATATATTTTTGCAGCAATCGATAAAACAAGGTTTCATTGTTGTCTTGTATGGCTCGCAAAAAAATGTGTTTGTTCAGTGGACTAACAAAACTACTATATTGCAAGTAAGCGCGTTCTACCTGCTCGTCGATAGACTCATAACGAGGAGGCACTAAACCGAGTAAATTAAACGACTTTCGTTCGCGCTCTGTAAATGCACTGCCTTTGTTTAGTAAAGGAGTTTCGAGTAATGCAGGTCCTGAATAATGGGTGTACAAATAACTTTGGGTATCATTTGCTGACATGTTAAGCCTTATTAGCTAATCAGTTGTGTGGTGTATGTAAGGGTTTAAAACAGCTCTTCGAGCTGCGGTTCGTCATCTTGCTCGTTTTCTATCGGCAATTCTAAAGAATCTTCTAGTACAAAGGTAGTCGGTTCTGTTCCTTTTACAAAGTATTCGAATGTTGATGTTGCACCTGTCTTGCGCGTAAGTTGGCCTGTTGCTCGGTCGACTCGCACTCGCACAATGTCTTGTGGAATAGGTTTTGAACCTTCTTCAACGCCCTCAAGCACATCTTTCATAAAACGAATCCAAGCTGGTTGGGCTACTTTAGCACCATCTTCGCCGCCAATTAACGCATTTCCAATCCAATTAAACCTCTCAGGGTTTTTATTCACCAAGTTTTGATTGCGGCTAGTCCGCCCCAGTTGCCTGACATTATCATCAAAACCCACCCATGAAGTTGCAACGATGCCAGGGGCAAAGCCACTAAACCAGGTATCGCGAGCATCGTTAGTCGTGCCGGTTTTTCCGCCAATATCGGTGCGTTGAAGCAAGTTGCGTGCGCGCCAGCCTGTGCCCACCCAGTAATTTTCGCCTCGCCCATTACCTCTTACGGCCGTGCGCATCATTTCAGCGACTAAAAAGGCTGTTTGTTCTGATATTACGCGCGGTGCACTCTGCATTGCTGGGCGCTCTATTACGTCGGCACTACTTTCGTCGTTTAATTCTTGCTCTGATGAATTTAAACCATTAAGCTGCGCCATTTCAGCGGCAAGTAAAGCTTCGATGTCATTTTCATCTGGCGCGCTTGTGTTTGCTTTAGTTAAGGTTTGTGTAGACTCATTCTGGTCAATCGTGCTCTGCTCTGATTTACGCTTGCCGTCGCGAGTAAATATATCGCAAGGGTCGCACGCATAACTTGGTTCTGCTTGCCAAACAATTTCATCATTACTGGTTTCGATTCGTTCAATAAAGTATGGCTGTACTAAATAACCGCCATTTGAAATAGCAGCAAGCGCAGTTGCTACCTCCATTGGAGTATGTGCACCAGAACCTAAAGACATAGTTTCATCTAAAGGAATTTCTTCCCTTTCAAAGCCAAAACGCGTCAAGTAATCACGGGTGTTTTCAAGGCCAACGCCACGCAACAAACGCACCGAAATAACGTTTTTTGACTTACCTAATGCTACCCGCATCCGAATTGGACCATCATACTCAGGCGGCGAGTTTTGCGGACGCCAAGCAACCCCAGAGCTTGAATCCCACTGATTGATTGGCGCATCGTTAACTAAACTTGCAATGGTATATCCGTTGTCTAAAGCCGAAGCGTATATAAAAGGCTTGATATTTGAACCTACTTGCCTTTTAGCTTGGGTCGCACGATTAAACTGACTATGATAAAAACTATATCCACCTACTACTGCTTCGACAGCGCCGTTGAAAGGATTTAACGCAACAAAGGCACCGCTGGCGCTAGGAAATTGAGATATTTGCCATATTTCGTCTTCTTCACGTTGACGAACGTAAACGACCATTCCCTCGCTTAACACATCAGAAGCAGTCTCAGGGTCAGGGCCTTGACGTTGATCACTTATGTAAGGCCGAGCCCAATCAAGCCCATCCCAAGGGAGTGTGATTTCTCGCCTATCTTCAGTAAGAACGATTGCGCTTTGCTCTTCAACTCTCAAAACAACAGCCGGCGTCAAGCTACCTATGGTTTGAATTTCGCTCAAGCGGCTAATCAACTCGTCTTTACTGGGCGGAGTAAATTCGCCGTATTGCTCTGATATTTTAGCGACATCATCAGGGCTCAAGGGGAGCTGGAAACCTTTTGATTCTAAGTCTTTTGCGTCCAGTGGCGTCCACCATCGGTCGAGCGGGCCTTTGTAGCCATGTCGCTCATCATAATCATGCAAGTTACGTACGACTGCTTTTTGCGCCGCTATTTGATATGACGATATAGCAGTGGTGTAAACTTTAAAGCCGCTTGTTTCCGCTATTTCTTTTCCGTAGATAGACACCATTTCGTTATAGGCGATATCTGCGAGATATGGCGCATCAAAATCAATTTCAGCACCATGTTTTTTTGCGGTAACGGGGGCTGTTGCTGCTTCATCAAATTGTGCGCGCGTAATATACCCCTCGTCTAGCATTCTTAATAAAACAATACGGCGACGTTCAACCGATAAGTCAGGGCGTGTAATGGGGTTTAAAGCCGATGGGCGTTGCGGAAGGCCGGCTAAGGTGGCAAGTTGCGCTAAATTTAACTCGTTGAGTTCTTTACCATAATAAACTTGTGCGGCAGCTCCGACACCAAAAGAGCGGTGGCCAAGTTCTACTTTATTTAGGTAAAGCTCGAGTATTTCATCTTTGCTTAGCTCCTGCTCCATTTTAAGCGCAATGAACACTTCTTTGATCTTTCGAGAATATTCTTTTTTGCGTGTCAGGCCAAAAAAGCCTCTTGCTAGTTGCATGGTAAGCGTGCTTGCGCCCTGACCTTTTTCGCCGGTCGTGACGAGGTTAACAACCGCTCGTAAAACGCCGATTGGGTCAACCCCTATGTGTTCATAAAACCGACTGTCTTCGGTCGCAATCAAAGCCTGTACTAATGTCTCAGGGACTTCTTCTAGTTTAACCGGTATTCTTCTTTTCACCCCATATTGCGAGATGAGTTTGCCATCTTGGGTATAAATTCGCATAGGTGTTTGTAGTTGCACGTCACGTAAAACGTCGACACTCGGCAGCTCGTCCTTGAAGTACATATACATGCCAAAGACAGAAACTACGGCTATTACCAAGCCAACCAAACATGTAATGAATAATATTTTTAAAAACTTCACGCGGCAGAGTTTACTCAAAAAATTGTATAAAAGTACTCACATTTTATACGTATGTGTCGTTAACAGATCCATACGTATACTAATTTATCAGTATTATGATGTTCAATAATACTTTAACTAACACTGGGCGACCAAGCTATGAAGGCGCTTTTTCGAAAAAAAGCTAAAACTATAATCGGTTTAGATATCGGCACCAAGTTTATAAAAGCCGTATCTTTAGACATATCTGATGACGAAACAAAAGTCATGGGCTATGCCTGTGAGCCGATTAGTGGCAATGCCTTCAATGAGCGCGAAATCAAAGACTTCGACGCCGTGAGTATGGCATTAAAAAAAGTAAAGCTCAATTTGAAAAGCAAAACAAAGGCTTGCGCACTTGCGGTTTCAGGATCTTCTGTCATCAGCAAACTCGTATACATGGAGCCCAATCAGACCGACTTTGAGCTTGAAAGCCAAATAGAGATAGAGGCTGACAGTCTCATTCCTTACCCATTAAGTGAAGTTTACCTAGACTTTGAGGAATTACGCGACAGCGAAACCCACACAGGGAAAGTAGAAGTGTTACTCAGCGCCGCTCACAAAGATTTAGTAGATAGTCGAATGACCGTTGTGCGCGAAGTCCCTTTTGAACCCAAAATAATCGAGATTGAATCAAATATACTCAGCGAAGCCTTTATAGCGTATCGCGACAAAGCATTTGAACAAGACGAAGTCACCTGTTGTGTAAACGTAGGCGCCTCATTATTACAGGTGTGCGTAGTCACCAATGGCGAAGTTATATATGCAAAAGAACACGCTTTTGGCCTAAATAAACTCAATCAAGACCTTTCACTCATTTATGCAGTAGAGCTTAGTGAAGTAGAAGCTCAGTTAGCTAATAATTCAGCGCCGCAAGAGTGGTTTACAGAATCACTGCCAAGCTTTGTTGCGAGTTTGCAGCAACAAGTGCAAAGAGCCTTACAAATGTATACGGCAACCACTCACAAGAACATGCCAAGTTCTGTTTATCTTACAGGCGGAATAACAAGTTTGCCCAACATAAACGAAGAATTAGAGCGCGAGCTCAATATACCAGTTGAACTGTTTGACCCTTTTAAAAACATGACAATTAGCGATAAAGTTAATGCCGAAAAATTAATGAAAATAGCCCCTCAAATGACAATTGCGGTGGGCCTTGCAACGAGGAAACTTGAAGCATGGCAAAGATAAACCTACTCCCATGGCGTGAAAGCCTAAGACAAACCCAAAAACAGCATTATGCGTTTTCCTTAGTGGGTGTGTCGATGGCTGTGTTTATTGTGTTTTGGATAGCTGGGCAAATTGTTGACCAACAAATCCGTAATCAAAACTCACGAAACAACTATCTTAATCAGCAAATAGAAGTACTCGACCGCCAAATTGCACAGATTAAAGAGATTAACTCAGCAAAAGACGAAATTACCTTGCGGATGGCGCTGATTGAACAACTTCAAGTGAGCCGCAACTTAACCCCCATTATTTTTGACGAACTCGCTAAACTCGTGCCCGCTGGCGTTTCATTTTCATCCATGAGCCGCACGGACAACCAAGTAAAAATCGTTGGTGTTAGCGAATCTAACAATCGTTTGTCATCGTTTATGCGCGCCGTCGAAAGCTCTAGTGTGTTTGTTGACCCTGTATTATCTTCAATTGTTTCAGACAAATCTGGCGCAATGGCGGTTAGCGACTTTGAACTTACATTTTCCATCTCTGCTCAGTATGGCCCGGTAGACATTGAAAAAGAAAAAAGCGATAAGGAGCAAAACTAATGAAGTTTGATTTTGCAAAACTAAAAGAAATCAACGAACTAGATTTTGAACAAGTTGCTATCTGGCCCAGAGAAATAAAAATTGTCGTTGCAGTGTTTATTGCCTGCCTTGTTGCTGGAATATGCTATTACGCCATTATCTCTGCCAAGCTACCTATGTTAGCTAAGGCAAAAGATGACGAAATTGGATTACGGCAAACATTTGAAGCTAAATATCGAGTTGCAGTAAATCTTGAAGCTTACAAAGAGCAGTTAGCGCGTATAGAAGAGGATTTCTCTTCAATGCTTAAGTCGCTACCGACAAGCAACGAAACACCAGGTTTACTAGACGATGTGACGTTTGTTGGCACAGATGCGGGCCTATCTTTTAATTTACTAAATTGGCAGCAAGAAATACCTAAAGAGTTTTACACCGAACTGCCGATACAGTTAGAAGTATCGGGTAGTTACCATGAGTTTGGGCAATTTGCTTCCAACGTAGCTAATTTGCCGCGCATTGTGACGCTTCACGACTTCGACATAAGTACGTCCAGTGAAGGTTTAGTGCTTAGCATGCAGGCGAAAACTTATCGCACGCAGTCGGCGGAGCTAGAGTAATGAAAGCTAAAGTTAAAAATATCAACAAACTCACTCAAAAATTGCTCTTAGTCGCAAGCTGCACAACGGTATTGAGCGCGTGCGGCGCGAATATAGACGACTTGGTTGTTTATACCCAACAAGTAAAGGCTAACACCTCAGTTAATATTGTGCCCTACCCAGAGTTTACGGCACTGCCTAGCGTGAGTTACGAAGCAAGCGACCGCCGAAGTCCTTTTACACGCTCAATGCAAGAACAAGTTCAAGCTGTAGCAGCGCAAACACCAAACTGCGAACAGCCTAATACAGACCGCACTAAACAAGCGCTCGAAAACTATGGTTTAGACGGGCTTCAAATGGCGGGTGTTTTTACCAGTAATGGACGCAAATACGCGTTGATCAAAGCAAACGATGGAAGTTTACATAAAGTGACAAGCGGCAGTTATGTGGGTTTGTTTCACGGCCGAGTTCAACAAATCAAGAGTAATGAGATTTTAATTAAAGAAATGCTGCCTGATGGCGCAGGATGCTGGAAAAGCAAAGATGCGACCATGTCAATGTCGTCGATGGTAGGGGAATCAAACAATGTCTAAGAAATTCATTTTTAACACCAAACTCAACAGACGCCGTCCGCTTTGGTACGTTGCGTTGGCATGCATTGTCGGTTTGTTCACCTTTGGTGTTGTTGCACAACAAGCTGAATTAGATTTAGTTGACCCCCAGGGGCAATCTAAACTGGCTGAGCTAAGTCGCATAAACGGCATTGATTTTAATCGCAATGTCGATACGGCCAATATTGTGGTTGATATAGATACGTCTGGTAGCGGCACTTTGCCTCAAATTTCGCTAATTGAAGCACAAGGAAAAGTCACCTTAAGCTTTGCGCAGACGCATCTAAACGACGACCAATACGTCGAAATAGACGTTTCTCAATTTGGCACAAGCGTACAGAAAATTGAAACCTTTCAAAGTGAAAACGAGTCACGTTTGGAAATTATCTATTCAGGCAGCGTGCGCGTTAAAAAGACGCAAACCGACGAACAAGTCCAAATATCTTTGTCGCCGATGAGCGAAGATGAAGTCGCCGAGAGTCAAGGTAAGATATATGAAGGGAAGCCTATTAGCCTAGACTTCCAAGATGTACCCGTGCGCCAAGTTTTACAAATTATCGCCCAAGTAAATGGATTCAACCTTGTCACAACCGACACAGTAAATGGTAATGTAACGATAAGTTTGAGTGCTGTTCCGTGGGATCAAGCTTTAGACATGATTCTAAAAATACGTGGTTTAGACAAACGTCTTGAGGGTAATATATTGCTAATCGCGCCGAGTGAAGAGCTGAGCGCCCGCGAAACACAGGTGTTACAGTCGAAACAAAATGTTCAGTCGTTAGCAGAACTAAAGCCTGCAAACATTGTAGTAAACTATGCCAAAGCAATCGAACTAGCGGAGATTTTAAAATCACCAGATGGCGGCATACTCTCTCCGCGTGGTTCGGTTAGCGTCGATGAACGCACAAACACCTTACTTATTAGAGATACACAAGAGTCAATAGACGAAGCTAGAGCAACAATTCAAGCCCTTGATATTCCAGTTAGACAAGTACTGATTGAATCTCGCATGGTTACTGTGCGCGAAAGTGCAGGCGAGCAGCTAGGCGTTCGTTGGGGCTTTACGGGCAATTCGCAAGATGGCTCAACTTCAGGGTCTTTACTTGGCGCTGATACCGCAAATAGAGGACGCGTACCTGAAGAAATTACTGACCGCTTGAACGTCAACCTACCTGTTGCTAGCGCAGCGGGCAGAATAGGGTTTCAGATAGCAAGCTTAATTGATGGCAATATTCTCGATTTAGAACTAAGCGCTATGGAGTCTGAAAACCAGGGTGAAATTATTGCTAGCCCGAGGATTACCGTTGCTAATCAGCAAGAAGCATATATTGAACAAGGTACTGAAATTCCTTATGTGCAAGCTACGTCAAGTGGTGCAACCTCGGTAGAGTTCAAAAAAGCAGTGTTAAGCCTCAAAGTCACGCCGCATATCACTCCCGATAATCGTATAATTTTGAATTTAGTGGTGACCCAAGATACACGTGGAGAGACAGTACAAACCCCTACAGGTCCTGCAGTCGCTATTGATACTCAAGAGATTAAAACACAAGTATTAGTCGAGAACGGTGAAACGATTGTGTTAGGTGGGATATTTCAGCAAATAACGACCACAGACCAGTCTAAAGTTCCTTTGTTTGGTGACTTGCCTGTAGTAGGCAAATTATTTAGTTCAAGCGGCTATGTCGATGAAAAGCGCGAATTACTCATCTTTGTCACGCCTAAAATCATCTTGCGCTGATATGGCGTGCTCAAAGAGCACTTGCTAGATATACATTACAGCAAAAAATTACACATTAATCCCTACTAAAAAGACGCACTTAGCGTCTTTTTTTATGGCAAATAAGCGCAATTTAGTAAGAAGGCTTGCAAATGCACTGTGATAATTGAGATAATCCCGCATCTCGATTTTTAGCCGAGGACAAAAACGCCCATAACATCCAATAGTTATGGATAATGTTGGTAATCATATACTCGCAAAAAAGCCAACGCCACTTACAACAGATGTGATTAAAACAAATATGGCAGAGAAACGTAACGTATTCCTTGTAGGACCTATGGGCGCAGGAAAAAGCACTATCGGTCGACATCTCGCAGAAGAATTACACTTAGAATTTTTTGACTCAGACCAAGAAATAGAACGTAGAACAGGCGCCGATATCGCTTGGATCTTTGACCTTGAGGGCGAAGATGGTTTCCGTAAGCGCGAAGAAACAATTATTCATGATTTAACCGATAAACAAGGTATTGTACTCGCCACTGGCGGTGGTTCTATAGTATCGAGCGCGGTTCGCAATCGTTTATCTGCGCGCGGTATCGTCGTGTATTTACAAACTACAATCGACAAACAAGTTGCCCGAACTCAGCGAGATAAGCGTCGCCCACTTTTGCAAAATGACGACCCAGAAACCGTATTGAGATCGTTAGCAGAAGAGCGTAATCCATTGTATGAAGAAGTGGCTGACTACGTAATCGAAACCGATGAGCAAAGCGCACGCGCTGTTGCAAACCAAATTATTAATAAAATAGGTTTATAAAACTAACTAAGGAAAGTGGCCATGCCAAGCATACATGTAGACCTTGGTGAGCGTAGTTACCCTATCCTGATAGAAGCCGGTAGTTTTAATAACGCCGGCTTTTTGCTATCTAGCATAAAAGGAACACAAGTTGTCGTTGTGACTAACGACGTGGTAGCACCCTTATACCAAACAGATCTGGTCAATTTACTCGAAGACGCTAATAAAGAAGTGTTGAGCATCGTTTTACCCGACGGCGAAACAAACAAAACCCTTGCCAATTTTGAATATGTGCTGAGTCAATTACTCGAACATAGAATTTCGCGTGACGCTTGTATTGTAGCTTTAGGCGGCGGTGTTATTGGCGACTTATCCGGCTTTGTTGCTGCTTGTTATCAACGCGGTATCGATTTCATACAAATTCCGACCACTCTTTTATCACAAGTAGACTCGTCTGTAGGCGGTAAAACTGCCGTTAACCACCCTCTGGGTAAAAATATGATTGGGGCATTTTATCAACCTCAAAGTGTACTAATTGATCCGCAAAGCTTATCTACCCTGCCACGTAAAGAATTTGCTGCCGGCATGGCCGAAGTTATCAAATACGGCATTATTTACGACGCTGTATTTTTTAGTTGGCTCGAGCAAAACAAACAAGCCATACAAAAGCAAAACCCCGATGCACTCAGCCATATGATAGCCACTTGCTGTCAAATAAAGGCAGACATAGTTAATCAAGACGAAAAAGAACATGGTATAAGAGCTTTATTAAACTTAGGCCATACCTTTGGTCATGCTATTGAAGCTGAGATGGGCTATGGCACGTGGCTGCACGGCGAAGCTGTAGCCACTGGCATGGTCCTTGCTAGTGAGCTTGCATTGGCGCGTCAGCAAATGCATGCGTCAGAATTACGGCGTGTACAGGAACTTTTAGCGTTCTTTTCGCTTCCTATAAAGGGACCGACAGAAATGAACGCACATAAATATATTCAGCACATGCAAAGAGATAAAAAAGTATTAAGCGGAACCATGCGTTTTATTTTGCCAATCGGCCTAGGTAAAGCTGAAGTTGTTAGCGATGTCACTCAAGAGGAACTTTGCCAACTTCTTAATCCGTAGTGGATATACGAATTTTTATGTTAACAGTGGATTAAACAGTGTCAGAACTTCACAACAGACTTGAACACCTTGTGAACTATTCGTCCCAGCTCATTTTTGTGAGCGGTGACACTGTTGCTGATCAGCAGCGCATATTAAGCGACTTTTTAGCCTCTCAACAAGAAAATACCGAAATTTCTTTTATCAACGCAAGCGCCGACCAACAAGCGAGCGACTATCGTGGTGCCATATGCAGACAACTTGCAGGGCACACAGTTGGCAGCTTTGTAAGACCCCTCAATCAATTATTGGTCGACCTACCCGCCAATGACGGCCCGTATTTAGTGTGCATCACTGCGGCTGACTTTCTCGAAGAAAGCTTTTTGCAAGAATTATGGGATTGGGTAATGCACTCTCAGCAAGGACAAGAGAATATTCATCTGAATGTTATTTTGTTCGGAAAATCGAGCTGGGCTGAGTCCTCACAAGAATGGCTACCAAGCTTAAATAGCCATAAACCCGTTTTGCTATCTTCACAATCAGTCAACTCTGCAGGCTTTGATGTAAATGCACTTGAAGCGCTTATGGCCAATGACAGTAATTGGTTTAATTTTGCCTCAGGACCTGTTGTATCTAACAAGTGGTTTATCGGTGGTGTGCTAAGCGTTTTTTTCGCTACATTTGTTGGGTTGATTAGCTGGCAATATCCGCAAGAAATAAATCAGTTGTTAACCCACGGCGAAATTACCAGCTTAAAAGAAAATCAAGAATTACCTGTTTTTGATATTCAAGAACAAAGCAGCGAAGAACAAAATGCAGCAGGCATTGTGAAAGGTCAAACACGACAAACTAATGACCCTTATATATTGCAACTAGAATTAGTCGACGAAGAAGCTGATATTAGCAAGTATGGCGAAGCAACAGGCAAAGCTGAGAATTCGGAGCCAAGCGTTACTGATGACCTCCTAGTTAGCACTTGGCAAGAAGGCATTGCCAGTAGTCAATACAACAAAGGCGTTACAAAGCCGCAAAGTACTTCAGAACCAGACACAATTCCACGACTTAAAGTGGCGCCTGCAGAACAATTTGAAGATTTACCCAACAGCGAAGATGTTTTGGCAAACAGATCTGCACTTGCACAAAATAACAAAGACGGCGATTTTAGAGTGCCCGATATTATTAGCATAGAGCAACTGGACCGCCAGCTAGACCGCAGCCTAGCATTGCAAGTTATCTCCACAGAGTTATTAAAAACCGAAAGTCAAAACAATGTAACGCAAAACCAAACGCTGGAACGCAAAACTTTGGAAGACAAGACTTTGTTGAACGACATTTTGCGCGAGCCAGCAGCCAGTGGATTAAGCCAGGTCGTTTCTGCAAACAACGCACAACAACTCACTCAAAACGAACGCTCTGTTTACCGTTTTGACGAAAGTACCTTACTCAAGCTCCCCACAGATGCCATATTGCTACAATTATCAGGTATACAAAATCCGGTAGTACTGGAAAACTATCTAGCTAGCAATGATTTAAAAGCTAACACGTGGATATACGAAACCCAGCGCTATGGAGGCCCTTGGTATGTTGTTGTCTATCGACAGTCCTTTGAATCGATAGATGCTGCGCTTAATCGCATGAGTAGCTTACCTGCAGGTATTCGAGATGCAGAACCCTTTGCAAAAAGCGTGAATCAAATTCAGCAAGAAATAAAGCTTCGTTAAACTGCTCGTTTTCAATAACTGTGTCTATATGCACGCTTACCAACTGATTTAAGCCATAAGATATTCTTAGAGGAAGTGTAATCAGCTATTGACTCTGGATCTGATGAAACTACACTATAACGATAATTCATGGATATAAGCTATCTTTCCAACGCAGGTTTAATTTGATTCCTCAACAAGCTAAAGCAGTTAAAGCTGCGATGAAAAAACCTGTGTCGTCTAACAAAAATATAGTAACTAAGCCAACAAGCTTAATCAATAAATCACCATTAAAATGGGCGGGCGGCAAACGATTACTAGTTGCACGAATGAGCCTGTAACAGATTCTGTGTAACTGCCATTAGTTAATGTGTCTTTCGAGGCGT
>CAZXTD010000022.1:33309-38633 GCA_964643575.1 uncultured Glaciecola sp. | reverse complement strand
ACTTTACATTGCTCATTTCGTGATTGCTGATGAACGTGCAATAATCGGTTGCACAACTACCCTAGAACCAAATATTGATATGACTCACGATTTCAAAAGCACTGTTCAAAAAGACGAAACCGCTGGTAAAAATTTGATGGCAAGTCGTCGTTTTTTGCCCTTATTTATTACTCAGTTTTTTTCGGCAGCAAACGACAATGTGTATAAAACAGCGGTGCTCTTGTTATTAGTGTTTAAGGCGGCAAGTGAGGCCGACGGAGCGTTATATGCAAATTTGGCGGCAGGGTTATTTATCTTGCCATTTTTCTTATTCTCGGGCATTGCAGGGCAGCTTGCCGAAAAAAGAGAAAAATCCAAACTTATTCAAATCATTAAGTTTTGCGAAATACCTATCATGATGGTCGGTGCAGTATCTATTTACACTTCTACCATTTGGTTAATGCTAGTCACCGTATTTTTGATGGGTTTACAAAGCACATTTTTTGGCCCCTTAAAATACTCAATTTTGCCGCAGCAGGTTACCCGCCAAGAATTGACTAAAGCAAATGGTTTTGTTGAGTCGGGTACTTTTGTGGCTATTTTAATGGGCACAATTTTCGGCACTTATTATATTACCCAAGAGTTTGGTGATATTTACGTAATGGTTGCGATTTTAAGCTTGGCAGTTATTGGCTTTATTAGTGCTCGGTTTATACCAAATAGCCCAGCAAACAACCCAGAGGGTGAACTTAGTTTTAATATTTACAAGTCGACCAAAGACGTGTTTTCTGCGCTTAACGCGCAAACCGAATCGGTAGGTAAAGGGGTAATAGGCATTAGCTGGTTTTGGTTAATTGGCGCGGTTATTTTGACCTCATTGCCCTTGTACGTAAAAAATGAAATGGGCGGTAATGAGTTGGTTGTCACCAGCGCGTTGGTCGTGTTTTCTTTGAGTATTGCGATAGGCTCTTTATTATGTGAAAAGCTGTCTCGCTCGCGCATTGAGCTTGGTATTGTGCCCTTTGGCGCTATCTTAATTACAATTTTTATGTATTTATTGAGTCAGGTCCCTAACATCGACACTCACATACCAGACATGGTCAAAACCCAAGACAACCTACTTACCTTAAGCCAAGTGATGAGCTATCAAGGTATGATTTATCATTTTATATGGATGGGGGCGATAGGCATTGCAGCCGGTTTTTATACCGTACCTTTGTATGCACTTATACAGCAGCGCACAAAAGAGGATAGCCGCTCGCGCATTATTGCGGCAAACAATGTATTAAACGCTTTATTTATGGTGGGCAGCGCAATTTTGAGTATTGTGACATTAACCGTGCTTGAATGGAGTATACCGCAGTTATTTTTATTACTCGCCGGATTAAACCTACTCATCTCTATTTATATTTATACCAAGGTACCCGAATTCTTTTTGCGCTTTGTGGTATATCTATTAGCCATTTGTATGTACCGCGTAAAAACCTCCGGTGCAAAACATATTCCTGAAGAGGGCCCAGCAGTGGTTGTTGCAAATCATGTAAGCTTTATCGATTGGATGTTTATTTTAGCGGCTTCACCAAGGCCTATTCGTTTTGTTATTTTTGCGCCCATTTACTACTCGCCTTGGTTAAATTGGCTATTTAAAATGGGCCGCGCAATTCCGATTGATGGCGAAAAAGCTAACCCAAAAGCCTATGCAAAAGCTTTTGATAAAATAGCGCAGACCCTCGAAGACGGTGAAATAATCGGGATATTTCCGGAAGGCAAACTCACCAGCAACGGCGAAGTCGATCAATTTAAAAAAGGGATTGAGCGAATTATTGCACGCACACCAGTGCCGGTTGTGCCTATGCATTTAGGCGGCTTGTGGGGCAGTATGTTTAGCCGTAAGAATGGTTTGCGTTTGCCGCGCTTAGCTTGGTCTTTAGTTGAGGTTAAAGCGGGAGAGCAGATTATAGCTCAAGATGCGAATGCCGACAGTGTTCGCGAAGCAGTTTTAGATTTGCGAGCTTAGCTCACTGGTATTGAGGCTTTGCTTGGTTATCACTACACGGTTTCTACCTGCGCTTTTCGCCTCATAAAGCGCAGCATCAGCGCGGTTAATTGTTTTTTCGATGGGTTCGTTATTTGTATACTGGCTTACACCTATCGACACCGTGACCGGCATGCCCACCTTACTACTAACAAGTTCTTCGATGGTCACGCGTATTCCTTCAGCAACGTCTTGTGCTGCTTCAATACTTTGTTGGTTAAGTAGTACTAAAAATTCTTCGCCGCCCCAGCGTCCAATATATCCTTGTGACTCCACTACTGAGCGCATTTTGTTAGCACCCTCAGCTAATACTTTATCACCCATTTCATGGCCGTGCGTGTCGTTGAGTTTTTTGAAATGGTCAAAATCAATGAGCAACATACAAAACGGCGTGCTTTTGGCATTAAATTCTTTGATAGCTTCTGTTGCTCGCTGCAATAGTCCTCGTCTGTTTAAGGTGTTTGTGAGCGAATCATTAAATGCGAATACTTCGAGTTGTTCATTAGCTTGGCTAAGCTCAGCCGTTCGGCTTGCTACCTGATCTTCAAGCGATTTACTAAATACAAGAAGTTCATCATTTTTCAAGCCTAACTCATCACTCAGATGTTTGTTTTGGTCGCTTGCGATCATAAACTGACTGTAGGTCGCGTAGTTTTGACACATTATAAGAGCCACCAAGCCTAAACTGACCAGTTGTACGCCATCAAATACACGTAAATTAATAAGGATATCGTGCACAATGAGAGAGAAAAACACTAGGGTACCAAGAAATATAAAGTTGGCGGTTGGTCGCTTTTTCTTTACAGCAATCACGAGGCCATAACTGGTATAGATAATAATGAGAAGAGACAATAATTGGAATGATGGCACCAAGGCGCTAGAAAAGCTAAGAGGCGCTAGCAATGTTATCAAGCCATATACAGCTGAAAGTGCGAAAATACTGTACATTACCTTTTGATTGTAATCTTCTTTAAAACTGAAGTAATAATAAGCAATTATAAAACCTTGGGTTAAAAAATAGCTTAAAAAGCTGACTCTTATGCTTAGTTCAAAAGGAATATACAGAGCTTCCATAAACGCAAATACTTGTGCCGTCTCAATTTCTCTTAAACCCAATAATAAACACGCCATGCAAATAACCAGCGGTGTTTTGTCTTGGGCACGCAACGAATATTGAATTAAGTTAAACACTGCAATAGTCATGAAAATTGCTATTATAAAAGTTGATTTAAAGTTTTGACGCGATTGTTCAATGTGCAAGTTTTCGGGTGACCCCAGCCTCAAGTTGCTCCAAATCCCTCCCCAAATTAAATCATGGTTTGATACTTGTAGAATAATGTCAAAAGTTTGCGCTGGGGGAGCAAAGCTATAAATGCCGGGTTTATATGCGGCTTTGGATGATGCTTTACTTTGGCCTACTGTGCCAACTGCGGTGATTAATTGCTCGTTTATGAACAAATTAAATGCAGTACCAATGGTGGGTATTTTTATAGCTAGCTTCTGAGACGCATCGGCTACCGTCACACTAAGCTTATATGTAGCAAACCCAAATTTACGCTGTTGACTGTTGTTAGTCTCCATATCTAGCCATACGTGCGGCACTTTTACAGCGCTTCCCTTTGGTGTATCGACTGAGCCAGACTCACTACCTATTTGCTCGTAAGTGAGCAATTGGCCCCAATAAAATGACCATGTACCGTCAAGTGGAACAGAGCTAACGCGATTGAAGTCTATACTCATTAAATCAATCACACCCTCTTGAGCCTTGGGGCGCTGGCGGTCTAGTTGGTCACCTTCTAACAAATTCAACACCGAAATGAGTACAAGCGCAAGTAAGCCCACCAAAACAACGGTAGA
This sequence comes from uncultured Glaciecola sp., assembly GCA_964643575.1. Classification (GTDB taxonomy): domain Bacteria; phylum Pseudomonadota; class Gammaproteobacteria; order Enterobacterales; family Alteromonadaceae; genus Glaciecola. Next base: position 34,762 of record CAZXTD010000022.1, on the reverse strand, counting down.
TATCAACGGAAGGCTTTTAGAAAGCCTGCTTTGTGTCTGGCTCTTGATTATGTTACTCACGATTTAGTTAAAAATATTCTTTAGTGTCAACGGTATCGGCAGTTCCACGCTTTAGCTTTAGTCAAATGGGTGTAGATATTTGTCACGATAAAACCTAAGGTGGCTTGCTAACAATCTATGAAAAGAAACTAAACAGTGTAGTTAAAAATGTGTAAGTAGTTTTACTTAAGCGTGTCCTGTGAAATGCTGCCAAATATTTACTCTAGCGCAGACGGCATCGCGACCGTCGAATATAAGATTACTGAACAATTTGGACTAATCTCACGCTGTCTCAATTACTGCTGATTTTTCTTACAACTCAACATATTCAGTAAAGCATTTATACAACTGAGTGCCACTAAGTACAGATGCAGACGGAAAATGCAGTATTGGTATTAAGTCGCATGGGGCAGTAATGGTTTGTACCGCATTACTATTGTCTAAATCGTCGATGTTTAGCACGCGAGCCAGTGTTTCACCTTTTTTAATATGCTCGCCAGGTTGTGCGCAATATTCAACCATGCCGCCAAACTGTGTAAATAGAGTGCGATAGTCTTGTAGTTTTACCCCGTAACGTTTTATTTTAGCGGGCTTATAGTCAGTGCCTGACAGCACACCTTTACTAGCGAGGTAGGCTAAAATGCTGGTGGCATCTTGTTTACCTTCTGCAAAATCAATGACCTCTTGGCTGCCCATTTCGAGGGTAAAACCTTGCACGTCAAAATCGATGCTACGACCCAAGTGTGCTTGCAAACTTTCTTGTAAGGTCCACCATGCACAAAAACATGCTTCGTCGAGGGCGCCTGCAAAAACGTTAGGGATAAATATACAATGTGGAATGGAAAACTGATAGGCCGCCTCTTTGGCGTATTCAGGAATATAAATGTGGCGTGTTGATACTGGGCCGTTGTGTAAGTCGAGCACAATGTCGGCGCTTGTCGCCATCTTTTGTAAGGTTAAGTTAAGCTGCTGTGCTAGCCCTAAACCCCATGCTTGACCAAGTTTATCTTCAACGGCTTGTGCTAAGTGCAATTTAAAACGCTGTTTAATATCTGCAACGCTTTCCTCATTGCTTACGCTGGCAGCAAATTCGAGTATTTTCTCTTTATTGAAGTAATATCCTCGGTTCCAGTTTGTGCCATTGACTGGGTCAAACCGGCCAAGCGTATATTCACCAGCCTTAATATTAGTGCCCACCGGGTTGCAGTTGGGGACCAGTATGATTTCGCCATTGATCAAAGTATTTTGTAAAGCTTGCAATAAGTGATAGATAACTACATTGCCTTGAACTTCTGCACCGTGGATAGAGCTTTGAATATAAACCTTAGGGCCTTCTCTACCATCTGAAATATGATAAACAGGCACATTAAGACTTCGCCCTGAAGCATTTTGGGCGACGGCAATATGGGATTTT
>CAZXTD010000022.1:0-33299 GCA_964643575.1 uncultured Glaciecola sp. | reverse complement strand
ACTGGTGTAGGTTGGATAGCCCAATTACGGTCATCAGTAGGAAATAGCATATCGCCAATGCGTGCTTCGGCGCCGTTTGACTTGTTGCGCGTGATATTGACAAATACCGTCGAGCTTTTAGAGTTTTTTAGTCTTTGCTCTTGCTGTATTGGCATGAATTAGCCTTGTTGCTGTGGTGTGAGCTAATGGGTTTTAGCGCGCATGACCATCGATATTAAAGTGTTTCCTATAATAACCATTTTTGGTCGATATCAACAAACTCACTGGCAGCATTAATTAGCGCATTTGCTGTTAAATTGAGCACGCCATACACGCTGGTTTTACAGCCGTATTTACTACTCACTGTATCAAGCAATATAGCAAAGTCGCCGTCGCCAGAAAGTAAAATAATGTGGTCGACTTCAGGTGCGCTCATCAGCAAGTCTATGGTAATTCCTACGTCCCAGTCACCTTTTGCAGAGCCGTCGGCGCGTTGAATAAAAGGTTTGAGTTTGACATCAAAACCAATGTGCTTGAGTGCAGACTGGAACTTTTGTTGTTGTTCGTCACCGCGGTCTATTGCGTAGGCATACGCGCTGACGATTTCGTTTTGCTCAGCAATGCTTTTATAAAACGCACGATAATTAAAAGGCCGCTTGAAAGTGTCGCGGGTGGTGTAGTAGATGTTTTGTACATCAACAAATATCGCGACTTTGTTCAAGTTATGGCCTTTTTGTTTATCGTTAAATGACTGCTTATTACGGCAGTCTAATCTTGACTAGTTACTATGCAACCGCTTCGTTGCCTACCCAACTGATTTTTGGTTTCTGACCATACAAAACCCAATTTAGTAATAGCGACAAGGTGATGCACGATATCAAAGTAATAAACATTTTATGAATGTAATGCAAATGGAATACAAAGCCTAAGCTATCTTGAATACCTTGGGGTACAACATCAAACGAAAGTAAGAAGTACAAGATAACGCCAAAGATGACCGAGAATAAGCCCGCTGTAGCATGCACATTTTTAAAGGCCAAGCCGAGTATAAACACCGATAGAATTGGCATACTTAACAAACCATAAAGCTGCTGAATAAGGTTAATAATGCTTTCAGCTTGTGCATAAACAACAACTAAGGCCAATGCTAATAATGTCATAATTGCCGTTACGATACCGCTCAAGCGAGGTACATTCGGCGTTTTGTTGAAATAGGCCTGATGCACGTCACACACATATAAAGCGGTGGCAGAGTTTAGGTTGCTGTTAAAAGTGGTCAATACGGCAGCTGCCATTGCCGCGGCAAATACGCCGCTTAAATAATGCGGTAACAAGTCACCAACAATAGTACCGTAGGCAGCATCACCAATATCGCCGTATAATTTGTAAGACACAATACCAGGTATAACGATGATGGCCGGCACAATTAATAAACGAATACCAGCTGCTGCAAACACCCCTTTTTGTGCTTCCTTAATATTAGGTGCAGCCATGGCGCGTTGAGTAATAACTTGATTGGTACCCCAATAAAACATCTGGATAAAAATCATACCGGTTAATAATGTGTGCCAAGGAATAGGCGATTCGTCGTCTCCAATAAGGGTTAAACGCTCTGCAGGGATGCCTTCAAAACTAAAGTCGATAGCATTTAAGGCGAGCACAACAACCACCAATGCCATAACCAATAAAATCACACCCGAATAGGTGTCAGATACCGCAACCGCTCGTAGACCGCCAAATATGGCGTATAAAGCACCAATAACCGCAAATATGGTGGAGATGTAAATGATCATCATATCCACCATAAACTCGCTTGAGCCAATGGTAACGTTGACCATTTGCGTGTCGATGTTAAACATTTTTTGCATAAACAAAGAGCCGCTGTAGATTACAGCAGGGCAAAAAATGAGTGCGCTTCCCAAGAAAAACAGCATACTGATAACAGCGCGAATATGCGGATTGCCGTAGCGAATTTCGAGCAGTTCAGTGGTGGTTGTGCAATTAAAGCGGTAGTAAATAGGTAAAAAGACTTTTGCTAGTACAAATAAGCCCACCACAGCAGAGAACTCCCACAAGGCGAGCAAACCCATTTGATTGCCGTTCATGCCGACTAATTGGTCGGTGCTCAGGTTAGTTAGCGTTATAGAGCCTGCAACAAAATACCAAGCGAGTCCGCCGCCAGCCAAAAAGTATTCCTTGGTTTGATTCTCTTTTGAATGACCTTTGCCGCGGCAATGTAAGTAAGTCAAAAAAGCTATCAGGATAGTGACGAATAAAAATACGCCAATTTGTACGACGTTGTCAGACATAGTTGTTCTTCTTATTGTGTTTTATTGGCCAGCTAAGCACCTTAGGGGAATGCCTAGCCAGCACGGGTTGAACTTAATTTAGAGTAGGGTCTTTACTCACTTCCATTTTAACGGCTTTAACTTTCATTTTGCCGTCGTTTGCATTGTGTTTGTTTACTAATACGTTTAACTGAAAAATCGAAATTAATAGCGCGTGAATGGGTGTTAAATAGCCAATTTTGTTTAGCTGTGCGAGTTTCTCGGCGTCTATTGTTTGTAAAGTGTCTTCGTTAATTGTGTGCAAGCCTTTAATGACATTTGTTGTGCCGTCTTGATATTGTACTTTTAAATCGATTTCTTTAAGTAAACCAAGTTTGTCGAGCACGTTACCAAATTCAAAAGTTTGTTTAACGTTGGTTAATTCGGTTTCGAGCATGCGCGTCACATCGGTTAAATGCTCGGTAGCGCTGCCATCTGCTTGGAAAAGGTCGATGCCGTCGGTGGTAGAAAAAGCATCACTTTCTTCATTAAAACCCACGGTAAAGCTTTTCTCGTTATCAGGCGATTGCATTAAATACAAAGGATAAGTGCGCAAACTTGCCGGATTAAAAGCAACCGACCACGAGTCGTCATTTACGTATAGGTTTTGGTCGAGTTCAAAGCTGGTCATGGCCGAAACCACCCAGCCGCCATTCACATTATTACGAGTGACAAAAACAGGAAAGCAAGTGGCAGCATTCGCAATTTCAGCTGCTGATAATTGCACAACGTGCTGTTTAGCCGCGTGCTTTATGTGTGCCTGTGGGGCAATCTTTAGGTCTTTGTGTTTTTTACTGGTGAGTTCAGTCAGTTTAGGCATAGTATATTTTTATAATCCGTTTGTGTGTACTGTTATCTATTATATTACATCGCTAATTAAGCGAGCTACATTTGCCTAGCTTTTGATGCGCTAAGCCATTGCTCAATAAACGCTCTGTGCCCAGGTAATGTTTGTAACATTTGTTGGGTGAGCATTTGATTGCGCTGCTTGATCGTATCAGCTTGTTGTTGTTGATCATACAAATGACTTTGCTGGGTAAAATCGGGTTTAAACCCCATGCCATATAAAACGTACTGATAACTAGCAGCAGGGAATAACTCAATTGCGCTTTCAAAATCTGCGTGCGTAGGGCCACGATAACCCCAAACCGCTAAATCTTCTTTTAGACTTTCAGGAATCGTCTCGCTTTGAGTGTGTGCTTGCCAGTATGGCTCAGGGCGCTTAGTTAACATGTAATGCAATTTAAGGAAATCGATAATACGACCCCATTTGTATTCCATTTGCTGATTAAAACGCTTCGCAATGGTAGGCATAATCGCTTTGTTAGGCGGCAGGTTTTCTGCCACAAAACGCGACGAAATTTCAATTAACATAATAGCGGTTGCTTCAAGCGGCTCTACAAACCCTGCTGCCATACCAATAGCTACACAGTTTTTATGCCACCATTTTTCGCGATGGCCTGAGTTGAAGTTAATTTTGCGCGGCTCAATTTTATCGGCTTTATCGCCAATACTCGGGCGCAAATATTCTTGCAGATTTTTGACGGCTTCCTCGTCGTTTAAATATTCACTTGCATAAACATGTCCTACACCGCGGCGAGAGGTTAAGCCTATGTCCCAAATCCAACCTGCGTTTTGACCGGTTGCAATGGTGTGCGATGCAATTTCAGAATTGTCTTGTTCGTACGGCACATGCAAGGCAAGTGCGCTGTCGTTAAACAAGTATTTATCCATGGGTTTAAAGCCAACGCCCAAGGCTTTGCCTAACAATAAAGACTGAAAACCCGTGCAGTCGATGAATAAGTCAGCAGCAATCATCTGCTCTTGATGCAAATGTACAGACTCGATGTCGCCGCTGTCACTAAGTTTTACGTCGTCTACCGTGCCGATAACGTGCTTTACGCCTAGGTTGTTTTTACAGTGATGTTTTAGCATGTCTGCAAACGCGCCAGCGTCTAAATGATAAGCGTAGTTGCACTGGCCTGAATATTCGCCTTCAGCGATGGTACGCGGAGCAAGGTTAGCTTCACATATATGATGTTGATAGTTAGCTTCTACCGCGTAATCTTCGATATTGTCTACATATGGTGCAAGATCTATACGGCCGTAGCCAAGCGGTACAGTAAAAGGATGATAATAAAAGTCACCTTCGCCTTTTACCCAATTCACAAATTTACCGCCTTGCTTAAATACGGCGTGGCAGTGCGCAAACATATCGCTTTCTTTAATACCGATTTCTTTAAGGGTGTTTTTCATGGTGGGCCAAGTGCCTTCGCCAACGCCCACCGTTGGAATATCGGACGATTCTATTAAGGTTACTTCGAGCTTGCTTATGGTCGCTGAGTCTTGGCTAGCAGTCGCATTTTTATGTTTAGCAGCAATAATTGCAGCAGCAAGCCAGCCGGCAGTGCCGCCGCCCACGATGGCAATTTTCTGAATACTTTGTGAATGATTAGAACCCATATTTACTTATTCCATTAGTGGCTCGGGTAAAGTGTAACCGCAAGCCAATATATTGCGTTTTCAGTTAATACCTAAAGGTAAGGTGTGTTTTCAAAGTTGTAAACAGTGCTTAGCTTTAAGTACTAAATTAGCTTTGGATAAGTGTCAATTATCCTTGCTCTTTTCTTGATAAATGATGAGTGATATCTAAAAAGGAGAAAGAGGCACAGGTGATATTTCACCTCTACCTCTTTCAGCACACACTCGTTTTAGAACGTAGCTCTTACACCAATTGAATAACGCGAACCGTTATCTTCAATTGAGTAAGTTTGTACAGGGAAGCGACCCGTTTGTCTGAGTTCTTCTTCGGTAATGTTGATACCTTCAAAGAACACAGTGACGGTTTCGTTTATGTCGTAGCTTGCGCTAATATCGACCTGACCAAAGGTGTCGGTGTTGATTGGCTCGCCGTTAAAGCCATTGTCGATTTGACGTAAAAAGCCTTCGCGGTTGTTATAAGCCACACGTGCTTGCCATGTGTCAGTTTCGTAGAACACGACTAAGTTTTGTGAATCACCTAAACCTTCAAGCGCAAAGCTTGTGGTGGTGTCTGCACCTAATTCAACGCTGCTGTCTACAACCGTGGCGTTAGCGGTTATACCAAATCCATTATCCCAAATATGAGTAACGGCCACTTCGTAACCCGTTACACGAGCAGACTCACCATTGGCCGGGCGAGTCACCGAGTAGGTTTCTTGCACGCCGTTAAGTTCATCAGCTTGAGTAATAGCTGGGTCTGAACATTCCGCATTGTTTACTGGGTTACAGGTAAAGCCATCGGTGTTAGCACGGTCTGCTAAAGTAAATACCTCACTACCTGTTAGCGTCGTAATAAAGTCATCAACTTCTTTGTTGAAAATAGCAAACGTGAAGATGCTTGCATCACCAAAGTACCATTCGTACGAAATATCCCAGTTTTCAGAGCGGAACGGTTTAAGCGATGGGTTACCGCCTTGCGCCGTTAAGTTTTGACGGCGCGGCTCGTTAAATGTTGTAGCCGGCGACAATTCGCTCATTGTAGGGCGAGTCAATGAATCGTATACCGCAAAACGTAACAACATGTCTTCGCTTAACTCTAGTTTCAAGTTAACGTTAGGAAGCAAGTTAGAGTAACTGCCACCTTCAACAATATCAGTTGCTGGGCCAAACACGTTTTGGAACAAGGTTCTGTCGGTGGTTGGGATAATATCAGAAATAAAGCTTTGTACAGCGCTTACGTCGATATTGGTCGTTGAGTAGCGAGCACCCACGTTTAATGCAATTGGCATATCGCCTAACTCATACTCAAACGTAAAGTCGGCGTATAATGCTTGGATTTCTTCATTAACGGTATAGCGATTGTTCTGCAAAGAAGTCACTATTGGATTACCGCTAGAGGCTAAGAAGTCGACCATTGCGTCACCGTCGTAGGTGTAGAATGTATCGATTAAACCTGGGAAGAAGTTATTAGCTGTAAACGGACGGAAGTTAATAGTATCGTTTGGCGCTGGCTCATTATATCCACAAAACGCACACTGGCTGCCAAAGATTTGGAAAGATGACTTTTCACGCTCTTGATAAAACGCGCCAAAGTTTGCGCCGGTAAACACGTCCGAATCAGCAAGGTATTTGAAGTCTGCTTTAAATTCAGTGATTTCGTCTTCAAACGAAGGTTGGTTACCTTTTTCATTGTAATGCAAGCGTGAACGACTTGGGTCAGGTAATGCGCCGTTGCCAAAACCGTCGTGACGCACTGTAGGTGTGCCGCCAGTGCCGTCAAATGAATAGTTATTGATAATTCCTACTACGTTGAAGCGGTCTTTACCTGCACGGTCATTTTCAGCAGTTGAATTTGAAATATCAAACTCTGCGGTTAATGCGTCGTTAATATCCCACTCTACATTTAAGCCAAATGCTTTGTTGTCGATGTCGCGTGAGTTACGTGTACTTGATACAAAATCAGATGCTGGGTTACCAGAGCCTGGGTTGTCACCAAAGCCTGCTAAACCGATGTCTTGTGAAAATGTAAGTAGCGTACCTGTAGCGGCGTCAATAGTTGCGCTGCCAACTCGGTCGGGCTCAAACCAACTTGCGAGGTCGGTAACAAGTGAGTCAACTTCAAATTTAGACATTGACCCGTCAAGCGTAATGGTGACATCTTCAGATGCTGCAAATTGCACGACTAAGTTTGCGTTAGTACGAGTACGCTCTTGTTGGTCTACAATTTGATCCCAGTTACGTGGAATATACGCGTTGCTAAACAATACGCCGTCGTTACGGTTTGAAATAGTTTGGTTTGGACGCCATCCGGCTGTCGAAATTTGGTTTATTTGTACTTCACGCTCTGAACGCGATAAAGAGAGTAAAACGCCCACAGTACCATCGGCAAACGTGTTTGATACCAAACCACTAAAGTTAGGTGAGGTCTCTTCTGATAGGCTCTCGTACATTCCTTTTACAGAAGCAACAGCAGTAAAGCCTTCGTAGTCGAATGGGCGAGCGGTTAACAAGCTTACTGTGCCGCCAATGCCGCCTTCTTGCATGCTAGCGGTTGTAGTTTTATAGATGTCTGCGCCTACAATCATTTCAGCAGCGACTGAGTCAAACGCAAATTCACGACCTTGGGTTTCAGAGGCCATTTGGCGTCCGTTAACCAATACAGTATTAAATTGTGGGCCAAAACCACGAATAGTCACAGACTGACCTTCACCGCCGCTACGGTCTATTGATACACCCGTAATACGCTGCAGCGATTCTGCCACGTTTAAATCCGGAAACTTACCTAAGTCTTCTGCCTTTATACCGTCTGAAACAATTGCCGAATTCTTTTTATCATCCATCGAGGCTTTGAGGCTTGAGCGTATGCCACTTACTTGAATGATTTCGACGGTATCAGCGTCTGAGCTTTGCGCGATTGCGGCAGTTGACGCAAAGCCACTTGCCATTAATGCACCTGCAACAGCTGCAGCCACCGAAGTGTATTTACCCATTCGATTTTGTCTTTGTATAGCCATATTTATCCCCTGTGCTTACAAGTAATTGGTGTAGAGGTAACTTGTAATGTCATAATTAATATTGTGTGTATATGTGCCGCGTAAACTGAATCAATTTGGTGCTAGATATCTAGTTTTCCCAATAATTGAGTGATACGCTGAATAGGTATTGACCTATTTATATTATAAATACTTTAATTTTACGCTTTTTTCAATTATTTTTAACAAAAAAGTATGATATTTTGTAAATTAGTTTATTTGATCTTGTTAATACTTTGACGAGTAATTCATATCTTTAAATGAGCTTATAAGCACTTTATTCAATTATAATAGTAAGTTAGATTAAATTTTGTTTGTGTGTTTGGCCTTTTATTGCAATTGATAACTAATTATCATATAAATAGTATTTAATTTAAAACAAGCTTTGGAGTAATCACCGTATGCAAAAACCTGCATCACATCGCCGCAAAAATCAGCTTACCGGTGAATGGGTTTTGGTATCGCCTCATCGTAACAATCGCCCATGGTTAGGGGCGACTGAGCAACATGATGATACCAAATTGCCAGAGTACGAAGAAAGCTGTCCGCTATGCCCCGGCAACGACAGGGTCAACGGAAGCAGTAATCCTGATTATTCAGACACTCATGTTTTTGTAAACGACTTCGGTGCACTTACCGAACATTCTGCTAAAGATGACAATTCGCATCCTTTATTTGAAAGTGAAGAAGCGCAAGGTATGGCTAAAGTTATTTGCTTTTCTCCAAAGCACAATAAAACACTGGCACAGCTGTCGGTTGCCGAAATATTGCCAGTGGTTAAAACTTGGAAGCGCGAATATGAGAGTTTGAGTGCCCAATATAATTGTGTACATATATTTGAAAATAAAGGCGAAATAATGGGCTGCTCACAGCCTCATCCTCACGGCCAAATATGGGCGCACCAGCATTATTCAACCGAAATTGAACGCGAGAATAATCGACAACTTACTCATTGGCAGTTAAACGGTAGCGCTTTGTTAGCCGACTACATGGCCCAAGAGCTAAAAGACAAACAAAGGATTGTTTGTGAAAACGACAACTGGCTTGTACTTGTGCCTTATTGGGCTAAATGGCCATTTGAGACACTGCTACTGCCAAAGCGTATTGTGAGTAACTTAAGCGGGCTCGACAACATACAACAGCAAGACTTAGCCAGCATACTAAGCGTGCTCACAATAAAATACGATAATGTATTTAACTGCAGTTTTCCTTACTCGATGGGTTGGCATAATGCGCCAACAAACTTAACTGACAAGTCGCATTGGGTTTTGCATGCACATTTTTATCCACCATTATTACGATCAGCAACAGTTAAAAAACACATGGTAGGTTACGAAATGATGGCCGAAAGCCAACGAGACTTAACACCTGAACAAGCGGCAACAATACTACGTGATGCCAGCAATATACATTACAAGGAATCAGCAGATGCCTAGAGAAGCATTTATTGACCAGTTCATTGCCCTATTTGACGATCAGCCCACGGTGTTCTCGAGTTCGCCGGGGCGCGTTAATATAATAGGTGAGCATACCGACTACAACGATGGCTTTGTGATGCCAGCTGCTTTGCAATTTACGACACAAATTTTGTGCAAAAAACGTAGCGATAATATTATCAACGCTTATTCAGTGCAGTATGAAGGTGAAAATGAAACATTTGCTCTTGACCAACCTATGCAAGTGGGCAAACTTGCTTGGGGGAATTATTTGCGCGGTGTTATTGATGAGTTAATAAAGGCGGGTCATTCGCTTGCAGGCTGCGACATTTTAATTTCTTCAGATGTGCCTCAAGGTAGCGGCTTGTCATCGTCAGCAGCCTTAGAAGTTGCTTTTGGCGGTTTACTTAACCATTGCTTCGCTCTTGGCTTAAACGAACAACAAATTGCCAAAATAGGCCAAGCTGCAGAAAACAATTTTATTGACTGCCAATGCGGCATTATGGACCAGCTTATTTCTGCAAAGGCGCAAAGTCATCACGCAATATTAATCGACTGCAAAGACTTGTCGACTCACCCGGTGCATATTCCTGAAAATCTTGCGCTAATGGTCATTAACTCAAATTATCCACGTAAACTTGCCGACAGCGAATATAACCAAAGAAGGCTGGCATGTGAGCTAGCTGCAAAAACAATGAAGGTTGGCAAGTTGCGAGAAGCGACTATGCCTATGTTAGACGGGGTCAAAAGTCAGCTAGACGAGCTTACCTATAAACGAGCAAAGCACATTATTACCGAAAACCAGCGAGTGCTTGATGCAGCCGAAGCGCTTCAAAACGACCGTCTGCAAGACTTATACTCCATAATGCGAGAAGCGCATTTGTCGCTCAAGCACGATTTTGAAATTACGGTAGCTGCTACCAACGGTTTGGTAGACATCTGTAATTCGGCTTTAGAAGGCCGCGGCGTTGCAAGGCAAACTGGCGGTGGTTTTGGCGGGGCAATTGTGTGCTTGTGCGATTCAAATGATGTTGATACGGTTATTAAGGCAGTTGATGAGCAATATCAGGCACAGTTTAATTTACAAGCAGATGTTTATGTATGTGAGCCAAGTGAAGGCCTGCATGTTTACGACCTTTAGCATTACAAAATACAATACAAATCAAAAGGCATAGCAAACCACAATATGCAAAAGCAGAACGAAGTTTTATGGGGCGTGATGGGCTGCGGGCATATCGCTAAAACCTTTATGCAATCGATGAAAGCCGTAAAAGGTGCAAAAGTACAAGCTTGTGCAGCCCGCGATATAGCACGCGCAAAAGCTTTTGCCCACGATCATAGCATTGAAGAGCATTATGGTAATTATGCAGACATGCTGAGTCAACGCGCTATTCATGCGGTGTATATTGCCAGTACGCACAACTTTCATTTTGAACAAATTATGTTGTGCCTGAAACATGGTAAGCATGTGCTTTGTGAAAAACCGCTTACCCTTAATGCAAGCCAAGCAGCGCAAGCCTTTGCTTTGGCTGAACAAAATAATTTGTTGTTAATTGAAGCGGTATGGACACGTTTTATGCCTGCTATACAATCACTTGAAGCTTGTCTTGCAGGTGGTGAAATAGGTGAAGTATTAGGGCTACATTGTAACTTTAGTTTAAACCGTGAACTTCCCGATAGTCATCGGCTACGAGATATTAATTTAGCCGGCGGCGCCTTACTCGACTTGGGTATTTACCCTATTACTATGGCCGACATTGTATTTGCCGCTGAGCCTGAAAAAATTACGAGCTCAATTGTGCAATCGAGCACAGGTGTTGACCAAAATTCCTTTTATACACTCGAGTATGCTGGCGGTAAAACCGCGCAATTATCCGCAGGTTTTAGAATGACAGGGCCCACTTTCGCGTTGATTATGGGCGACAAAGGACAAATCGAGGTGCCCTTCTTTTTAGGCGCGAAAGAGTATACCGTGACATTAGAAGGTGAGCAGCCGCGAACAATTACCAAAGATTACCCCGAAGGCCACAATTTTACCTTTGAAATACAGCACATGACAGATTGCCTGTTAGCGGGTAGTGCAATAAGCAACATAATGCCAAGCACCAAGACCATGAGAGTCATGACTATTATGGATAAAATAAGAAAGCAGTGGGGGTTGCAATACCCTGCAGAAAGATGAAATTTGTTTTAGTGACTACCTAAGCTTGTTCTATCGATTAAACTTACACACATACAAAGGCAGATATGAAAACTATAATTAAAACACTCGCCATCGCTATGCTTGCAGCGCATGTTAGCATCGGATCGGTGGTTCTCGCTCAAGAGCAATTATACACGCAAGCCACTCACCCAGACATGCTTCCTGAACTAAGCAACAAAGGTTCTTTCGGCGTAGGAGTAAAAACAATAAGTGTGAATAACGCCGCCCATGTCGATGTGTTTACCCAACAAAACCAAGCTCGACAGCTTACACTTGAAGTGTGGTATCCGAGCGACGATAAAAGTACCGCCGATCCGAGCGCCTTTACCTCATATGAAAATGAGATGCGAAGCGGTACTCGGTTTAGCGTAAAAGCGAGCGCGGTGAGAGATGTCAGTTTTGATGACTCGCAGCAATGGCCACTTGTTGTTTTATCGCATGGCTATACCGGTTACCGAACCATTATGTTTTATTTAGGCGAGCACTTAGCTTCTCATGGTTATGTTGTAGTGGGTATTGACCATACCGATTCGATTAATGAAGACGTTGATTTTGCAAACAATCCTTTTGGCGGTTTTATGTCGACTTTGTTAAACCGGTCTCGAGATCAGCAGTTTGTACTCAACCAATTAGCGGACAGTGAGGAAGTTAACCGTATCTTAGGCAGTGATAAGTGGCTAGCAAGCCGTGCTGGCGTGATTGGTTATAGTATGGGGGCTTATGGCGCTTTGAATACTGTAGGGGCATGTTATGACTTTCCTGACACTTTGCTAGGTAGTTTTATAGGCGGCCTTACGCCTGAAAACGCAGCACAGGTGAAAGGTATGCAAATGGGTTTAAACAGCTGCAGCGCTGGCCAATACCCAGCAATGGGCGAGGTTAAAACCGATCCTAAATGGCAAGCGATGATGGCGTTTGCACCTTGGGGCGGTCAGCACAAGGTATTTAGCTACGACAGCTTGGCTAATATTACTGTACCAAGCATGCTGATATCGGGCGACCTAGATGATATCTCTATTTACAGCGGCATTCAGGATATTTTTAGTCAGTTTAAAAACAATGACCATTATATGCTTACTTACCATAACGCACGCCATAACATTGCGCCGCATCCGGCGCCTAAATCTGCATGGGAAGTAGAAGCTGACTTTGGGCATTATTTTGAGCCCGCTTGGTCACAGCAGCGCCTAAATCATATCAATAATCACTTTGCGTTAGCGATGATGGATTGTTATTTAAAAGATAATGATGAAGCATGTGGCTATTTACAGTTATCGGGCTCAAGCAATCAAAGTGAAGCTGAGTCGGGCTTGAGTGAAGCTTGGAAAGGTTTTGATAATCGATACTCTACGGGAATGTCTTTTGAGCGTGGTGAGCCGACTGTCAAAAAATAATAGGGTTTAATACTTTTTTAGGGCCTTCAACGGCCCTTGAGAGGCAGATAGCCGACGGATAAAACTTATCGAAGTAGGTATAAAAAAACACTTTACACGTCATCAGAAACATCCACAGCGTCATCCTTGCGAAGGCAAGGACCCCCTAAACAGCATAGAAAATTCAAAAAGTGATATTATTTTCAGTGGTGTATAGCCCAATATTATTGCAACATTTCTTAGAAGGTTGGAGGTCCTTGCCTTCGCAAGAATGACGCGTGGGAAGTTTTAAACGACGCGAGGAAAGTTTAAAACGATATGTTTGACGTTTGGGCTATGCCCGCAAGTGGATGACTTCAGACTGTTCGACATCTCTCTATCAATCTAAATTACTCGCATATGCTCTTTCGCCAATTAGATATCAAGGGTCGTTAAAACACCTTAATTTTTTTAGCCATTATGCCGTCTTATGTGTTTTATTAAACCATCGGTATTAAATTCCAATGAAAGTAAATTCGTAGATTCATAGGTAATAATTTTGTCGAGATGAGCTGGCTTAATTTTGCCTGTCTCAGTTACTTTCATAAACACTACATTTTTACCAATCAGCATGTCATTTATTTCTATATTGCTGAATACGATTTTGTCCTTAAGTTTGTTTATCATGTCAGAGCGAAGTTTACTCTTATCAGAATAAATAAAATTATGTTTCACATGCTCGTCAATAAAATCATCAGCAATCAGGCTTAAATAATGATCGACATTTTTTTCATCTGAATTAGGCTGTTGTCTAGCATTTTTCGCCTCAATAAACTGTATGGCTAATTCATTCAATTCTGTTTTTGTGTGTGCTATCGCATCAAAAGATAAGGTGATGCAAGCTAAGACCATACATAATATTTTTAACATTCAATTTCTCTGTTCAACAATCCCACACATTTGTTTAATTTATTTCAACACACTAGTCGATATTGTGTATGGCTAATTCATTCAATTATAAGGTTATTAACGCAAGACCAAATTTCTATTTAATATAGAACAGCAAAATCACTGCAGAACAACGTCATCCAAATTAAAATTAAATTCGCCCATTTGCTCGCCGGCAACAAAAGCAAAGCCTGAAAACAAAGTAGGGTCGAAGCCATTAAAATCGGACAAAGACAAGGTGACCGTTTGCCATTGCTCGGTTATTTCAAAAGATTGGGTGGGCGGCACGCCTGCAGCAACTGAGCTAAAAACCATTAAACGGTACTTGCCAGGACTGCCTTGTACTCTAAACGAAATTTCAGAATATTCAGATATATCTATGCCTTCAACGGGAGGGACAAAATCACCAACAGCAGCGCCCGCCCAAGGGTAGGGAAAGCCAGGTTTAACGGTTGTTTTAACCGCTAAAAACGCTGTGTTTTGAGAACTTGTGTCGTGCGCTATTTCGGCAATTGAATTCCCATTAGCTAAACTATCGCTAGATGTTGACCATGAGAACCCGTCGATAGATATAAGTGCTGGGGTTTCAAAATCGCCGAGTAAAGCAGAACTTGGTTTGTTGCTCGTGTTTCTATTGAGTTGTCGATTCACTAAATATCCGTTTTTAAACACTTTAGAAATATTCAAGGAGTCTTTGATGTTATTGGATAAGTCTCCTTCGACCAAAATCAGATCGGCACGGGCATCGGGGGCTATTACTCCTCTGCCTGATAGTGAAAAATGACTGGCTGGCAAATATGTACTTGTCGCTAGCGCATCTTGTGGGCTTAGGCCTGCATCAACTAATAAAAACATCTCGTGGTGTGTGCTTACGCCAAATGCGGTGCCAGAATTTGGCGCATCAGAGCCCGTTAGTATCGTTACGCCAGCGTCAAAAAAGCGCTTTACGTTTTGCTGCGCAATATCTAATTGGTAGCCAGGAATCCGTACACCAAAGGTGGACGTCAAAGAAGCTTTTTGCTGGGCCGACAATAAGTCCTTTACTAGTGGATTGTCGGCAATTTCTAAGTTTTGTTTTTGGCCTTCAACCGAGGCGATTACCGCTAGGGTCGGGATAATAACAATATCTTTACTTACGGCTAATTCGAGTAATTCATCTGTTACGACACTGTCGGCAAATATATGTACTAGACCATCTATATTTGCCTCAATCATTTCACTCGCCCCTTGTTGCGACGAAATATGCGCATACACTTGCAAGCCTTGTGCATGAGCTTCATCAATAATTGCGCTGGCATGAGCAAGATCTAGACTTGGGAAGGTGCTTTGATAAGGCATATACACAAGTTTGATATAATCAGCGCCTGCATTAATTCGGTCTTTAATCCATAGTTTGACTTCGGCCAATTCATCTATAGTATCGATTTCAAAACCAAACTGCGTGCCGTGGCCTCCCGCAACCGTTGCTAAGGTCCCCGAACTAAATAAGTCGGTTTTACTCGTGTTTGAGAGTGATTGTCGTGCGGCTTTTGTATTAAGTAAGTCACGCTCGTCGGTGAACATGTCTAGATGAGTGCTTACCCCAAATCTTATTGCACTGTCTAAAGCATCGCCGTATGAATGGGTATGAGCATCGATTAGCGCTGGTAATACAGTAAGGCCTGTTGTATCGATTATGGTTTCATCTTGATTTGGCTGAATATCTGGTAATAGCTCGGTGATTATCCCGTCAACAACTCGTATCGACATGTTATCGATAAACTTTTGTCCGGTAAAAACACGAGCGTCTTGAATTAGAAAGCTATTAGTATTATTAATGGTAGCTGCTTCATTGCTCGCAGTGCTTGTTGTAATTTGAGTAGTATCTGGTGTGGGCAGTATAAAAATGAGTATTGCCAAGCTTACACTCAATATGGCGGTGGTGAGTACAAATATATATCTGATCATTGATTATTCCTTTAACTTATTGATTACGCTGTTTGGTCCAGGCAAACGCTGTTGCCGCAGCCAGTACAACTGTCATAATCACTAATACAATGACGTGATAGCTCACATCTCTTTCACCTGGTGCACCCGACATTGCCAAGGCAATTTCACTCAAATGAAAGGTCGGTAAAAAGTTCGCAAAGGTTTGCATAGCAGGGGGAAACACCATAATCGGTATCCATAAACCGCCTAAGGCAGCAAAGCCCAAAAAGAAAATATTAGAAATTGCGACAGCAGCATTGCCGTTGCATAAAAAGCCTATGCACAAGCCAATCAAAATAAACGGAAAAGTAGCGAGTAAATGGGTCATTAATAAAGCTGCCCAAGCACTGCGAGGCATTGCTACATCGCCTACAAAACCAGCCACAATATAGATAATGGCAACCGCCATGGCTGAGAATAGCAAAGTACTGCAAATTTTGGCGCCAATGTAATTGATACCGCGGCTTGGTGCAGCGCGTTTGAGGGTTAGCCAACCCTTGTCACGCTCGTTGGCGACGCTAATGCCAAACCCAAATATTGCAGGGCCCATTACCGCAAATACTCCATAAGTCGCCAGAAGGTATCCTGCATTGCCACTGTTGCCTGGTATTACAAGTGCAAATAAAGCGTAAAAGGCGACAGGCATACCCAAAGTCGGAATAATAAATTCAGGCGCTCTAAAGCTCTTCAGTACCTCCGCTCCGGCCTCTAGGGTGAAAGACTTCATAAATCCGCTCATGCGCTCGCTCCTTCATCTACAGGTGCTAGACTCAGTTCACTAAAGATATCTTCGAGTTTGGGCTGATTAACGCTTAAGTCGCTCAAAGTAGGGTCTTGATTTAATAAATTTAAAAGCGTGGTATTTGCATTGTCTGTGCGCATTTCACTAAAACGCCCCGACATATTAACCATGGTAACATCGGGTAGTGCTTTTAATTGCTCTGGGCTTAACTTGGTATGACACCTCACAATTGTTCCGCTGACTTCTTTGTGAATATCGCTTGGCGTTGAGTCTGCAACAATTTTGCCGCTGTTCAACACCATAATGCGGTCGGCGAGACTATCTGCTTCTTCTAAATAATGTGTGGTTAAAACAATTGTTTTGCCTTTGTCAGCAAAGCTTCTGATTACATCCCATAAATTTCGCCTGGCGTCTATGTCTAGGCCTGTTGTTGGTTCGTCTAAAAATATAAGTTGCGGGTTACCCACAATGGCTAATGCAAACTGGGCACGTCTTTTTTGACCACCGCTTAAGGCTTTATATTTTTTATGGGCAAAGCTTTCTAGGCCACACAAACTGATAGCTTCGTGGAGCCCAATTGGTTTTGGGTAATAACTGGCAAAAAGTTCTATTTGTTCTTTTACGGTGATAAGGTCGGGTAAGCTTGTTTCTTGCAGTATAACGCCAGTTTGTTGTTTTGCTGCGAGGCTTCCTGCTTTGTTGCCCATGGTAATAATACTGCCTTTACTGGCTTGTTCGAGCCCTAATGCGCATTTTATGAGTGAGGTTTTACCGGCACCATTTTGGCCAAGTATGGCGTAAACACCAGAGCTTTCGATTTTAAAATCAACACCTTTAAGTGCATGCACATTGCCATATGACTTGTGAAGATTTTCGGCGATCAAAGGAATTGCCATATTTAAACGTCCTTATTTCTATACAGTATTTGAACAAACTACTTATTTGAGAATAGAACGTTTAGGTTGTTGATGCAAGATTGAGCAAGCTGTCGCCTAATATTTCGCGCAAGTGTGCCTGTTATTTGAGCAGCAGCCTGCTATTTAGCTACTTTTGAAAACGAGATGCAAAAGCGAGCACCACCAATATTAGAAGTCTCAAACCAGCACTCACACTGATGCCATTTAGCGATTCGCTTTACAATTGCAAGGCCAAGGCCTGCGCCGCCGCGCCTGCGATTGCGACTGGCGTCGGGGCGATAGAAAGGCTCAAATATTTTTTCTTGATGCTGGGCGTCAATGCCCGCTCCATCATCGTCTATGCTTAGCGTAATGAGGTTATCTTGTTGATGCACGTACACACAAACCTTTCTTTTAGCATGGCGAACGGCATTTTGTAGCAAGTTATCGACGGCTCTCTCGATGTAGTGTTCATCGGCTAAAACCGTTGCGTTGTCGCCAGCAACCTGAATATTGATATTTAGTTCGCTTTGTTCAAATGTGCCACGCTTGATCATTTCTACGCGCTGCTCACATAAACTCAACAGCGGAATTTGTGAAATACTGAGTTCGGGCTCCTGGTTTTCGAGGCTGGTGTAACTAAGCATTTCGTGCATCAGCTTTTCAAGCTCTTGAATATCAAGATTAATAGCAAACAGCGCCCCTTCGTTATTAGTTTTTATTGCTTCAAGGGCAAATTTAAGTCGTGCCAAAGGTGTTCTAAATTCGTGGGCAACGGCGCCGGTTAACTCCATTTGGGTCTTAATAAGCTCTCGTACTTTGTTATTTAGCTCATCTAAAGATTGCCCTATAGGATATACCAGCGAGGTATGAGGCAGCGCAGTTGCTTTGTAGTCTATGCTTAAATCAGTTTGCTTTGCTGCATGTTTAAGGGCTTGTAAATCTCGCCATAGTGGCCACAGCCAAATTGCGACGCCTATGGCTAAAAACATAAAAAATAATGCGCTGTACCAATAAAAGCTGGTGTCGTGTGGAGTGCTAGAGGGTAAGTCTATTTCTAATAATTGCTTGTTGTTGACTCGCAAATACATATGCGCACTGTGCTTATCACCAAATAAAATAACGGCTTCTTGTTGCTCTAGTTTTAATTTATCTTGGGCACTCCAAGGCATATCACCCGTATTGATGATTCGGCCTTCAATACCTATCTTTTTGAGTTGACTTGAACTTAGCGGCGCTTGCTGATGCAGTAAACTTAAACTTGCAATTAATTGCTGACGAGAAGGATCTTGCTCGGGTTCTTCAATAAAAAAATAGCTAAGGACGGCGCTCAATACAACAAGCGTAATAGTGATAAATGCATATAGGCTTAAAAACAATCGAGTCATAGGGAGTACTTAATCCCAAGCATCGGGAACAAAATAAAAACCTTTGCCCCAGATTGTTTTAATTTTATAAGGGTTTTGCGGGTTGTCGTGTAGCTTTTTACGGATACGCGAAATTCGCACATCGGCACTGCGGTCTAGGCCATCATACTCTCTACCAATAAGCTCGCTGTAAATTTTGTCGCGTTCAACGAGTTGAGCAGGGTGATTAGCTAGCATCCATAACATGTCGAACTCATGGCTGGTAAGCGATATTAGTTCATTGTGAAGGGTGACTTGTCGTGATTTTTGATCAATCACCAATGCGCCGAATATCATTTTTGCCTGTTCTTTGGAGACAGGTATAGTGGGTTCGATATCAATTTGCTTATTTGCTGTACTGCGGCGCAGTAAGGCTTGGATTCTTGCTAGTAAAACGCGTGGTTCAACGGGTTTAATTACGTAATCATCGGCGCCTAGTTCTAGGCCAAGCACGTGGTCAAAGTCTGAGCTTTTCGCGGTTAAAAATAGCAAAACGCCTTGGTAGCTTTGTCGCAGTTTTTTGCATAACGAAAATCCATCCTCACCAGGCAGCATAATATCAAGCACAATAACATCTGGACTAAACGATTTGGTAACCGCAACAAGTTGACTACCTTCGTTGAGCACTTTTACGGTAAATCCTTGTTGTTGCAGGTACTCGCTAATTAATTGACTTAGGCGTGTATCATCTTCCACTAATAGTATGCGAGTGCTCAAAATAAGCTCCAAGGGTCGCGCACCCGGCGCACTTGTTTTTTGCTGGTTCGGGTCCGAATTTCAAGCATTTGTGTAAACAGAGGAGGTGGCAGATTGTTGGTATCTATCGCTAATATTGTATTATTAGTACTTGGCATTAAGCGAAGACTCAAGAGAGTATTTTCACTAAAGCTAATTTCAATAACAGAAACGGGGTTTTTACTATTAAAACATTGTAAGTTTTCATTGTTTGCAAAATAACAATAAACACCTTTTTCGAGGGTAGGTAAAATAATGTCAAAACTGAGCTCGCACTCATCACCTAATGCTTCAACAATACATGCTTTTGGTTGCACTAACCAACCTTGTTGATTGCCTTCCTTGAGCTCTGTCATCGCTGCATTTTTAAATGCCTCTGCCGTAATCGGATAAGTAAAAAGTAAACTGAATAACAGCACATCCCTGAGTTTTGTCAACATGGCTAAAACCTATAGCCTGCACCAATGAAAATATTGGTGATATTGTTGTCGTTAACGATAGGGCTGTTGCGAAGGCCAGTGTGCAGTTTTAAGTAAGAAGCATTACTAATAAAATGCCACCTTGCTGACAGTTGATACGTATATTGAATGGTCAGCTGCGGTTGTATACCGCCACTTGCCTTATACAATTGCTCTGGCGTAACTTGGTCTCGTTCACTTAATCCATAATAATAATCAGTCAACTTATCAGACTGATAGTTGAGACTTGGCATCACACTAAAGCGCCACTTTTCTCCCGACCAAAAATGTTGATATTGAAGGCTGGCTCTTTGGCCCTTATGAACACCGCTAATGTCGGTTTCAAGCGCAAGCGACAAGCGATAGTTCTCACCAAAATATCTGATTTGGTTACCAAATAAAATTGCCCATTTGCGCCTTGCAATATCACGACTAGATTCCGTTAAATCGGTATTTAGGTCACCATCTCCACCATTGTCAGGTTCAATCGGAATGCTTGGCTCGCTTGGCGTAGAGTCAGGTACAAAAATGTTGGCGGGATCAAGGGCAGAAAAGCTAGTGCGTTCTCGGTCTAAGCTCAGGTAGGTATCGACATCAAATCGGCTTTTTGAAAGCCAAGTAAATCCAAGTTCACCGTTGTCAAAGTAGGCGTTTTCTCCATACCAAGCTAAATCAAGTTGTACAACTAAGGGGATATTTTTACCGTCGACCAAGGGATTAGTTCTGACACCAGCACCAAGGGCAACGCCAATCTGCCATTGACCTTGGTCAACGCATACTGATTCGTCGATGCATTCTTGCGCGAAGGTGAAATGACTGGTAAAAAAAAGCGCTATAAGCGCTACATAAAACCGAGTTTTTTGAGTATTGTCCAATATGAATTGTCCGCTAAGTCACGACTTGAAAAAGATGAGTCGCTACAATTTGTAGAGCTTAACAAATAACAATGATTGACTCATTAGACGATTACAAATAATTACAATTTGTCGCATTATGTAGCAGTAATAGATAGCACGCTGATCTAGTCTATGTATAGCTAATGAATCATCGAATTAGATGCTTCATTTTTTGTCAAACCAGACGGATACTATTATATGAAATTACGTGCATTTTTTATCTCTGCTGTTTGCATAATCGGTGTACTTTGTTTGAGTGCTTGTGGGTCGGGCGGTTCAACTGACTCACCTGATCCTAACGTGCCGCTTACCGAAGCCCCTGAGCTTAATTCACCTAAAGTGTTTGAAGGTGCGCTTGCCGCGCCCGGCAGTGCATCAGTAGAGCGCTTTCTTAAAAATGGAATTTACGTCAATAGTATCGATTTTACGCAGTCCGATAACTATGTTGTTGTTCCATCGCCTTCTGAAGGTGCCTCAACGGGTTCTACTTCTAACTTTTCGGGCACTACTTTAATAGAAAACGGTGTAGATGAAGCTGACCGCATAAAATATGACGGCGAGTATATGTATGTTGCACAAGCCGGTGAGTATTTTTTGTCTGAGCCCACACCACCAGAAATTAGAATATTAAAGCGTAATGATGACTTCAGTCTCGACGCATTACCTAATTTAGTTCCCAGCTACCAATTTAGCCGTGTCGACGGCATGTTTTTGCATAACGACAAGCTTACAGTTATTGGCGTCGATAGGACCAACTATGTATTTGATGCAATCGCTACCTCGTATTTAGGCGCAACAGGCGACTTAATTTCGGTGAGCATCTTTGATGTAGAAAACCCAAGTCAAGCGATTGAGTCGAGCGCTTTTCAGATTGAGGGCGATATTGTTGGCACCAGGCGCATCGACAATAATATCTATATTGTTAGCCGTTTTGTTCCTAGAGTTGATGCGCTCACGCCCTTTGCCAGCACAAATGCAGAAAAGCTAAGCAATTATAATAAAGTGAACAACACACCCATTTCAGATCTTATGCCAAAGCGCTATCAAAACGAGCAAGGCACTGCCTTAAATAGCCCAGAAGACTGCTACTTGCCGGCGCAAGCAAGCAATGTTGATGGCTACGCAGAGCTTGTTACTGTGACTAAAATAGATATAACAGACCCCGATAATATGCAGTCACTTTGCATGAGTATTAACCCAAGCATGATGTATATGTCGCCAAATAACTTGTATTTCGCAGGAAATATTTTTGATGAAACACAGGGCTCAAAAACGCAAATACACAAATTTGACTTATCGCAATTCGAATATTCAGCCAGTGGGTCTGCAGTTGGTGAAATGGGATGGCGTGCCAACGCTCTATTTAGAATCAATGAGAGTGAAGACAAACTAAGGATACTCACTACACAATACTTACCACAGGGCCCAGTGCATAGTTTGCATGTGTTGGAACAGGATGGTGACGAGTTAATTAACTTGGCAAGTTTGCCAAACTCGCAGCGCCCTGAAGCTATTGGTAAGCCCAATGAGGAAGTATTTGCCGTCAGATTTGTTAATGATAAAGCTTACGTTGTCACGTTTGAACTGACAGACCCTCTGTATGTTATTAACCTTGTCGACCAAGCAGATCCTTTTATTGAAGGGAGTTTAGAAATCCCGGGTTTTTCTAGTTACATACAACCATTAGAAAATGGTTACCTATTGGGCATTGGACAAGAGGTAAGAGCTAATGACTTACCAGCTGTAGGGAGCGATCCCAATGCAATTACGATACCACCGCAAACGCTTGGGACTAAAATTAGTCTGTTTGACGTCCGCGACCCTAGCGAACCAACCGAATTGACCTCTTTATTTTATTCTTCTGCCTATAGCCCAGCTGAATTCGACTACAAAGCCTTAAGCGTACTAAACACACAAGGTAAATATCAGTTTGCTTTACCGCTAGAACAATGGACTAATGTAGTCACAAATGGGTCTTCTTATGTGAATAGCTTGTTGTTGCTCGAAACTGACACTCTTGATTCTGTGCCGAGTTTACGACAGGTCAATCAAGTGATAGCAGAGTCGAACGAGAGCTTTTACTATGGTGGATATTTAGATCGCAGTATTATACAAGCCGACAAAGTTTACTATTTGCATGGCGATCTTGTGTGGATGAGTGACTGGGATGTTGATGGCGAAGTACTAGGGCCTTATTAATCTTTTTGTGGTTTAAAGACGCACTTCAAACTAAGCGTAAAATAAAAAAGCCCGGCATTGCCAAAGCGGGTGCATTTAAGTAGATCTCAAGAAGTCGCTATTGAGCGACTTCTCTTTCCCAAAATTTAGCTATTCTATTGACGCTGTGATCACCATCAGCAACATAAATGGCTACGACATCACCTATTGACACAGACTTGTATTCAAGCATACCTCGATCTAAGTATTCTGTGCCATCAACTGTGTATTCATAATACCAAGTGTGCATACTTCTGCCTTTGGTTTGATATGTGACCTATATGGTAAGTTAAGGTAATTCCTACTGTAGTAAGCGACAATAGCAGTAATATCCATATGTTTTTCTTATTCATCTAATTCCTTAATTATCTTTATTCTTGTATCTTCCCAAGTAGATTATTTGCTCTTTACCAGCAGTTCTAAGAGCTAACCCTATTCTAGCAGCTGGAGTCTTATTGTCTTGCTCACGTTCCGTACAATATTGATAGAAAACCTTGAATCTTTCAATTGACAACTCCGTTACGCTTTGCAGTTTACGGCTGCCTTAGCTTGTACTTTGCCAATTGTTACACTTTCGATTACTATGAAGTCAGTTACACTGTTTGCATCTTCGACACTGCTAACAAAGAAATGGACACCTTTATCTGCGCCGCTGATTCAAATAGGTATTTAGCTATTAAGGGTCCAAATTTGAATACTAAGTCGCAGAAGCACTTCAATACAAAAATACAATCCTTAGTTTTTTTATTAATTATCATTCCTGCATTTCAAAAGCTCGCCGAAGAACAACCAACGCTAACAATATATACCGAAGATTTTGCGCCTTATAATTTTGTAAAAGACGAAAAACTAGTGGGTATAAATATAGAGGCAGTTGAAAAGATATGTGAACTAGCAAATATTAACTGTAAGTTTAAACTGTTACCGTGGAATAGAGCTTATCGAAATACACTAGAGGAGCCCAATACTGGGCTTGTTTCAACGTCACGTAAGCCTGCGAGAGAGAGTCTTTTTAAATGGATTGGCCCACTTGCATCGAGTAAAACTTGCTTTTTCAAGCGCAAAGAGCGCGACGATATCATCATTAAAAAAGAACAAGACTTACTGCAATATGAAGTAGGTATATCTAAAACTTTGGCATATGGTGATTACTTTAAGCGCTTGCAATTTACAGAGGGCGATAATCTTGTTTTGTACAACAGTATGTCGGGGAATTCTAGAGCTTTTGTACTCGGGCGATTAGATCTTATTGTTGCCTCTGTTTACACTCTGCCATATCAAGTTGAAGATAAAGATTTAGATATTTTGTCTATGGAGCCAGTGTTTCCAGTTGTGGACGATACTCTTCAAGGAAACTTTTTAGCCTTAAACTCAAAAACTTCAGTTAAAATTTTGCAAGCCTTGCAAACAGCATACGAAAAATTAATTCAAACAAAACAACTAGAAGCTTTGAAAGATAAGTATCAACCTGCCAGCTACAACAAGTTTGTTGAGCAAAATGTACCCATTTCTTTAATGAAAAGTTGCGTCTAATCGGGCGCCGAGAGCCTATCAATGCCTTCAGCTATTTAGTTAGTTGTGTGGTATCTCTGTTCGCAAATACTGAAAAATCTCTCTGGCCGCTATGGGCGGCTTGTTGTCTTTAGCTTGCTTTAATGCGTTACGATGCAACTGCCTTAGCTTTTGGCGTTCTAGCTGCGGATATTCGGCAATTGCCGCATTAATGCCGTCATTACCTTTGTTGATAATGTCGTCGCGCATGCGTTCTAAATTGTGAAAGTGGCGGTTAGCTTCAGAGTGTGACGACTTTAAGCGCGACAATGCAAGTTCGATAGGAGCAACATCGCGGCCACGCAGTTTTTTGCCAATGAGCTGTAACTGACGTCTAAAGCCATCTTTTTTGCGATTGATTCGAGTGCAAAGTTCAACCGCGTCGAGCAGTTCGTCGTCTAGTGGAATTTTTTCGCGTTCACCCTTGGTCAGGTCAACCAACTCTAAACCGAGTTTTTTTAGCTTGTCGGCAGCATCTTTGAGCTGGGTTTTACTCTCAAACTCTTGTTCAGCAATCACCTTACTCTCGTTGTGAATACTGGTCGAATAGTTCGCTGATTCTGAAGATTGATCCGAATTTTCAGGGATGTTGTTGTTCATCTGCTGTTTTTGAGCCAATTAATGATAGACTGTATTATTGTACCATTGAGCATTTAGATTAATAGCCTTTAATTGTTCAAGAGCAGTTTTAGTCACTTATATTTACTAACCTACAACGCAGGAATATCAATGCAGGTAGAGCAGCAACTCAGCGAAATCCAAAATATTGTCGAAGATACCCTCAAGTTTGCCAAACAAAGCGGGGCAACAGGGGCCGAGGCAAGTATGTCTAAGGTGCAAGGCATTAGCGTTGGCACACGACTAAAAGAAATCGAAACACTTGAGTTTACTAACGATGGTGGCCTCGGTATTGCGGTATACGTGGGTAACAAAAAAGGCAGTGCATCTACCGCCGATTTATCCAAAGACGCCTTGCGATTAGCCGTGACTAAAGCTATCGAAATCGCTAAATATACCAACGAAGACGAGTGTGCAGGCGTAGCTGACGCTGACTTAATCGCAACCCAATTCCCTGACCTCGACCTATATCATCCACAGCCATTAGATGCAGAGCATGCCCTTGAGCAAGCGCTATTGTGTGAAACCGCAGGTTTGGAATATTCTGATACCATCGTTAATTCAGAAGGTGCTGGTTACAATGCCAATATAGGCATTAAAGTATACGCCAATACCAACGGTATTAATGCGGGTTATCCGAGCTCTAGATACTCATTAAGCTGTGTGTTAATTGGTGAAAAAGACGGTGAGATGCAGCGAGACTACGCTTACACCGTTTCTCGAGAAGCAGGACAGCTAGACTCACCTGAATATGTTGGTGAAGCAGCTGCAAAAGAAACACTATCGCGTTTAGGTGCTCGCAAAATGGGCACCGCAAAAGCGCCGGTTATGTTTCATAGAGACATCGCTTCGGGCTTTTTTGGGCATTTAGTGAGCGCCATTAGCGGCGGTAGTTTATATCGAAAGTCGAGCTTTTTGTTAGATGCAATAGACACCCAAATATTCCCTGAATGGCTAACTATTAAAGAGTTACCGCATTTAAAAAAGGGCCTTGCAAGTTCATCTTTTGATAACGAAGGTGTGCAAACATACGATATGGACTTAATCAAAGACGGTGTGCTGGCGAATTATCTTCTCACAAGCTATTCTGCCCGTAAACTAGGCCTACGCAGCAACGGTCATGCTGGTGGTATTCATAACTGTATTGTGGGTCATACCGGTCACTCAGACGAAGCTATGCTCAAAGAAATGGGCACAGGTTTGCTAGTAACCGAAGTGATGGGTCAAGGTGTAAATACCGTTAATGGCGACTATTCTCGTGGCGCTGCTGGTTTTTGGGTTGAAAATGGCGTTATTCAGTATCCAGTTCACGAAATTACCATTGCCGGTAACTTAGCTGACATGTTTAAAAACATTGTCGCTATAGGTAAGCAGCGCGAAGTGCGAGGGGCAATGCAAACAGGCTCCGTTTTAATTAGTGAAATGCAAATTGCAGGTAGCTAGTTAGTTTTAAGCTAATTAGGTTTGTAGCAATAAAAAGCCGACTTTGCGTCGGCTTTTTTGTTTATTGACTATCGATGATTAGTTTAGTCTACTGACCCACAAAAGCGGTAACCTTCACCGTGTATTGTTACAATCAACTCTTCTTCGTTAGGCTCCGATTCAAAATGCTTACGAATGCGGCGAATTGTTACGTCTACTGTTCGGTCGTTAGGGCGTAACTCTCGGCCAGTCATCTCCATGATAAGTTGCTCACGGGTTAATATTTTGCCTGGGTTACTTAAAAAGAGGTGTAGCGCTCTAAATTCACTGCGCGGTAACCTAAACTCTTTGCCGTTTGGTGATATTAAGCTGCGGCTATCACCATCGAGTACCCAGCCATTAAATTTAACTTTGCTTGGTAAGTCGTCATCTTCGGCCGCATTGCTTGTACGCGATAACAAATTACGTGCTCTAATGGTAAGTTCACGCGGGTTAAATGGTTTAGTTAGATAGTCATCAGCGCCAATTTCTAGACCAAGTATACGGTCAACATCGTTGTCGCGTCCGGTTAAGAATATAAGGCCAACGCTTTTGCGGTCGCGCACTTCACGTGCCAATATCAAACCATTTTTACCGGGCAAGTTAATGTCCATAATCACAAGGTTGATATTATTGTTTTCAAAAAAGTCATGCATTTCTTCGCCGTTTTCGGCTTCAAATACGTTGTATCCCTCAGCTTCAAATAAACTTTTGAGCGTGGTGCGGGTAACTATTTCATCTTCTACTATTAATATATTTGGCGTTTGCATGATTGACTCTACATTTTTATTTAAAGGCGTTTACATTTGAGTGATGTTATTTGGCGCATGTGCTCTAACATCTTTTATATCTACTATTATTCGTTGTTTATTCTTTGAAGTGACTAAGCCCTAAACTTTTTAGCCTTTAGTATAGTCGGCATTTCCATTTACACAAAAGCAACACGGATAATACCTAATTTATACACAACTGACTAAAACTTACAAAAATAAAGGGGTTCTGCCCTCAATGACAACAAAAATGTAATAAAATTACTCTTACTACCAGTATTCCAAAAATTCCACGATAATAAAAGCTTCTTTTACTAAAATTCTTAATTAAGTGTCATATTAGGTATTTCCTGGCGGTTCCATAGTAAATATTCTTTATTTTTATAGGGTTATTGTAAGCATGATGCGATTATTACTCAATACAAAGAACTTACTAAGCAGATGTACATAAGATGAAACAAATGTCACAAAACTATGTTTAATGACACATAACTATAACAAGCGAAATTACTTGAGTGAGCGCAAGGTCAAGACCTTTACAACGCAAACATCTAGCGTTTTAAAACTTCACCCTTTGTTTAAATACGGAGCTCAATCATGTTATTTACACCTAAACGTTTGCCTTCGCTCGATACTTGCCACCCACTCGGGGGATTGCAGCCAACTATTTGGCTACGACTTTTGATATTACTTTTTAGTTTTGTTGTATTAGGCGGGTGTGCGTCGGCAAATGGCCGGTATGAAACATTGAATGCAGAAATAGCTAAGCCCATTAACTGCCAATATTCGAAGATGCAAATAGACTTACTAGAAGAGGCAAAAGTAAGTAAAGGAGAGAAAATTGCAAATGGCATTGCCAGTATTTTGCCAACTTCAATCATTCTTAATTTGATAACCGGTGAGTACGCAAGCCGAGCAAAAATTGCCAGCGGTAAATTTGATAACACTTTATATATGAAAATTAACGCTATTCACAAAGAATGTGATGAGCAGATGATCAGTGTTATGCCCGATGCTATGGCCGAAGAGACTACCACTACTATGCCAGAGCAAGTCCTCAGTTCAAATAAACTTGCTCATACTGCAGGGCCGCGGTTTCCCAACTGAAGCGGGTTTGCATTCCTGTATTTATCATATCTTTGATTTGGCTTTTTGATTCTTGATAGGTCAGTAAAGCGCACCGAATAGTCGATAAAAGCGCTGTGGCGCTGGGTTCTTCAAACACAAACCCGTTAGCGTTAGCAAGGCTTATATCGGTTACTGTGTCGGCGAGGCCGCCAACTTTACGCACTATAGGCAAAGTGCCGTAGGCCAAGCTGTACATTTGATTTAATCCACAGGGTTCAAATTCTGATGGCATTAAAAAGAAGTCTGCTCCGGCTTCAATTAAGTGAGCAAACTCTGGTTTGAATGCTTCCACAAAACTAAATTTATTAGGGTAGTCTCGGCTTAATTCGCGCAGCTTGCTGGTGATGGCTTCATCACCGGTTCCCATAATTGAAATTTGTACTTTATGCCGTAGCAACTCGGGCAATATTGGCAATATAAAGTCGAAACCTTTTTGGCGCGTAGCGCGACAAACCATACCGATGAGTGGCACAGACTTGATGACGGGTAAGTTTGATTCTTTTTGCAACTGCGCTTTACACTTAGCTTTGCCGGCCATGTTGTTGTGATCAAATTGAAAAGGAATGAGCTCGTCTGTTGCGGGGTTCCACTGCGTGTAATCGCAGCCGTTTAATACACCAACGACTTTTTCTGGCGCTAAATTGATAACATCTGATACGCCGTGACTGCCTAGTACCGTGGTTATTTCTTTTGCGTAACTAGGACTGACGGGGCACACCTTACTGGCAAACATAATGCCGGTGCGCAGCATATTTAAATAGCCATTATCAATATATACACTCTTAATATCAGGCTCTTCTAAAAGACTCAGATTTTGTAAAGACTCTACACCCTGAAACGCAGCATTATGCAAAGTGATAACAGACTTAGTTTGATTAAAGAACGTTTCGTCTTGTGTAATATTGTTGCGCTTTAAGTAGTCACTATGCATAAAGTACGGTGCCATGGCGGTGTGCCAATCGTTGCAATGCATAATATCGGGTTTAAAATGAGTGACTGCGCTAATGTTGAGCGCGCATATCGAAAGTAAGCTAAATTTTTGCGCGTTGCTGGCAGTGCTGGTATCACCATAGGGAGATTTCGATTCGCTAAAGTAGGGATGGTCAATTAAATAGGTTTTTATGCCATGAAAATCGAGCTCTTTAACACCGTACGAATAGGTATTACCATTTATATGCATTATTTGAGGCGCCATAGCATCAACTAGGTCAAAGCTTTCTTTTACCTGTTTGTAGTAAGGCATGACTATGCAGACTTCGTGACCTAAGTCTTTTAGCGCCAACGGAAGGGCTTTGCCAACGTCAGCTAGGCCGCCGGTTTTAATGATGTCTTCAACTTCGGATATTACAAATAGTATTTTCATAAAATCTACTTTTTAGTTTTAATCGCTCGGTATACTTTGTATTTATTGCTTGCGCAGACTTCATTAAAGCCGCCATACACTTCGTCTAAAATGTTGGGATAGGGCAAAAACTTATTGGCTACTATGCTTATGCTAGCATAGGGTACACTGCAACTAAAAGAGCGTTTAATAAAGCTTTCTGTGATGCTGTAGTCGTTGTGGATACCAGTATGAAACGGTGGGTTTGATACTATAATGTCAAAACGTTTGTTATGTTCTATAACGCCGTCTGCGGCCACAATATTGGCGCTTAAGTCATTTGCTTGCATGGTTTTCTTTGCGCAATAAATGGCAAGTGCCGAAACGTCACTCATGCTTATTTTAATGCTGTTTTTATACTTGTTCGCAGCCAAGCCAAAGTATGCTGATATTATGCCAGTACCGCAGGCAAAGTCGTAAAATTCACCTTTCATTTCGCTCAAGTCGCTTTTGCTATATTGGTTTAGTAGCAGCTCGGTGGCAGGGTCGAGCTGTTTATGGCCAAATACGCCGGGTAAGGACACAACCTTAACATCTTGGTCATTTATGCAGTATGTGCGCTCAATACTGAGCTTGTCGATATCAAAAGCAGCTTGGATTTCAGTAACGGTTACTGCATACAATCCGCAATGTTTAGCGCTGTCTATTTTATTGACTTGGTTACCGTATTTTTCAAGCATTTTAGAGACGCTTTTGATGCCTGATTTGTTTTCGCCTACTACCAATAATACGCCATCTTGTTTCAGTAAACTGGCGGCGTTGTCGAGCAGCATTGAGAGCTGTTGTTTTGATTTTGGAAGATAAATGACAATGCCGTCGAGCAGGTCACCGTTAATATCGGCTATGCTGAAAGAAGCCGAAAAATACTGCGCTTGATTGCGCGAGCTTTCAAGCTTTTTGCAATCGGTATAGGCATCATAAAACTGATGCAGGCCGATTAGCTTTGGGTTATCGATTTGCTCAAAAACACCAGACTCGGTCGGGTTAATAAACGCCCACGACCCATCTTCAAAGTGCTCTGCATTACGCAGCAATAATTGGCTAGGAAGAGATAACACTAGGCTTCTCGCTTAAAGATAATATCCCACACACCATGACCAAGCTTTTGACCGCGTACTTCAAATTTAGTAATAGGACGATATCCAGGGCGCTCAACAAAATCGTGAGTAGGCGATGTATTAGTAAAGCCTTGTGCTTTATTCATGACTTCGAGCATATGCTCAGCGTATGGCTCCCAGTCGGTCGCCATATGGAACTCGCCGCCTATTTTGAGTTTGCTTCTGATTTTTTGCACAAAATCGCTTTGCACAATACGGCGTTTGTGATGGCGCTTTTTATGCCACGGATCGGGAAAAAACAACTGCAAACGGTCTAGGCTTTCATCAGCAATGTTGAGCTTTAATACTTCTACAGCATCGTGCTCAAATACTCTTAAGTTGGTAATTCGAGCTTCGCTGGCTAGGGCTAAACAAGCGCCTACACCAGGTTTGTGTACTTCAATACCAATAAAGTCGGTGCTTGGGTCGGCTTGCGCCATCTCTACTAAAGACTTGCCCATACCAAAGCCAATTTCCAAAACGCGTTTAGCTGAACGGTTAAATACCTCATCGAGCGCCAGCAAACCTTGGTCGGTATTTAAACCCATGCTTTCCCAGTTTTCTTCGATTGCTTTGGCTTGAGCATTAGTCAAGCGGCCTTCACGTTTCACAAAGCTTTTCACTTCACTAATATAAACACCTGCCGCTCTGGCTTCTTCTTGGGTTTTAAAACCACGCATATTGATACTTTCTTGATACTAAAAACGATACGCGCATTATCCGGTTACCAGACACAATTGCAATGGGATAATAAGTTTCGTTGGCCTCTCTGCCATCTCCGCGCAGGCTCAGATCACCCAAAACAACCTCAGACAATATCTATCGCAAGCCCCCCTATAAATTTAAAGCGACAAGAAACTGGTCTTTCACCAAAATTTACAAGTATCATTACCTCATTGATTAAACCAACGTTCAAAGTAGCAATTTAAGAAATGCCGAAAGCAAAAAACCAATACGTCTTCAGCGAACGGCTCCTCGCATGGTTTGACGACCACGGCCGCAAAGACCTCCCATGGCAAAAAAACAAAACGCCATATCGAGTCTGGGTGTCAGAAATAATGCTGCAACAAACCCAAGTTGCCACCGTTATTGGCTACTACGAACGCTTTATGCAGAAATTCCCAGACGTAATTGCATTAGCAGACGCACCCCAAGACGAAGTGCTACATTTATGGACCGGCCTTGGTTATTACGCGCGAGCACGCAACTTACACAAAGCAGCTCAACAAGTGCGTGATGATTTTGCTGGAAAATTTCCAACAAGTATGGAAGAGGTTATTAGCTTACCCGGAATAGGGCGCTCCACCGCAGCCGCTATTTTGTCGATAGCAGAAAACCAAGCGCAAGTCATACTCGACGGTAACGTAAAACGAGTACTGGGCCGCTATTTTGCGGTAGAAGGATGGCCGGGCAATAAAAAGGTAGAAGATGGCATGTGGGCCCTAGCACAAAGCCTAGCCCCGCAAACCCGCTTTGCTGATTACACACAAGCGATAATGGACTTAGGCGCAACCATGTGTACGCGCTCAAAGCCAAAGTGCGAAACTTGCCCCGTTATGCACGAATGCTTGGCATATGCCCAAGGCCGGCAATCCGAATTCCCGCATAAAAAGCCTAAAAAACAAATTCCGACCAAACAAACTATTATGCTCGTTCCTTTTTACCAAGGCAGTGTGCTTCTCAAAAAGCGACCACCCAGCGGTATTTGGGGCGGTTTGTTTGGTATGCAAGAAAGCACTGAAAACGAGCAAGAATCGACTATACTTTCTTTAACTGGAGATGCTGAGTATGAGCTTCATCATTTAAATGAGTTTACGCATACATTCAGCCACTTTCATTTAGCGATTACGCCCATACTTATTGAACTAAAGGGAATGCCATCTCACCTGAAAAATCAGGTTAATGAGGCCGAGCAATTGTGGTATGCCGTACAGTCGCCATCTGAAGTTGGGCTAGCCACGCCAACAATTAAAATTCTTAAACAAATAGAACAAACAATGTAAAGGCAGTAAATATTATGACCCGAATGGTAATGTGCGAACATCTAAAAAAAGAAGCCCCAGGGCTAGCGTTTCAGCTATACCCAGGCGAAGTGGGCAAGCGTATATTTGATAATATATCGCAAGAAGCTTTCAGCGAATGGCAAAAAAAGCAAACCATGCTAATTAACGAAAACAAGCTTAATATGATGGAAGCTAACGATCGTAAATTTTTAGA
>CAZXTD010000021.1:22830-40934 GCA_964643575.1 uncultured Glaciecola sp. | reverse complement strand
ACCCTGCAGGCGCCCCACCGACGGCCGCTACGGCGAAAACCCAAACCGTTTGCAGCACTACTACCAATTTCAGGTCATGTTAAAGCCTTCACCGGACAACATCCAAGAATTGTACTTAGGTTCATTGAAAATGCTTGGTTTTGACCCTCTAGTGCACGACATACGCTTTGTTGAAGATAACTGGGAATCTCCAACACTAGGCGCATGGGGACTAGGATGGGAGATTTGGCTAAACGGCATGGAAGTGACTCAGTTTACTTATTTCCAGCAAGTGGGCGGCCTCGAATGTAAGCCTGTTACCGGTGAAATCACTTATGGCCTCGAGCGTCTCGCTATGTATATGCAAGGTGTCGATAGTATTTACGATTTGGTCTGGACCAATGGCCCTCATGGCAAAGTGACTTATGGTGATGTGTTTTTACAAAACGAAAAAGAACAATCTGCTTACAATTTTGAACACGCCAACGTTGAGTTTTTGTTCGCTAGCTTTGATGAATACGAGCGCGTATGCCAGAACTTAATTGAAGCGCAACTGCCTTTGCCAGCATACGAACATGTTATGAAAGCGTCTCATGTATTTAACTTGTTAGATGCGCGCCAAGCTATTTCGGTAACCGAACGCCAAGGCTATATTTTACGTGTACGCACACTGTCAAAAGCCTGTGCACAAATGTATTACGATTCTCGCGAAGCTTTAGGTTTTCCGCTTTGCAATACCCAAGCAGCCGTCGAGGAAAAAGCATAATGAGCACACAAAATCTCGACAAACAAACATTACTTGTTGAACTAGGCACCGAAGAACTGCCGCCCAAATCACTTAAAGCGCTATCAGCAAGTTTTGCCCAAGGCCTCGCCTCAGAGCTAGACAAGCTGGGTTTTAACTATCAAGAATTCATTACTTTTGGCGCACCGCGCAGATTAGCAGTGGCATTTGTGCAATGTGAGCGTAAACAAGCCGATAAAGTGGTTGATAAACGCGGGCCTGCTGTTGCCCAAGCGTTTGATGCCAATGGCGAGCCGACCAAAGCCGCTTTAGGTTGGGCACGCGGCAATGGTATTAGCATAGAGCAAGCCGAGCGTTTAGTGACCGATAAAGGTGAATGGCTACTGCATAAGGCTGCCGTGCCGGGGCAAAGCCTCGACAGTCAATTGCAAGGCGCACTTGAACGTACTATTAAGCAACTGCCTATTCCAAAACCTATGCGTTGGGGTAACTCAACAAGCGAATTTATTCGACCCGCTCACACCCTATGCGTTTTATTTGGAACAGAAGTCATCAACGTTGAGCTATTAGGTTTAACCGCGTCAAACCAAGTATCTGGGCACCGATTCCATGGTGACCATCGCCTCACCTTAGCGCATGCAGACAATTACGTAGATACCATGAAATCTCAATATGTATTGGTCGACTATGCCTCGCGTATGCAAGCTATAGAAGAACAACTTATTGCTAAAGCCTCTGCTCTATCTTTGGTGCCCGACTACAACACCGAACTACTTGAAGAAATATCGTCTTTGGTAGAGTGGCCCGTCGTACTAAAAGCTAAATTTGAGGAAGAATTTTTAAGCGTGCCTAAAGAGGCACTAATTTACACAATGAAAGACGACCAAAAATACGTGCCTTTGCTAAGTGAAGCAGGCGATCTAGTGTCGACTTTCTTATTTGTAAGTAACATTGAAAGTAAAGATCCAAGCCAAATTGTTTCAGGAAACGAAAAGGTCATTCGCCCTCGCCTTGCCGACGCGAAGTTCTTTTTTGAAACCGATCAAAAAACCAGCCTAGCTGATAAAACCACTAAACTAAGTAGTATTTTATTTCAGAAAGAACTCGGCACTGTTGCTGAAAAGTCTGAGCGAGTGAGCAAGATTACGCAAATTATTGGTGAGCTCATAAACGCGAGTACTCAAGATAAAAGCGATGCCGCGCGCGCTGCATTTTTGGCAAAAGCCGACCTTGTAAGCAATATGGTAATGGAATTTCCGAGTGTTCAAGGCGTAATGGGCTACCACTATGCACTCAAAGACGGTGAAAACGAAGCAGTCGCTCTAGCGATTAAAGAACAGTATTTACCTCGATTTGCGGGCGACGAGCTACCCACCACAATGGCCGGTATGTTAGTTTCTTTAGCTGAAAAACTCGATACATTGGTCGGTATTTTTGGTATCAACAAACTACCAAAAGGCGATAAAGATCCCTTTGCATTGCGCCGCAGCGCCATTGGTATTTTACGTATTTTGGTTGCTTTTAAAGCCGACGTAAAACTTAGCGACATTGTAAGTGCAGTGGCAGCTTTGTTTGGCGACAAACTATCGAATAAAAAAGTACAAGCGCAAGTTGTATCTTTCTTAATCGACCGTTTAAAGCCCTTCTACGCCGACAAAGATATCAGCGGCGATGTTGTTGCAGCCGTTTTAGAATGTGACCAAGCTCATTCTTTAAGTGATATTAACCAACGCGTAATTGCAGTAGCCGAATTTGCACAAACGAGCAGTGCAGAAAGCTTAGTCAAGGCCAATAAACGAGTAGCAAACATACTAGCAAAGAACAACATCAGCATAGATTCTGTTGCGAATATCGACAAGAGTCTGCTTAGCCAAGCAGAGGAACTTGCTTTGTTTGAAGCGTATTCAAATGTCGAAGAGCACGTTCCTGCTTTAGCAAATGAAAATAACTACGCCGCAGTGCTGAGTCAGTTATCTTCATTAAAAGATGCATTAGACGCATTTTTTGATAAGGTAATGATAATGGCTGACGATGAAGCGCTTAAAAACAACCGTATTGCCCTAGTATCGCATGTACGTAAGTTATTTTTATCGGTCGCCGATATTTCGGTTTTGAATTTTTAATTGGCAAAACGTGAAAAAACAGATGCAAGCTAAAACAATAATAAAGGCCTTTGTGGCAATCACAGTTATACCGATACTCGCCGGTTGCGCGAGTTCGATGCCAAAAGACTTCTTTAGCCCGGTTCCCGACAAAGACTATTCCAATATGTATTTGCGCGGAGTATTTAACTGGTGGGAAGCGAGCGAAGGTTTTAAGTTAATGCCAATAAGCGCAGATACTTATGCGGCAAGTTTTGAATTAATTGCCGATGGCCAACCTTATGACTTTAAAGTGGCCGACGCAAATTGGACAATGGAACTCAACTGCGGCAGTCAATATGCTGATTCACCACTCGAATTAGACGATGCTGTCGAACTTAATTGTGAAGCTGACTCTCTCAACTTACAGTTTACGCCAAACGAAACCGGTAATTATCGATTTGTGCTTGATGTATCTGATAACGACGAGCCAGAATTACTCATCGTTAGAATAGACTAAACAAAAGCAGGGTTTAAAAAGTATACACAAGAGATAGAAGTAAAGAGGGTCGCGGGCCATCTCATGCAACAGTTCCAAATGCATGTGGTAGTATGAACAACCCGTACAAACTGACGGCCCGCTCCCTCCCTAACTCACACAAACCAAATACGCTATGGTTTGTATAAAATAAGACCAGAACATATCGGCTTTTCTTTCAATGAAACTGACATTTACTTGCTATCCTAAGTCGTTCGAGCTTGCTGAAGTTTTTCGTATCGCTCGCGGTGCGAAGACGCACGCGCACGTATTAGTGCTAGAACTACAGTTATCGAACGGTTCACAAACTGCAACGGGTTGGTCAGAAGCTGTTCCCTATGCTCGCTACAATGAATCGCTTGAATCAGTGAGTAAAGAGCTTAACGACTTCGCATTCCACTTAGCCAAGTCAATAAACCAACTTGAAAGTTCGATTGATATAGAGTCTGAACGTCGTCCTCACGCTCAAAACCAAAACAAGAATAGTTATTCTTCAATTCTATTTAACACAGAGCAAGGTATAAAAAGCGCTCACCTTATCAAGTCTGTGATGAACAAACATCTTACAAACCTAAAACTTGGGTCAGCCAGAAACCTTATTGATTGCGCTTGTTGGGACTTACTTGCAAAGCTAGAACAAAGCAGTGTGTCTAGCTTGATTGATATGCCGCTACCTAAGCGCGCAACTAGCGCACAAACGCTCAGCATTGATAGTATCGACCTGATGCAAAGGTCTGCTGCGAAGTTGGCTCACTTGCCGTTGTTAAAAGTGAAATTAGACAAAGAAGATGTTGTGCAAAAAATGCAAAGTATTCATGCCGCATGCCCAAACGTTAAGTTTATTGTGGATGCTAACGAAGCTTGGGATATACAAACACTTGAAAGTTGTGCACAACAATTAAAACAACTCAATGTGGTACTAATAGAGCAACCGTTACCAGCAAGTGACGATGATGCTTTGCTCACGTTTAAGTCGCCTATTACACTTTGTGCCGACGAGTCGTGCCATGGTAGCGACAAAGTCGCAGCGCTCTCAAAAAAGTATCAAGCGCTTAATATCAAGCTCGACAAAACGGGAGGATTAAGTGAAGCGCTTGAAGTACTAAAACAAGCAAAGGCGCACAATATGCAGGTAATGTTAGGCTGTATGGTGGCCTCAAGTTTAGCTATGGCACCCATTTACCTGTTGGCAGACCAAGCAGACTACATAGACTTAGATGGGCCGGTATTAGTCGCCAAAGACCGTAAAAATGGCTTTGTGTTTAAACATGGCACTATGTCACCTTCACACCAACATTTGTGGGGAGAAGGAAATAGTATTGCACAAGGCTAACGATTTTATAAGGCTTGGGCGCTGAGTGCTTGTAGGGCTAGTAAGGCCCTTGATGCATCTTGCTTCGCTATAAATACGTGGTCATGAAAATACGCCGCAACCACGTTTGCACTGATATTATGCTCACTCAAACAAGTGGCGATAGCCGCAGTTAAGCCTACAGCGTCTAGGCTCGAGTGGATATTCAGCGTGATGCAAGCAAATAGGCCATCAAATGACAGGCCCATCTTGGTTGCCTGTTGCTCTTTAAGTATCACCGAGTAGCCTTCGTTTTCGGTAAATGTGCCCATCGGTAGTGTATTAGAAGAAAATAGCATGCCAAGCATTTCTTGTTCGGTATACGGGATGCTGGCAAATACAAAGTTACCCTCAAGCAATACAGGATCCATAGATTTAATCAGGGCAGAAAGGTTGGTTTCACCTGGCATTTACTTACTTCCTCGCATTTATTGAATAACAATATAATCACTTATTATACGGCCGCCTTACTTTGGGTAATTTGACTTGATAAAGCGCTCCATGTTTTCCTATGTAAAATCATTGAGGGAATAAACATGAGCCAATTACAATTAAACAAAGCCAACTACAGCAAAACGCGTATTGTTGAGCAAAGCCTATCAGAATCGAACCTTGTCGACCAACAAGTACTGGTAAAAATTCACAAATTTGCACTGACAGCAAATAATGTGACCTACGCTGTGGTAGGTGAAAAAATTGGCTATTGGCAGTTTTTCCCGCCCGTTGAACAACCCGGTGACGATGTTGATGAGTGGGGTGTGCTGCCTGTTTGGGGTTTTGCAGAAATTGTCGCAAGTAAACATCCTCACATTCCGGTTGGGGAACGATTATTTGGTTACTTTCCACCCGCCTCGCATTTTATTATGACGCCCAGCAAATTAAGTGAAACAAGTTGGGTCGACGCCAGCCCCCATCGCAGCCATTTGCCTGCGGGTTATAACATGTATAGACGCGTAGAACACGAGCCTGGCTACAACGCTAACACTGAAAACGACCGTATGTTGCTGTACCCACTGCATATTACTGCATTTGTTTTGTATGATTATTTTCAAGACAATGATTGGTTCAAGGCTGAACAAATTATCATCATCAGTGCATCGAGTAAAACCAGTACCGGTTTAGCTTACGGTATTGCTGCAGACAATAACGCCCCTACACAAATAGGCCTTACGTCGACCCATAACCTAGAGATGGTAAAAAACCTCAAAGTGTATGATGAAGCGTTATCGTATGAGCAGATTACTCAAATTGATGCCAGCAAACCAACAGTAATTGTTGATATGTCGGGCAATGGCGTAGTGTTAAACACCTTACATAAACACCTTGGGGATAATATGCAGTTTTGCTCAAATGTGGGCGTCACGCACTGGCATCAGAGCAACATGGGCCCCGATTTTATAAGAGACCGTAGTCAGATGTTTTTTGCGCCTTCACAAATACAAAAACGGCTTAAAGATTGGGGCCCGCAAGGCTTTGACGCAAAAAGCCGTGAATATATGAGCATGACAATTACCAAAAGCCGTGAATGGCTTAAAACCAAAGAAATAATTGGTTTAGAAGGTATGGCTGAAATATTCCCTGCGCTTTGCGACGGTAAGATTCCTGCAGATGAGGGTTTAATAGTCAACTTAGATTAAGCAATCACGACTCTATCGCGACCGTCTTTTTTAGCTTGGTATAAAGCAACATCCGCTCGCTTAATTAGCTGGTCGATAGTTTCACCGCTTGTTGCCTCAGCAGCACCGACACTTGCGGTAATGCTGAGCGACTTGAGCGATACTTTATTAGCTTTGAGTGTATCCATAATTCGGGTAAGCGTATTTGAGCAATGCGGTGTATCGCATTTTCTAAGTATCAATAAAAACTCTTCGCCGCCCCAACGAGCAATGCTATCGCTTTCACGCAAAGCCCCTTTCAGTAACTTAGATACGTCTACTAATACTTGGTCGCCTATATCATGACCATAGCTATCATTAACTGCTTTAAAATGATCAATATCGACCATCGCTAAGGTAAAGGGCTCGCCTTTTTTTTCAAAATGTCGTATTCGTGATTCGAGAAAATCATAAAAAAATCTGCGATTATAGAGCCCGGTAAGAAGATCTTTATTGGCCAACCTGGCCAGCTTTTTACGTTTTCTGATAAGCACTGACTTAACTACCATTAGAACAATCATTGTTGGTAAAGACGCTATAACGGTAAAACCCACATAAATAAAGTCGATGTAGTCTTTATATGGTTTTACGTCGGTAGTGGGTGGAAAGACATAAGTAATTGCCACTAAACTTGCCAAGCTTAACGAACTTAAAACGATAGCATTGCGCTGCCCTGCACCGGGATTAATGGCGGTGTAACAAACCGCAGCCCAAATAAATACTTGCATGCCATAAGCTGTACCTATTACCCACACCACAATAAGAACATGTTGAATGATTTCAATGGTGCCAATAATGAGCGCAGCTTCAAAGTTTCCTTTGCGAGTTAGGATTAATGCCGCAGTCCACATAGCTACCGAAATAATACTGACAGCAGCTAAGCCATAGAGCCCCTCAAAAATAAACCCGAGTGGCAAAACAATATTGACGCCATAGGCACAAAAACAAGCGATGAAAATGCCAAAGTATTCTGACGCTTGATTCTGTTTGATGCAGTCGGGAGGCACTGTAAAAAAGCGAATAAGCTTTGCGGTGAAGCTGTTATGGTTTGGAATGATATGACTAGACTTGGACATAGTTTCTACCCAAGTTTTTTGCTTCGTACAGTAAAATATCGGCGCGTTTAATTGCTTGATCGATACTCTCTTTCGCGCCTACTTCTACCAAGCCGAAACTCATGGTAAC
This sequence comes from uncultured Glaciecola sp., assembly GCA_964643575.1. Classification (GTDB taxonomy): domain Bacteria; phylum Pseudomonadota; class Gammaproteobacteria; order Enterobacterales; family Alteromonadaceae; genus Glaciecola. Next base: position 33,400 of record CAZXTD010000021.1, on the reverse strand, counting down.
CGGACGCTCAATAATGCTTTGTTTGGCAATAGATTCTCGCAAGGAATTTGCTTTTAGATGCGCTGCGTCCAAATTTGTATTAGCAAAGAAAAACAAAAACTCTTCACCACCCCAGCGGCACATTTCGGCACCATCAGACAAAGACGAATTAGCGAGGGTAGCAATAGACTGCAAGACTAAATCGCCGGCGTCATGCCCAAGCGTATCGTTAATTGATTTGAATTTATCGATATCTCCTAGCGCAATACATATAGGTGTTTTTTCGCGTTTAGCGATCGTTTTTTGTAATTCAAGATAAGTGTAAAAAAACCGACGATTGTGCAAACCGGTTAAAGCATCAAAATTAGCGAGTTTGTTTAAGCGCGTTTCAAGGCCAATATAAACGGTTTTTAAAGTTATCAGCCCGGTAATCAAGACTACGCCAGCAATTATTGTAAAAGCAGTAAAATATAAATAAGCGTGGTCAGGATAAAGTACAATACTCGGTTCGCTAGGCGTGAATATAACCAAAATCGCATTAGTGGTTACAATAAAAATACAAAACCAAACGGCAAGTTTAAAGTTAATGTTGATGTTAGTAGCAACCAGATAGGCGATTGCCCAAAAGAGCATCTCAAGCCCATAGTCTCTACCTATAAAAAATGTGATTACCCACAAATTGCCGTAAAAAACCGTGGCATTCAACATTATTGAAAAGCGGATTTTTTGCTGAGATAACAGATAAATACTGGTAAAGGATGAAAGTAAGCTGGCAAGACTGATGAGTGCTAAATCAGATAGGCCATGAACAACAAAGGCCGCTATAAAAACAAGATTCATTATAGCGGTAGCAACAAAAGCAAAATGTAGGTAAGCGTTCTCGGCTTTTTGTTTTTGCATTAAATCATTCTAACTAATTTTTCACGTTGTTATGAAAGTACAAGAGTGGCATTTTCTGCCCTGAGTTTCTTAATAGTGAAACAGTTTAGAAGAACTTGCCCTTTGTTTATTATCGGCAGCAAACTGCGTTTAATAAGGGGAGAAGACAATTTAAGAACCCAAAAGTACCTAGTGAAATAACTGCTTTATCTAACATCCTATTAGAGAAAATGAATTTTATGCCAAAGTCTATTATTAGAAATTGACTTTGGCATCGGATGACGCGAGGCTAGCCGCCTTTAATTTCTGCAAAAGCATCTAACGCTCTTTTACGAGATTCTTTTAAGTCGACCAAAGGTTTGGGGTATTCCTCTCCTAAATGAATATTGGCTTGTTTAAGAATATCGGCGTTTGCTTCCCATGGCTTATGGATGTATTTTTTAGGTAAGTCAGATAATTCAGGGCAATATTTTTTTACGTACTCACCTTCTTTGTCAAACTTTTCACCTTGTAATATTGGGTTAAACACACGGAAGTATGGTGAGGCATCGGCACCTGAACCCGCGACCCATTGCCAACCCGCTGAATTACTCGCGGTATCAGCGTCGACGAGGCAATCCCAAAACCATCGCTCGCCTTCACGCCAGTCAATAAGCAGATTCTTGACCAAAAACGACCCCACAATCATGCGAACTCTATTGTGCATATAGCCGGTTTGATAAAGCTCGCGCATGCCTGCATCAACAATAGGAATACCCGTTTTTCCCTTATGCCATGCTTTAAGATCGCTTGCAGAGGTACGCCAAGGAAATTTATCAAACTTTCTGTTGAAGTTACATTTTTGAATGTCGTCAAAGTGATATAAAAGATAGTAAGAAAACTCTCGCCAACCAATTTCACTCAAATAAGTATCAACGCCTGCGCCAGACGTATTGCCATGAAAAGCTTCTTTAATCGCGTACCATATTTGATTGGGCGATATTTGACCAAAATGCAAATAGGGCGACAACTGCGAAGTGCCTCTTACCGATGGAATATTCCTGTCGTCTTTATATTCGGTAATTGCATTGTTGATAAACCATTGTAGCTTGCTGCCTGCAGCTCGTTCACTTATTGTCCAATACTCTCGCATGTGGGTGTCCCAAGGAATATCGGGGAGCAAGTTAAGCTGGTCAATTTCTTCTTTTGCATTGGCCGGTAAATTATCAACGTAAGTAATGCTGGGCTTATCTAGAGGAAATCTGGGGTCAGCTTGCGATAAGCAGCCATTACGGTAGTAAGGCGTATATACTTTGTAAGGCGTACCATCCTTTTTTAATACTTCCCAAGGCTCCCATAACAAAGAACCATTTAAGCTTTTCGCTACAACACCAGAATCTTTGAAGTGTTTTTTAATTTCACCGTCGCGCTCACGCGCCCAAGGCTCATACATTCTGTGCCATAAAATATGCGTCGCACCGTACTGTTTAGCAAGGTCTGTGAGGATAGACTGCGCATCACCGTGTTTAACAATGAGTTTGTTCTCAAGAGACTCAGCAAGGTCGTTTAATGCATGGTGTAACCACCAACGAGATGCGCCTCCCAAATCGGCTTTATCAGGTGCGTTATCGTCAAGAATATATACCGGAATCACCTCGCCGTTATCTGCGGCCGCTTTTAGCGCAGGGTGGTCTTTTATGCGAAGGTCTTGTCGGAACCAAACAATGGTCTTTGTCATTTTTTGCCTTTTACGTTTTAATTCTAATGAGTAATCACTAGGTTTTTACTCAATCATAGGCAAAACCGATCGTTTGTTGGATTGTGCATATAACGCTATTTAATCAATGAAAAAAGCCGATTTCGATAAATCAGCTAGTATGGCTTTGAGCATTAAAGGCAGAGTAAGCTTCGTAATTTTTAATTACTTAGCAGTTTAAACATTTGTACTGGCACTTCATTTGAAGCCTTTGGTAATACAAGCTCTACAGTTTTATCTGATTGAGTGAAAGGTACATCATTACCGCTATTATCGACGATGCTACTGATTTTTTTAGAACCGACCTCTATGCTAAGTTCTTGGGTTTGAGTTTTAAACACAAATAAGTAAGTGACGCCGTCCTTTTGCGTGCTCGTGTACTTACCCTCAGACACAAAAGGGCCTGCTCGAGTGCCGTAAACGCCTTTGGCGTGTGCTTTTACCCACTTACCCATTGTACGAATAATCTCAACTTGTACATCATCAAAAGTACCATCGGGTTTAGGACCCAAATTGATTAAGTAGTTACCGCCGTCACCTATAGTTTTGGCAAGGTCAATAATAACCTCGTCACTTGTGAGCAAGCGAGGCGATTTATTGTAAGACCACTGCGCTTGATCAATGGTCACCCAAGCTTGCCAAGGGTTTACGCTGCGCCCAAAGACGTGGCTTTCTTTTTGAATCCAATCAACCATGCGTTCACGTTCATCAAAGTCACCCGCGTAGCGAGTCCAGTCCCACATATTTGTTTTAGGCGACAAGTGTTCTCTGCCCACGTCGGTGCGGTTGTTCACCAGTACTTTTGGATTAAGTAAACGCAAATAAGCGTACAAATGGCTGCCTAAATCGTGATTCCATGTTGGGTCCCACTCGCCGTCTAATTGAATAATTTCGGCACCGTAATCAATCACAAGTTCGTGCAACTGTTTTTTCATAAACATGCGGTAGCGTTCAAAGTCGGGCGTTTTTTCGTCTGTCGCGTATAAAGGGCCCGGACCACCATGGTCATATGGCGTGTAGTCGGGGTGATACCAATCAATAATTGAGAAGTAGCTACCAAAAACGATATCATTTGCCTTTGCAGCCTCAACTATTTCAGCCACTATGTTGCGTTTAGAAGGGGTATTGGCCATGTCGTATTCTGAATAGGCAGAATCCCATAAAGCAAAACCATCGTGATGTTTTGAGGTCAACATAATGTATTTCATGCCGCCCTCTTCCATTAGCTCCATCCAGCTTTGGGCATTAAAATTAACGGGGTTAAATTCTTTGTAAAAATTATCGTATGCCTCTCTAGGAATTGACTCGCCGCGCGACCAAGATATTTCCTTACCCCCTAAACTGCTCGGCCCCCAATGAACACTTAGGCCTATTTTCATATCTTGGAAAGCTTCAATAGATTCGGGGTGTGTATAGACGCCAGGGTTAAGATCGCCACCTCCAGGAGATGTTGGCGTATCTAATGGGCCTGTTTGTGCGATCACCTGAATTGCTACTAGCGACAGACCAAAGGCTACTAGCGAAGTCTTTTTCACAAGTCGACCGATAACGGTTTGTGCAGTTTTGGCATTGTCACAAAGCATTTTGTATATTCCTTATTGATAGCAGTCAGTATTCTCAATATCAATAATGGATTTTTTAACGTTTAATTAACATTATGATAAGTCTGAACATTCTTATGTTTTCACCGTTTTTATGAGTTCCACTCTTAACTTGCAAACGAAAAAGCCATTTTTCATTGAAAATTTTACCCTTCCTTTACCTAATTTGAGATAACCTGTATGCCGGCTAAAAAGGTATTTGCTTTGAAAAAACAACTTGCGCTTCTCGTTGAAGACAATATGACTATTGCTGAGCAAATCTCTGAGTTCTTTGATGCTCACAGGTGGGAGGTAGACTTTGCACATAACGGCAAAACGGCTTTATCACTTGCTCAAAGCAATACTTACGATGTGATTATTCTTGATTTAGGCTTACCCGATATCGACGGTGTTAAGGTTTGCCAAAAAATAAAGCAGCATTCAAAGGTGAGTGTGCCCATTATAATGCTAACCGCGAGAGACGCTGTAGACGACAAAATAGAAGGCTTTGCGAAAGGTGCGGATGATTACTTAACAAAACCCTTTAACCTACGCGAGCTTATTATGCGATGCAAAGCGTTGGCGCGTCGTCATCACTTACATAAACAAAACATATTAAACATTGCAGAGCTTGAAATAGAACTCAATTCATCTCAGTTTTCTCTTAATAACATGCCTTTATCTTTAACACCCATTGGCTCTAAAATTTTGTTGGTTTTAGCAACACATTATCCGCAGCCGGTAAGCCGCTCAGCTCTAATCAACAGTATTTGGGGCGACATACCACCGGATACTGATGCACTTAAAGCGCATATATACGGGCTTCGACAAACTTTAAATAAACATACGCATTCACTGCGCATCACTACTGTTATGCATTTAGGATATCGTATCGAAATTCAGGCAAGACAAGAGGCTTAACATGCAACAGGATATCAGCTTACGGAGAGTTGCAATAAAAAGGTTTTGTGGATTTGCACTCATCGTATCTTCTATTTTCACTCTGTTAATCATAACAGTTGCCTTTATCGTTGAAGACGAAGTGATTGCTCAACTGCTACACCTTGAAGTCGAACACGCACAATCACACCATTCAAAATACAATCGCCTTCCAAAACCACTGTTACCTTTTGTCACCTATTACAGCACCCATGAAGATTTGCAAGCAAGCCTTCCGCCAAATACTAATGAAGTTTTTAGTGAGGGCGAAATTTTCGTCGATGGTCCTTTGCACTATCACATCAAAAAATTTAGTCTAAATCTCAGTGCTAAAAACGTTAAGAATAATCAAGCATACTTGCTAGCACAAGTTGGTAGTATATTGGCGGTGTCGCAGCTCAGCAGTGATATCATGGCCTTGGTAATAGTGGTAAGTATTGTCGGTATTACGCTCGCCATCTTCCAAGCTTATAAACTCGCAAATCTTACCGTTAGCCCACTTGAAAAATTAGCTGAACACGTCAAATTGATGAATGATAAACAATTTGGCGCATCCGAGGTGGTAAAAACAAATAATGAACTTGAATATGTGAGTAATACCATTAACTTGGCGTTTAAGAACTTACAAGAAGCGTTGTTACGAGAATCTGCTTTTACGCGTGACGTGAGTCATGAGCTGAGGACACCTCTCACTGTTTTTCAAAATGCGTTATCGTTGATAGACCAACGAGGATGGAAGCCTTCTGACTACGATGACTTGTTACCCGCTTCAAAAAACATGCAATTTACCGTAGACACGCTGCTATTGCTTGCGCGTAAACAATCAGTTAAAAGTGAAAATATATTGTTGAGGCCTCTTATTGAGCAAACGATTCTTGATACTTTAAATCAACTCGAACTTTCAAACGTTACAGCAAACATATCGGTTGATGATGGCCAAATTGTTTATGCTAATTCAGATATTCTTTGCCTAATTTTAAAGAGCTGTATAGACAATGTCATTAAACACGCAGCGCCTTGTTCTGTTTGGTTTTCATTTGATAAAGGTGAACTTGTTGTCCAGAACACCCTTTTTGATTCTCCACCTTTTGATAATGCCTCAACACATGCAATAAACAAAACTAGCGTAAAAGTCATGGAAAGACGAACACCCTCTACCGGCTTAGGCAACGTCATGACAAAACGCTTAGCCAAGCGAATGAATTGGACGATTACGTTCGAATCATCTCACAAATATTATCGGACAACGTTGATGCGCTCGATGCTCAATTAAAACTACGCTTTTCTTTACCGGCTCTTTACCGCCCACGTTTTATTGTTAGTTAATAAGAGCAATCGAACGGGTAAGAAAAATCATGTCCTCAACAGTTACGTCTGAGTCTAATTCAAAAATACATTCAACAAGCAATCCACTTTATAAGACGTGGAAATTCTGGATAGTCGGTATTACGGCGATAGTATTGAGTTTTGGGGGCGCATTTTATGGGCTAATTAGCTTAATAGACAAAAGCTCATCAAGCGGAGACTTAGCTAAAACGACTACGAAAGACCTAGCTTATTTATCTATGCCAGCCGCCAGTAGAGGAAAAATTCTCGCAGTCGTCACTAGTACAGATAAGCTAGGTAACACTGACAAATCTACAGGCTATGAATTAACCGAACTTGCCCGTGCCTATTACGTGTTTGAAGCAAACGGATATGAGGTCGATATTGCAAGTCCATTGGGGGGTAATCCACCCGTTGTTATTGATAACGACGATATGGGACCTTTTGACTATGCGTTCTTAAACGATGTAAAGGCGCAATCAAAAGTGAACAACACTTTAGAGCTTACGGACATCGACGCCCAAACATATAGCGCAATTTATTTCGTTGGCGGTAAAGGCACAATGTTCGACTTTCCTGATAATGAAGACATTCATTCGATAGTAAAAGATGTTTACGAGAACAATGGTGTTATCGGAGCGGTTTGTCACGGCCCTGCTGCGCTTTTAAACGTGCAGCTTAGCAATGGTAGACATTTGTTAGATAATCGGACTGTGTCAGCACTCACTAACTCAGAAGAGCTTTTCTTAACACCCGAGGCTAAGTCTTTATTTCCATTTTTGTTAGAAACTGAACTGATTGAGGCTGGCGCTATTGTCAACAAAACATACGATTACATGGAAAAAATCAGTGTTGACGGTCGTTTAGTGACTGGGCAAAACCCTTGGTCAGTATGGAAAACTGCTGAAGCAATGCTTGTTCAACTCGGCGTAGAGCCAAAAATAAGAAACGTAACAGACGAAGAAAATAGCATCAGATTATTGATGACATTCAAAGATAGAGGCTTTAATGATACAGAGCACCTCTTAAAAGAGATGATACAACAGGAACGGCCTATAAAGCGTAATTTGGTACTTATGCATGCAATTGTGGCTGCTATGAAAGCAGAATTTGTAAGCGCTATTAGCCTCCTTAGAATAACGCATAAAATCAAAAGCTATCAGGAAGAAGCAAAATGATTACTTTAAGAATAGTCGTAATCTCTTTTCTAGTGCTTGGCACCCAATCTTGCAGCTTAATCAACTACTTTAGAATGGTTCAAGCTAATAATGACATTATACCTATCTGGAATACCGACAGAGCCATCGTTGCTTTAGATACTGATTATCTCGGAAACAAACCTCAAATTATCGTTAGTATTAATGGAGTAGCCGGCTATCGAATGGTTATTGATTCAGGTGCTTCGTTTACCTTTTTAATCGACACGCCTAAAGTGAGAGCTTTAGCTCTTACTTCGGACTTTGACCTTAGTTTAGGTGGTATAGGAGATGAACAAAGGAGTCCAGCATTTAAAACGAAGGTTGCATCGCTTTCGCTGGGTAAAGTCGACTTAAAAGATTTTAGTGTCGCATTTATGCCTGTTACCACAACATCATATTATATGGTTGCAGAAGAGGCTATTGTCGATGGAATAATCGGTTATGATGTTTTACGGCACTTTATATGGAAATTTGACAGGCCAAATAATCAAGTATCTCTATCGAAAAGTGCTGAGGCTTACGCAGTATCTGGCGATGCAATAGTGCTTGATGCAAAAATTTCTTTTACTCGTTTTCTAGTTAACGCAGATATGGACTTTGGCAATAATCAAATCGTAAATAAAGATATCATTATAGACACAGGCTCACGAAACTACCTAAATGTTAACGGCACATATCTAACGAATAACGATATCATTAATTCCCAAGCGTCATATCAAAGCGCAGACTTTGGTCTCAGCGGTATGTCACTAAAAGAACGCACTACTATAGATAAGCTTAAATTTAGCAATGCAGTGTTTAAAAATGTAAGGACAAATATAAGCAAAACTGATGATGAAGATGACATGTGGTACGTCGGCAGCGCCTTATTTCGACAATTTTCATTGATTCTGGACTATCCAAATGAAAGAGTTTTATTAGACGGGTTTAATAATAGTCTCTATCACAGCCGTTACAACTTGTTAGGGTTGGAATTACGGAAACTAAGTAACGGCAATTTTATTATCAAATATATCATGCCAAAAAGCGCCGCCGCGACAAAAGTGTTCGCGGTTGGACAAGAAATTATTTCAATAAACAGACAGCATAGTCAGCAAATCACCCTCGAAGACTGGTTACAGCTAACGTCTGAACCAGGTGTCTATGAAATTTGCATCAATGAAGCGCTTAAGTGCTACACAATTGAATCGGATGACTGACTAAAGTTCGATTAGTTGAATCAAGTTACCACATGTATCATCAAAAGTTGCTATCTTGACCTCACCTGCAGCAGTAGGTAATTGGGAAAACCTAACACCTAGCTTTGATAAGCGCTCGTATTCATCATTTAGGTTAGAAACGCTAAACGCGGTGAATGGAATATTGTCTTTTTTCATCGCTAATTGAAATTCTTTAACCGCAGAATGTTGGTTGGGCTCTAATGCTAGTTCAACTCCCTCTGGCTCTTCAGAAGAGACTAGTGTTATCCAACTGTGCTCTCCCATTGGAATATTATGTTTGACGACAAATCCTAGTTTGTCGGTATAGAATGAAAGGGCTTTAGATTGGTCGTCTACACATACGCTTTTAATATACATTTTCATCTGGTGTTTCCGCCTTTGATTAGTCGTTAACAATTTTTTTGACCCACCTTTAGAGTAAACATAGACGTTCATTTATACAAATAAAAAAAGGTACTCAACAGAGTACCTTTCTTAAAATTAAATGAATCTACCATTTAATGGTATATTCTTTTTAATTCAATCACTTAGACATCTAAATTTTCCACGTTTAGTGCATTTGACTCAATAAAGTCTCTACGAGGCTCAACATGATCGCCCATGAGGGTAGTAAACAACTGGTCAGCACTAATAGCATCTTCGATAGTCACTTGGAGCATTCTGCGTTGCGTAGGATCCATTGTTGTTTCCCACAGTTGGCTTGGATTCATTTCTCCCAATCCTTTATAGCGCTGTATATATTGACCGCGATTTGCTTCTGCCATTAGCCAATCTAGTGCTTGTTTAAATGTAGTAACTGGGTTTGTTTTTTCGCCACGCTTAACATACGCGCCCTCTTCCATCAGGTCATTTATCGTCTCGTTTAGCTTGCGAATTTTTTCGTATTCTGGTGACTTAATGAAATCGGCATTTATAAGATAGTTGTAGTCGATGCCATGTTGACGCATGGTAATAACCAGTTCATTTGCACCATCTTCAGTCATTTCTACGTCAAATAAGAAACTACGAGAATCATCTTCGCTAACAGCTAACTTGGCCACAATCTCTTCACCAATAGCGGTTAAGGCAGTCTTATCTTTTAGTGTATCCTGAGTAATAGGAGTAGAATAAAGAAGCTGTGTAAGCAACGATTCAGGCATTCTTCTGTGCATGCGCGCAATCATAGTGATTGTACTTTGGAATAATTTCACCATATTCTCAAGTGCAAGACCTTGTATGGCTGGAGCATCTTGGCTGACATGTAAAGAAGCATTGTCTACCGCGATACTAGTAAGCAACTCATTTTTAGCATCATCGTCTTTAAGATACTGTTCTTGCTTGCCTTTTTTGATTTTATACAGCGGTGGCTGCGCAATGAAGATGTGACCGCGCTCTATCATTTCTGGCATTTGACGGAAGAAGAATGTAAGCAACAGCGTACGAATGTGAGAACCATCCACGTCCGCATCGGTCATGATGATAATACTATGATAACGGAGCTTATCTGGGTCGTATTCGTCACGCCCAATGCCGCAGCCTAAGGCAGTAATTAAGGTAGCAACCTCTTGTGAAGACAACATCTTATCAAAGCGTGCTTTCTCTACATTAAGAATCTTACCTTTCAATGGCAATATTGCTTGGTTTTTACGATTACGACCTTGCTTAGCAGAACCGCCCGCTGAATCACCCTCCACTATATACAATTCAGATAGTGCAGGATCTGTTTCTTGGCAG
>CAZXTD010000021.1:0-22820 GCA_964643575.1 uncultured Glaciecola sp. | reverse complement strand
CTCTTGCAGCATCGATGATTTTGTTCACAATTACTTTAGCGTCGGCTGGGTTTTCTTGTAAAAACTCGACCAGTTTTTCGCCCATGCTTTGCTCAACTGCAGACTTTACCTCTGAAGAAACAAGCTTGTCTTTAGTTTGCGATGAAAACTTAGGGTCAGGTACTTTTACCGATACGATAGCGGTCAAACCCTCACGCGCGTCATCGCCACTTGCATTTGTTTTATTCTTTTTGTTATAACCTTCGGCCTCCATGTAATTGTTCAGCGTGCGAGTTAATGCACCTCTGAAGCCGGCAAGGTGAGTTCCACCATCGCGCTGTGGAATGTTGTTGGTAAAACAAAAGATATTTTCAGAATAACCGTCATTCCACTGCATAGCAACATCGACAGCTACGCCATCCTCGCGCTCAGTTGAAAAGTAGAAAGCTTTACCATGAACAACATTTTTGTTGGTATTCAAGTACTCTACAAAAGCGCGAATACCGCCTTCATAATGGAAATTATCCTTGCGTCCGTCGCGTTCGTCTTCGAGAGTTATTGAAACACCAGAGTTTAAGAATGATAATTCCCGAATTCTTTTTGCGAGTATATCGTAATGATAAGTCACGTTTGTGAATGTTTCTTCACTTGGCCAAAAACGGATAGTAGTGCCCGTTTTCGAGGTTGTACCGGTTGGAGCTAATGGAGCAACAGGTACACCACCTTGATACTCTTGCTCAAAACGTTCGCCATTTCTGTTTATAAGAAGAGTAAGCTTTTTAGATAAAGCATTTACAACTGAAACGCCTACTCCGTGCAAGCCGCCCGAAACCTTGTAGGAGTTGTCGTCAAATTTACCGCCAGCGTGCAACACAGTCATAATAACTTCAGCAGCCGAGATCCCCTCTTCTTCATGAATTTCTGTTGGAATGCCTCTGCCATCATCAGTAACCGAAACCGAATTATCTGAATGAATTTTTATGACTATTTCAGAACAATGGCCAGCGAGCGCTTCATCGATAGAGTTGTCAACAACCTCGAATACCATGTGATGCAGACCGGTACCGTCATCGGTATCACCAATGTACATTCCTGGACGCTTTCTTACTGCATCAAGGCCCTTAAGTACCTTAATACTGGACGAGTCATAACTTTGCTCAGACATGCTTACTCCTCAAATACGTGATTTTGTTTCACGTGAAACACTTTCTTGTTGTTGTAATTATGTATAAATGACAATTGTGATTCTTCTATGGCTGTCACAAATACTTGGGTATCTTGCTGCAGTACTTCTTTTAAAAACTTTTCTCTAGTCTGTTCGTCTAATTCAGCGGATATATCATCGATTAAAAATACGCTCGGTTTTCCCATTAACTCTTTAAGTATTTTTACTTCTGCTAAGAGAAGTATCGAGACTAGCAATCTCAATTGGCCACGAGACATATATTCAGCCGCATTTTTGCCGTCTACAATAAATTGCAAGTCTGCCTTATGTGGGCCAGCAGATGTACTTCCTCTAAAAAGATCACGTTCGAGCTTAGTCGTAAGCGAATCTTTAAGAGTCAATGACTTATCCCAGCCTTTATTATACCTCAATACTATTTCGATCTCAGGATAAAATTTGCGATATAAGGCACTTATTTCAACATTTAAGCGCATAATATGGGTTTGCCTAAGCTCTGTAATAGAATTTCCTAGATCGGCTAGTTGACCGCACCATACATCTTGTTCTGAAAATACAGTTGCATCCCGAAAATCAAACTGTTTTAACAATGCATTACGCTGAGACAAACAATTTTGATATCTCGCATTTATATATTGAAACTTTTGTTCCACGTGAAACAGTAGCCAATCTATGTATCTTCTTCTGCCTAAAGGTGGTCCTAAAATCAAGTCGCTACTTTGTGGAGTAAAAATCTGAACTGGTAAGATTCTAGCAATATCTGCAATCTTTTTTGTTTTTTCACCATTAACACTAAACTTGTAACCATCAGTTTTACTGCGTGAAAAACCTAAGCTGTACATATCTTCAAGTTTTTGAAACTTACAAAAAGCGGCTGCCAATAAAGAACCGTCTGAAATAAAACTGTCTGGTTTGCTCGTACGAAATGACCGGCCGTAGCCCAAAACATGAATGGCTTCAAGGATGCTTGACTTACCTGCCCCGTTTTCGCCGAATAAAATATTTAGTTGAGTATGAGGAGTAAGCTGTACGGCTTGAAAATTTCTAAAATTTTCTAACCGTACTTGAGAGATGTGCATAAAAGCTTAACTTTGCCTCAAAAAGGGTTTGTCGTTAAACAATTATAAACGCATTGGCATAATGACGTACTGTGACGAGTCATCATCTGTTGGCAAGTTGTCTACCATTTTTACACCATGTACAAGTACACTCGCATTAGAATCTGACAACTTAAACACAACAGAGTCAGTCTCAATTGCGTTTAATGCATCAATGAGATAAGCCACGTTAAACCCAATTTCTAGACTTTCGCCTTGATAGTCTACGTCAATAATTTCTTCTGCTTGCTCTTGTTCGGGATTGGTTGCTGTAATCTTAAGCTCACCTGGCTCAAGATTTAAACGTACACCTTTGAATTTCTCGTTGGTTAAGATCATTGCTCTGGAAAACGCGCCTTTGATCAAATCACGATAAACAAATAAACTCTTATCAGTATTCTGTGGTACTACACGATTATAATCTGGAAAACGCCCATCGACTAATTTACTCGTAAAAATAAACGAATTACTAAACAAACGAATGTGGTTAGCACCTAACTGAACTTTTACTTTGGTATCAGAATCTTCAATCAATCTAGAAATTTCCATCACACCTTTGCGAGGAATGATGACTTGCTTTTCAGGAAGTGGGTCGACGCTATAATCAACTAAAGACATCGCTAAACGGTGGCCGTCTGTTGCGACTGACCTAATTAGATTGCCACTTGTTTCTAAACTCATACCGTTTAAATAGTAGCGAACGTCTTGTTGAGCCATAGAAAACTGAACAGATTCAATAAGTTGCTTTAAAGATGACTGACTAATTTCGAATTCGCTGTCGCCTTCCCAGTCTTCAAGGTTAGGGTAATCGTCTGCACTTAGGGTAGATAGCGAGTACTTAGAACGTCCTGACTTAATAACCGCTTTGTTTTCATCCACGCTAAACAAAATTGTGCAGTCGTCGGGCAAGCCTCGTACTATATCAACTAACTTTTTTGCTGGAACAGTAATTTGGCCTTCGGTAACATTGCCTGAAAGAGGCGTATTCGCAATGAGTTCTACTTCTAAATCTGTGCCTGTCATCCAAAGTGCGTTATCATCTACCTTGATGAGTACATTGCCCAAAATAGGTAAAGTATGGCGTCTTTCGACAGCACCTGCTACTAGCTGCAGTGGTTGCAAAAAACTTTCTCTGCTGATCGTAAAATTCATTGTAAGCTCTCGTTGTTTCTTACTAAGACGATAAGGTTCGTGTAAGGTTTTTATAATCTTCTTGTATATCGTTATCAGTTGCGCGCAGCTCGTTTATTTTTTTGACAGCGTGCATTACAGTTGTGTGATCTTTGCCACCAAACGAATTTCCTATATCTGGATAACTATTGTTAGTTAGCTCTTTTGCCAACGCCATTGCAAGTTGACGTGGACGGGCTACGCTGCGAGCGCGCCTTTTAGACAAAATATCAGATACTTTAATCTTATAATAGTCTGCGACAACTTTTATTATGTTATCAATAGTAACTAACTTATCTTGCAAGGCAAGTAAATCTCGCAAAGCTTCTCTAGTAAAGTCAATGGTAATTGCTTTTCCAGTGAAGTTTGCATTTGCGATCACTCTATTTAATGCCCCCTCTAACTCTCTTACGTTAGATCGAATTTTTTGCGCCATAAAAAATGCAACTTCGTTAGGTAAGTCAATTTTATTTTGTTTCGCTTTAGACAGCAAAATAGCAACACGCGTCTCGAGTTCAGGTGGTTCAATAATAACCGTTAAGCCCCAACCGAACCTCGATTTCAACCTATCATCAACGCCGTCAATTTCTTTGGGGTATCGGTCGGACGTAAGTATGATCTGTTGATTACCCTCTAGTAGTGCATTAAAGGTATGAAAAAACTCTTCTTGAGAATGTTCCTTCTTGGCGAAAAACTGGATATCGTCAATTAGTAAGGCATCGACAGAGCGATAAAAACGTTTGAACTCTTCTATGGCATTGTTTTGAAGCGCTTTTACCATATCTTGTACAAAGCGCTCAGAATGCATATAAACGATTTTAGCATCGGGCTTCTTTTCAATGATTTCATTGCCGATTGCATGAATTAGATGTGTTTTACCTAAACCCGTTCCGCCATATAAAAATAGAGGGTTATAAGCAACGCCTGGACTTACTGCAACTTGAGTAGCTGCAGCGCGAGCCAATTGATTAGATTTACCCTCAACAAAGTTATCGAAGGTGTAAGTGCTGTTGACATTACTATTATGATTTTCAAGCTTAGGTGTAATCGGAACCTTTTGAAAAACTTGATCGACTGGCTGATTTGCAACACCACTCACACTGTTTTGGTTGTTGTACGTAAGTTTTGGTTCTATGCTAGATTGAGGGCTAGATTGAGGGCCAGACTGAGGGCTTGGTTGCTGATTTGATGAATACTCAATTTCACCATTGGCATTATGACTAGCACCCAGAGCATCTTGCGAGCTAGCTGC
Source organism: uncultured Glaciecola sp. (assembly GCA_964643575.1). Lineage (GTDB taxonomy): Bacteria > Pseudomonadota > Gammaproteobacteria > Enterobacterales > Alteromonadaceae > Glaciecola. The sequence continues at coordinate 18,139 of CAZXTD010000021.1, read as the reverse complement.
TGAGTAAGCCTTTTGAGGCTCAATATTTGATTCTTGTACTACCGGAACGCCGTCACTCAAGGATAAACTTGGGGCATCTGCACCATATAACTGTTTAAGCGTTGCACTAATTAAGTCGAAATATTCATCTTTCACCCACCCAAGTACAAATTTATTTGCTGCGTATAGACTAAGAGTTTCTCCATCGAAATACGATTTTAGAGGCTTCAGCCACATATTGAATTGTTCTGCATCTAACTCGTGTTTGAGTGATTCAAGACAATCTGTCCACTTAACAGCCAAAGCACTTCCTTTTTTTCGAATAGTTTTTAGGGGTCGGTAACTATAGGATAAATTGGAGTGTTTATCCACACATAAGAGGCTTAAATTAACTTAAAGTGGTATTTTATACACAGTTTGCATCTAACCATCTGTTTTATATGCTTAATATATTTTGTACTCATCCCTAAACACGCTCTAATCAAATAAAAGAACGCGATTAAACTAACAAAAGGCAAGTGTAATCGAGAACTGACACAAACATCTTGTGGATAAGTTTACTACAACACAAAAGTTACTAATTTAATATTATCAGAGCATTAGCAAACTGAATCAGCATATGTTTCATATGGAACATTGTATGTTCGTTTAAGGCCCCTAAATATAATGTCTAAAAACCACACTTAAGCCTTGACGTTACTGGCCTAGATCTCAATTATTCCGCGTCCAATTGAAGAGGCAAGTCGAGAGCAAACTATAAAACTATGTTTTATTGCTAGATTTGTCGGTGTCACTATAAACTTAATGAGAATCAGGTAATGAAAAGAACTTTTCAACCAAGTAACATAAAGCGTAAGCGTTCACATGGCTTCCGCACACGCATGGCGACTAAAAACGGCCGTAAAGTACTTGCTAATCGCAGAGCTAAAGGCAGAAAGCGCTTATCAGCATAATATAGGTAAATGGTGAGCAACCGCCATGTCTGATATCAACTATCAGTACCCGAGGGAGTCAAGGCTCTTGACTCCTCGCCATTTTTCAAACGTTTTCGAAAAAGCAATTCCTGCTACCTCCTCAACAATAACTATCCTTGCACGGCACAATAATCTTGAGCAACCTCGCTTAGGCTTAACCATACCTAAAAAGAAAGTAAAGCTAGCTGTAGACCGCAATCGTATAAAACGCTGCGTCCGCGAAAGTTTTCGTTTGCATGCACATGAACTTCCCAATGTTGATATTATAGTGATAGGAAAACATGGTATAAACGACCTTGATAACAAGGCCCTCTTTACACACCTAAATAGTTTATGGCAAAGGATAAGCAAGCGATGCAAGTAGGCAAAACAATAACGACTGTCTTAGCTTTTCCACTAATCTTGATAATTCGTGTATATCAGGTTTTTATTTCGCCTTTTTTAGGGCAAAATTGTCGCTTTTATCCAACGTGTTCTTGTTATGCTCATCAGGCTTTACAAAAACATGGGCCGTTTAAAGGCAGTGCATTAGCGATAAAGCGAATTGTAAAGTGCCAGCCGTTTCATCCTGGTGGTATAGATTTGGTGCCTGACGCACTAACAAACGAACAACCTAATAAAAAGAATAAGCCAAACGGCAGTAATAAAAACGAAAACAAAAAGACTAATAAAGAATTACAAACGCAAACGATAAAGTAAAAAAAATTCATACGCGCATTTTAAGCAAATTATAATTACATGAGACTGTTATGGAATCCCAAAGAAGTATATTAATTATAGGCCTACTCTTAGTGAGTTTCTTACTATGGACAGAGTACAATGAAACCTATGGCGAACCGACTGTTGCACCTGTGCAAAGCAGTGTACAAAATCAACAAACCCAAGATTTAGGGATTCCGTCGGCGAGTAATCAAAACAGTTCAATCCCTGCTCCTACCATAAGCGAAAGCACAGGGCTGGTACCACAAGCTTCAGACGTACAACAACCAGTAATGCCAGAGGCCGTCACTAATACAGATAATATCCTCACCGTTGAAACCGACACCTTTAGTGCTCAAATAAACTTAATTGGCGGCGACATTATTAAAGCCCACCTTAAAAAGTTTCCTATAACACAAGGCTCAGACGACTCTTATCCACTATTAAAGCCTGAAGACGCATTACTACACGTTGCCCGTAGCGGTTTAATTGGCGCTGACGGCACAGATACCGCTCAAGGCAGACCTCGTTACCAAGCACAAGCAACAAGCTATACCCTAGACGGTGACAGCTTAATGATTCCATTAACATGGCAATCAGACAAAGGCGTAAAAGTAACTAAAACCTACACCTTTAACCGCGACAGCCACACCATTCAACTCGACTACCTCGTTGAAAATAACAAAAACGAAACCGCAACCGTTCAGCAGTATGGTCAGTTAGTTCAAACGACTAACGAGGTTGAAGGTAGCAGCATGTTTATGCCCATCTACCGCGGCACGGCTTACTCAACCAGCGACGACCGTTTTGAGAAACTAGCGTTTAACGATATCCAAGGTGAAAAACTCAACAAGTCGACCGTTGGTGGCTGGGCTGCAATGATTGAGCATTACTTTGTAGCGGCATGGGTGCCACCTCAAGACCAAACGAATACCATTCAAGCCGTCACCTATCAAAACAACTACGCAGTTATCTTGTTTAAAGGCGAGACCGTTGCTATACCGGCTAATAGTTCTGCAACACTTTCGAGCCAACTCTACGTTGGGCCAAAAGACCAAGATACCTTGGCAGACTTAGCCGAAAACTTAAACTACACCGTTGACTACGGTATTTTGTGGTTTATTTCAGACCCTCTTTTTGCTTTGCTGCAATGGCTACATAGCTTCTTAGGTAACTGGGGCTTAGCAATTATCATGATCACCTTAATCGTAAAGGGTGCCATGTACTGGCTAACCAAAAAGCAATATGAGTCCATGGCAAAAATGCGAGCCCTTGCTCCTAAAATCACTGCTTTAAACGACCGCTTTGGCGACGACAGACAAAAGAAATCTCAAGCCATGATGGAGTTGTACAAAAAAGAGAAAGTAAACCCTATGGGAGGTTGCTTCCCTGTGCTGCTGCAAATGCCAATTTTCCTAGCGTTATATTGGGTACTTCTGGAAAGTGTTGAACTACGTCATGCCGACTTCGTATTTTGGATTACAGACTTATCTATACCCGATCCATGGTTTGTATTACCAATATTGACAGCTTTCAGTATGTATTTATTACAACGATTACAGCCAATGACTATTCAAGACCCGCTACAGCAAAAGCTATTGCAGTATATGCCGGTGGCAATGGGCGTTTTCTTCTTCTTCTTCCCCGCAGGTTTGGTGCTTTATTGGTTGATCAGTAACTTGGTTACTTTAACCCAAGCAAAGATTATTTACGCGTCGATGGAAAAACGTGGCATGAAGGTTAAGTAACACTGCGTAAAAACAGTTTGTTCCTTGCTTCTTATCTTTAGTAAAAACATAAATATAAAAGACTCGCCTAATTTACTAGTGTGAGTCTTTTTTTTAGCTCAAACAAATAAGCACCATTGGTTTGCACATACAGCCAACTACAGAGATAATACTCAAATAACAATTACATCACTGCCGGAGATACCCCTATGCCTTCATTCGACGTCGTATCAGAACTTGATAACGTAGAAACCAAAAATGCGGTCGACAACGCCAACCGTGACCTATCCACCCGCTTTGACTTTAAAGGTGTTGAGGCAAGCTTTGAATTTGTAGAAGAAACCGTAGTTATGAAAGCTCAAGCTGAGTTTCAGCTACAGCAGATGCAAAGTATGTTGCGTGACGCTTGCTCAAAGCGAGGAGTAGATACCTCTGCACTAGACCCGCTAAAAATTGACCACACAGGCAAAACGTTCAAGCAAACCATTGGTTTTAAACAAGGCTTAGACCAACCCACTGCTAAAAAAATGGTCAAGTTAATAAAAGATAAAAAACTCAAAGTACAGGCATCTATCCAAGGCGATAAACTGCGCGTAACCGGTAAAAAGCGTGACGATTTACAGTCTGTCATGGCCGTGCTTAAAGCCGAAGATTTTGGTCAGCCTTTGCAGTTTAATAACTTCCGCGATTAATAAAGCTCAAATGACTGAAGCAAGCCCTGTTTATAAGACTCATGATGTTGTGAGTAACGACACCATTGTTGCTCAAGCCACTGCGCCTGGAAGAGGTAGTGTGGGTATAGTGCGAGTATCTGGTCCAAATGCAAAAGCGATTGGAGAGCAGATATTAGGCAAGTGCCCGCCAGCACGAAAAGTCATCTATCAGCCCTTTTATGACGAAAATAATAAAGTGATAGACCAAGGCATTGCTCTTTTCTTTAATAACCCTAATTCGTTTACAGGTGAAGACGTGCTCGAACTACAAGGCCACGGTGGGCAAGTCGTTATGCAATTACTGCTTGAGCGATGCTTGCAAACTGGCTTAGCTCGTTTAGCAAAACCTGGGGAGTTTAGTGAGCAGGCCTTTTTAAACGATAAAATGGATTTGACCCAAGCAGAAGCTATTGCTGACTTAATTAACGCCTCATCTACCCAAGCAGCTAAAAGCGCGCTTCGCTCGATGCAGGGAGAGTTTTCATCGCGCATTCATACCTTGGTGGATAAAGTTATACACTTGCGTATGTATGTAGAAGCAGCGATTGATTTTCCTGAGGAAGAAATCGACTTTTTAGCTGATGGTATTGTGCAAGGACATTTGCACGACATACTCGCACTGCACAGCAATATTATGCACCAAGCAAAACAAGGTTCTTTATTACGCGATGGCATGCAAGTAGTGATAGTGGGCAGGCCAAACGCAGGTAAATCAAGTTTGCTTAACGCCTTAGCGGGCAAAGAGACCGCAATAGTGACCGATATTGCCGGTACAACTCGTGATGTACTTAAAGAACATATCCACATAGATGGCATGCCGCTGCACATTATAGACACAGCAGGTTTGCGCGACGATGCTGACGTAGTCGAACAAATCGGCATAGAGCGCGCTTGGAAAGAAATCGAACAAGCCGATCAAGTTTTGTTTATGGTCGATGCAGCACAGGAAAAGGGCGAGCAACCTGAAACTATCTGGCCCGATTTTTATGCAAAGTTACCCGCCAACACCGCAATTACCGTTGTACGCAATAAGTGCGACCTTAGCGGCGAAGCAGCCGGTTTCGACAGCTCACAAAAATATCCCGTAGTGCGCTTATCGGCAAAACAGCAAGAAGGCATCCAATATTTGAGCGAGCATTTAAAAGCTTGCATGGGTTTTGAACAAGCAGGTGAAGACCAAGTGATCGCCCGCCAGCGTCATATCACGGCACTTACTCAAGCATTAGTGCATATCGAGCAAGGCAAGGACCAACTTGAATTAAATATGGCAGGCGAACTTCTTGCAGAAGAGCTGCGTATTGCCCAAGATTTTTTAAACGAAATCACAGGCGAATTTAGCTCTGACGATTTGCTAGGTAAAATATTCTCATCGTTTTGTATAGGGAAATAAAATATGAAAATTGAAATAGCCGTGGGCTCGGTTTTAGGTGCGAGCGAATACGTAGCAGAAGCCTTAGCCGACATGTTAAAAACCCAAGGTTTTGAGTCTACTTGCCATTTTACGCCGAGTGTTGATAACATCGATTTTGCTCAATTTTTACTCATAGTCACATCTACTCACGGCGCGGGTGACCTGCCCGACAACATTCAAAGCTTTGCTGAAGACCTCTCAAAAAAAGACTTAAAGGGTACAAAAGCAGTGATTATCGGTTTAGGTGATTCAAGCTACGACACCTTTTGCGAAGGGTCGGCCACCATGGAAACTATTCTGAAAGATTCTGGCGCGACTATGGTTTTACCGGTATATCAAATTGATGTTTTACACCACCCTATTCCTGAAGATGCAGCTGTTGCTTGGCTCGAAAAAAACATAAGTGCACTTAAAGCGTGAACCAACTCGAGCTAGAAACCCTTAACACACCGCTAAGTAATTTAGCGCGCGTTGTTTATTGCATTTATTTGCGCCCGCAGTTGTCGAGCGGTTCACAAAAAGTCACCGTTAATAACAAAGGAATAATCGACCTCGTTAACAACAAAAAAGAAGTGATTACTCTTGGTCGACAAGTAAGCGCAATCATAAAAGAATTGCATAAAGTGGGATTGGTTCAAGTACCTGAAGGCACCGATTTTACCAAGTCACTGCACAACCAAATTTTAACATTGCCATTAACCGAACTGCCTCAGTCTATCGAAAACCCACAGTTTCATAGCCAGCATAAACCCATGCGCTTAGACTGGCGTCCGATTGATTCTGTGTTTAACGATTTGTGTCAGTTAATAGGACTAATAGAGACCGAGTACAGTGCTGACGAACTCGGTGAATTTATTGCATATTGGCTAGGAAGAGTAGATAGTCAATGTACAGAATACCAATGGACGCAAAAGTTAGTTATCCATTTGAAACAGCGTCGGCAACGCAAACCTCTAGCTGAGCAAAAAACCGCAGCTGGGCATCAGTATGTAACGCCAAGTGCTGGCATTGTATTTGACGACAATGTTAAGAAACTGATAGAACAATACAAAGACCAAATATAACTAAGCATTTTAAGATTGGCTCTAGAGGCAGCTTGAAATGAAAATAGCAAAAAGATGAAACAAACAGCATTATGAAAACTTTAGAACAAAGAATTGCAGAACTCAAAGGCGTAATGGGCTTAGACCGAGATGCCAGCGCTCGCAACATCGACATACCCGAGTTTGATTACAAAAAGAACAGAGCTGAGTTTGAAGCCCAGGCCAACGCAGAGCTTAAGCAACTGCAGCAACAAACCAAAAAGAAGCGTATAGAGCAGCTTCACGGGCGTTCTGAACTTAATCCTAAGTGGGTATTTGATAACTTACAAGAAGATGCACAAGACGTGATTGAAGCCGTTAGCATAGCGCGCTCATTTATTGCTGCACACAAAGACCCTAAGTGGCGCCAAAGCCGCTCGCACATGATGTTGTTTTATGGCGATTATGGCCGCGGTAAATCTCATATTGCAGGCGCAATTGCGCACGAGCTTATCAACAAGTACGAAACCAGCGTGCTATATCGACAATTACAAACCCTTCTAGACATGCGCTTATTCTCGTACGACTACCAAGCAGAAGATAAAGCTTCTTTGCGTTATCGTGAAGTTGCGCAGCAATTGCTTGATGTCGACTTACTGATACTCGACGAAGTATGCGTTAACGAGACCGTCCTTAAAAAGAACGCGCAATCTTGGTTAGGCAATCTATTGCGCCAACGCCGCAGTGCTAATAAAAACTGCATTATGATCACCAACCATTCCCTACCCGACCTCGAAAGCGCAATAGGCCGATATTGCTTTGAGTCTATCCGTGAATACGAAACCTATCAGGTGCATTTTCAAGGGCCCAGCCGTCGTAAGCCAATTACTCAGCAAATTGTGAGCCCGAGTGACAATGGAGCTTCACCAAGTGCTAGTCAAAGCAAAAGCGGATATCAACCTAACCAGATGAACTATAAAAAATGATATTTCTTTGGTTGATAGTGGTTTTGTTTAAGTATGGTAGAGGTTAATGGCAAAGGTGACTCAACCTTTGGATATAGCAATGCATTATTGAGCCGATACCAGATTATAGTAAGTATAATTTTCACTAAAATGACTATCACTTATCCATGAAAAAAACACTTTGTTTAATTATTGCTGTTGCTGTTATCAGCTCTGTGTCTTACCTCTTTTTCTTAAGTAAGTCTGCGACAGACAAAACCGTTGATAGTAGTGTTAATCGCAGTGCAATTAACAAGGCCGCAGATAAAGAAATAAATACTTCGTTTGAAAGTGAGACCGAAAATCAATCTTCTCCACCAACTCATTCAGATGTAAGCGATTCAATGCAAATATTTGACTATGGTGAGTGTTATTCTTTTGACCAAGAATACGCTGAGAAACTTGCAGAAAAACAAGATATATATGTAGACACATTAAAAAATTCGGCAATTAAAGATGATAAAATTGCCTACACCATTTTTAATAATATGACATATCCCAAGCCATCAGAGGTTAAAGAAGTCGGCCAACTTAAACTAGATGCGCTTTTGGATTTAGACTTAATTGAAGAACCTCTGATCGCCCAAGAAATATTGCACACCTGCACTGTTCTTTCTCAATATGAACTTTGCGATAACGATTTGATTGAGAGTCTTACCTCACAGCATAAAAATGACAGTGAACTTTGGTTAAGAGCAACTGATTATTACTTAAAGACTGAGCAAGACGATTTAGTCTTTAACGCGATAGAACAAGTTAAACAAAGCAAATATTCGAGTTTTTATTCTTATCTTTTTATTACCGCATATACAAATGCAATGGAAAAAGCGGGTATTGGGAGTTACAACAGTAATGTCACTCGTGCGTTGCTTTACTACAATACTACAAGATTACCTTCGCATAACAAAACAAGCGAATGGTGTAGAGGTAATCTAGATAAAGATAAATATACCCAAGGATGTCTAGACTTAGCCACAATGCTTGAGCAAAAATCGCACGATTTGTTATCTAAACAAATGGGGATTGCGTTACAGAGCTATGTATATCGAGCAGAAGGCAATACGGAATTACTCGAAATATTGGAGCAACGCTCGAATAAGCTTCAGCCCAAATATTTGTCAGATGAGTCTAAGAAACTACTCGATGTGTCAAAGACTGTATTCCAATACGAAAAGTTACTCAGAGTGTATATAACAAATACAGCAATACTAGGCGAGACTGGTGCTTTCGCACCACTTGAAGATGAAGTGATGGCATTTCGAGCTTCCGACCAATATGTGGATTGTGGTGGTATATAATTCTTACTCGCTTTATTCCAGGTTCTCGGATAGGTACATTATCAGCACCATCCATTGAGAAAAGTCACCTAATTTCTATCAGATGAATTGCAAAAAGAAATATTTTTACAAACAAATATGCTAGCGTAAACCCTCAATAAATTTGAGGGACTAAATTTGAATACACCAATTCTTAACAAAATATTCTGGGTGTTGTTTTTATATATTTGTAATACCACTTATTCTCAAAGCGTATCTGCTGAAACTAAATACACGCTAATAACTGAGCAACTGCTATCGGCAGTCTTATCTGAACAACGCACTGTTGTTGTTCAATTACCTAAGTCATACACTGCAAACCCTGATAAAAAATATCCGGTTATTTATCGCCTCGATGGTGCTGGTAACTTGGTAATGATGAATGCAGTTTTGGAACAGCTCCAATCTCAGCGCGCAGCGCCTGAAGTAATTATTGTCGCCATAGAAAACACAGACCGGCTTCGCGATTTTTACCCTACAGTCAATCGCGACCCAAATGGTCCTGTAGGTGTTGGTGGCGGGGCAGCAAATTTTTTGAAGTTTATTACCACAGAACTCATGCCTTTGATTGAAAACAAATACCGAGTGCACGACTTTCGAATTATTGCCGGCGCGTCTGCAGGCGGTGTTTTTTCACTTTACGCTTTACAGCAAAAACCTGAATTATTTGACGCGTCTTTAGCATATAGTGCGGCGGTATGGTGGGCGAATGGGGCGAGCGGAAAATCCACTGTAGACTTTATAAAAAACGCAGAAACCCTTAACCATTATATTTACACAGCCATTGGCAACGAGGGCGCACCCATGCGTCCATATTACGATAATATGATTAATGGGATAAAAGTATACCAACCACAAGGTCTACGATGGGTAAACGATACATTTAGAGATGTTCCACATAACTTAGTGAGCAGCGCCGCAAGTTTTAGAGCCTATCACCAACTCTTCTTTTCAGAGTTTATGCGATCACAAGACTTTGATGGCAATGTAGGTTCGATAAAAGAATACTACGAAAAAGTGTCTTATCAACGAGGAGAAACAATTGTTGCTCCCGAATTCATCATCAGAGAACTTGGCTATCATTATGTCACCCAACAAAATCTAGAAAAAGCGATTGAGCTATTTACATATGGTGTTAAGCAATATCCAAACACACCGGATGCATACAATGGATTAGCCTATGGGTTAGAGCAGGCTAAGCAATACCAAGCTGCACTAACTCAAGTTAACAAAGCTTTAAAACTTGCTGCTGAAGACGATAATGGATATCAGGTTTATGTGAATAGGCGTGAACGTCTATTGAAGCAACTAGAGAAATAGTACAAAAGAAGAAGTTAAAAATGAACGCATATTTTATAATGATTATTCTTCTACTAATAAGCTTTAATACTATTTGCAATGCACAAGCAAATGCTGTGGCTAGCGATGCGGCAAAAAGTGAATTTAAATCAAGTACTGTTTATAGTCTTTGGGAGGAATATGAAGAAAACCCTACCTCTTTAAGCAAGTTTTATTCAACCCTTACTGAAGCTCATATCATTGAGCCTCACCCAACGAATGATTCGCAATCAAGAGTCGTTTATTTTGCTAAAGGCGATCAATATACCGATTACATAATGCAATCTGGTGGTCCAGATTTTTATGGGCTGCGGTTTTCTCAAATAGGTGATACTGATTATTACTACTGTGTTCAAAATATCCCAAATGATGCATTGTTCAACTATGGGTTTAATCGCTTTTCTCGCAAAAAATTAAGTGATGACAGCGGTCTTTATTTATCTTCAATGGAACATATTTACGATGGCACCGTTGTTGGCCCAAGCGCCAAATTATCTCCATATATAAAGCAAGCGAATGAGGTGCCAAAGGGCGAACTCTTTTCATTTAATTTGTTTAGCAAAAGTATGAATGAAAAACGCGAATTCGTTGTTTATTTGCCGGCAAATTATGACTCAACTGTCCGCCATAATTTAATAGTGCAACTGGATGGGCAGAATTTTAGTCGCCTCGCTAAACATGGCGAAAGCTGGCAAGCTTGGACGCCCTTACCTACTATTTTAGATAACCTGCACAGTGAAGATAAATTATCACCGACTATAGCCATTTTTGTTTTAAATCAAGGCAATCGCTCCGGTGATTTACTAGACAATAATTTCCATAAGTTTATTGCGCTAGAGCTGGTTAGCTGGATAAAAGAACGTTATTCAATAAGCGAATCCAGCAAAAACAGAATAATTTCAGGGCCCAGCAGAGCTGGTTTTGCATCTGCATATACTGCATTTCAATACCCCAATGTTTTTGGCGGTGTATTAACGCAATCAGGCTCGTTCTACTACACCTTAGATGACAACAGAAACTGGCCAATATACCCCGAGTTTGAAGGCGTTTTGCTTAATAAATTAAAGCAGTCTGAGACCCTATCTTTAAGCTGGCACATTGATGTTGGTTTGTATGATTTAGGGTTAGCAGCCGTAGGAACAAACAGGCAATTAAGAGATATACTTGAGTTGAAAGGATATCCAGTCGCATATTCTGAATATAAGGGAGGGCACTCTCACCTTAACTGGCGGCATAACATTCACTTAGGGATTATTGAATTACTAGGTGAGTAAATCATGTTGTCAGTACTAAAAATGAAAGCTACGATCGCTTTAATCTATCCACAATTTATACACAGCTTACAAACACCTTATTAAGCCTTGTGAATAATACTGGGTATAAAATGTGATCAGTTGAGGGTTAAGTATTTAATAACTTTTGCGCAAATTTTGCCTGTGTATAAGTCGCTTAGTTATAAACAACTTATACAAACTTATGATCCCTGTTATACCGTATTTATGATCGTCGTAAGTTTATGTAAGCATTAACAAAAAATGGCTTATCAACATGATCTGTCCCCCTTAATAAATATAGTAATAACACTCTCTAGATAAAAAGATATATATATAAGGCAAGGTTGTTTTGAGAAATGAGGTAAAATCTTGTTTCGTTTTTTCTGCTTAAAAAGCTAAGCAAAAAAACTTAAATGGTCAAATAATAAGCATTTCAAAAACCGATAAGTTCATATACAATGTGCGCCCTTTTTTTAAGGGGTGAAGTTAGTCGGTTATTGCAATACAACTGTATAAAGCGTTTATTGCTAGTTTAACAATCAGAGTCGTAATAAGGTTAATGGCCATTATGGTCGTAAGGGTAAAAGATGTTTTATCAGCAAGAATTTGATGTCATCGTTGTAGGTGGAGGTCATGCAGGAACAGAAGCTGCTTTAGCATCTGCTCGCATGGGTGCTAGCACCTTGTTGTTGACACATAGTATTGAAACACTTGGGCAAATGTCGTGTAACCCCGCTATTGGTGGAATTGGTAAAGGTCACTTGGTAAAAGAAATTGACGCTTTAGGCGGCGCAATGGCAAAAGCAATTGATAAAGCCGGTATTCAATTTAGAACCCTAAATTCTTCAAAAGGCCCAGCTGTTAGAGCAACTCGAGCACAAGCCGACCGAACACTCTACAGAATTGCTGTACGTAATATGCTCGAATCTCAAGAAAACCTGACGCTTTTCCAACAATCTTGTGACGACCTTATTGTTGAAAACGATCGCGTAAGCGGTGTCGTTACCCAAATGGGCTTAAAGTTTAAAGCTAAAACAGTTGTGATTACTGTGGGTACCTTTTTAGGCGGTACCATCCACATTGGAATGGAAAATTACAAAGGTGGCCGAGCTGGCGACCCGCCGTCTATTGCATTAGCTGAACGTTTACGCGCATTACCTTTTAGAGTTGAACGTTTAAAAACAGGCACCCCTGCAAGGCTAGATTCACGTACGCTCGATTATTCAGTAATGCAAAAACAACCTGGTGACACACCTTTACCGGTGTTTTCATTTATGGGCAATGTGGCAGACCACCCAGAGCAAATACCTTGCTACATTACGCACACTAACGAAAAAACCCATGAGATTATTCATTCAGGCCTAGACCGTTCACCTATGTATACCGGTGTTATTGAAGGCGTTGGCCCGCGTTACTGCCCATCTATAGAAGACAAAATAGTTCGTTTTGCAGACAAAAGCTCACATCAAATTTTTGTGGAGCCAGAAGGCTTAAACAGCATAGAAGTGTATCCAAATGGGATTTCAACAAGTTTGCCTTTTGACGTGCAAATGGATTTAGTGAGGTCAATTAAAGGTTTTGAAAACGCGCATATTATTCGTCCAGGCTATGCAATCGAATATGATTTTTTTGACCCACGCGATCTTAAGCAAACGCTTGAAACCAAGTTTATTCAAGGTTTGTTTTTTGCCGGCCAAATTAACGGCACAACCGGTTATGAAGAAGCTGGCGCTCAAGGACTCATTGCAGGTACTAATGCCGCATTGCAAGTACAGGATAAAGACCCGTTTGTACTGGGCCGTGACCAAGCCTACGTTGGCGTATTAATTGACGACTTAGCCACCATGGGCACAAAAGAGCCTTATCGCATGTTTACAAGCCGTGCTGAATATCGCTTATTGCTGCGTGAAGATAACGCCGACAGCCGCTTAACCGAGCAAGGCCGTGCTATCGGTTTGGTATGTGATGAGCGTTGGGCCGCATTTTGCGAAAAGATGGAACTCATCGAAAAAGAAAAACAAAGACTGTCACAGCAGTGGATTCATCCGAGTCACCCCGCGGCTGAGGCTATTAATGGCATCTTAAAATCGCCACTGAGCAAAGAGGCTTCGCTTACCGAATTAATCAGGCGCCCAGAATTGACTTACAAGAGCTTGATGAAAATCGAGAGCTTGGGTCCAGCATTGCAAGATGAGAAAGCAGCTGAACAGGTCGAGATTCAAATTAAGTACGCAGGATACATTAGCCGTCAGCTTGAAGAAATTGCAAAATCTCAGCGTAACGAGCATGCATTGCTTCCACCTGAATTTGATTACACTAAAATTTCAGGGCTATCAAATGAGGTCGTTGCTAAATTGACAGATGCAAGACCCGAAACAATTGGCAAAGCGTCACGTATTTCGGGTATTACGCCTGCGGCAATTTCTTTGTTATTGGTGTATTTGAAAAAACACAATATGTTGTTTAAACAGGAGCGTGAGAGCGCTTAATGGATGCACTGACCGAAACGCTTAATCAAGATTTTGCACGTTTATCAAAAGGTGTCGACTTTGAGATAAGCCCTAAGCAGCAAGACTTACTAATAAAATTTGTATTGTTACTGCACAAGTGGAATAAAGCTTATAATTTGAGTTCGGTACGCGACCCGCAAGAAATGTTGGTAAAACACATATTCGATTCGATAATTGTATCGCCGCATTTAAAAGGGAAACATTTTGCAGATGTCGGCACGGGTCCTGGTTTGCCGGGTATACCTCTAGCAATCATGCACCCTGAATGTCACTTCACTTTAATTGACTCCTTGGGTAAACGAATTAGATTTATTAAACAAGCCACGCATGAATTGGGTATTAGCAATGTAAGGCCTATTCAAAGCCGTGTTGAACTCGTCAAACCCGAAAAATTGTTTGATGGCGTTTTAAGCAGAGCATTTGCCTCCTTAAATGACATGTTGCATTGGTGTGAGCACTTAGCTGGGGAACAAGGTGAGTTTTTAGCGCTCAAGGGCCAACTCAAAGACGACGAGATAAATCAAATACCTGCGCAATTTACACTAGTACAAAGCGTGCCACTTTTGATACCATCTTTAATTGGAGAGCGTCATTTGGTAAGGATAAAAAAAGCGTCTGTATAGCTGATATAGCGTCTATGTATAGTGCTTGCTTAAGAGTAAAAGCATACAGCGCGTCCTTGTTAAACAACATGACTCCATACGTTTAACTTTACAAAACGTTCCGCGTGGAACATTCCATATGTTATGCTTTGGTATTGTCTGAGTTATTTCTCATTTACTGTTTTTGCTTATTGATAAATGATAGGCATCTTGTCTTGAGTTTGTTGTCATAAAGCAGCTTGTTTTTAATTGGGTAGGTATTATTTTGGCGCGAGTCATATCAATAGCAAATCAAAAAGGCGGTGTGGGTAAAACTACCACGGCAGTAAACGTAGCTGCTTCGATGGCCGCTACCAAGCGCAAAGTATTGCTAATTGACTTAGACCCTCAGGGTAATGCGACCATGGGTAGCGGCGTCGACAAGTATAACGTCGACAACACATGCTATGAGTTACTGATAGACGAAAAACCCGCCGAACAAGTTATTATTACTGAAACTACCGGAAAGTATCATTTAATTGCGGGTAATTCAGATATTACCGCCGCTGAAATTAAGCTTATGGAAGTTTTTGCTCGCGAAGTTCGTTTACGCAATGCACTTGCACCCATCAAAGATAATTACGATTACATATTTATAGATTGCCCACCGTCTTTAAACCAGTTAACAGTTAACGCCCTTGCCGCATCAGATTCGGTTTTGGTTCCTATGCAATGCGAATATTACGCGCTGGAAGGGGTAACTGCGCTAATGGATACCATTGAAAAGTTAGCCTCGGTTGTTAATCCGGCTTTAAAAATTGAAGGTGTTTTGCGCACTATGTACGATCCTCGCAACCGATTGGCCAATGACGTATCTGAGCAACTCAAACGTTATTTTGGCGACCAAGTTTATCGCACCGTAATTCCTCGCAATGTAAGACTAGCTGAAGCGCCAAGTTTTGGTGAGCCTGCAATGTATTACGATAAATCGTCAAACGGGGCAAAAGCTTATTTGGCGCTCGCGGGCGAAATTTTACGTCGTCGTAAAACGCAAACGGTATAAAAATAAGAATATTAGTGGCTTATGCAATGACCAAAGTCATAACACACAAGAATTAAAAGGTAGAAATTAGCATGGCACCAAAAAGCAAAGGATTAGGAAGAGGACTCGACGCACTTCTTGCTACCAGTAAAAGTTACAATGAAAAACAAAATCAAAATGCTGATGATGACACTGCCGCAAATGTTAAAACCGACAACGAACTTAAAAAGATTCCTATTGAATTTTTGAAACCAGGTAAGTATCAACCACGAAAAGACATGGCGGATGAGGCACTTGAAGAGTTAGCAGCATCAATAAAATCTCAAGGTATTATTCAACCTATTGTTGTGCGCAGCCTAGAGTCTGATGCCAAAGGTGATATGCATTACGAAATTATTGCGGGTGAACGCCGCTGGCGTGCGGCGCAAATCGCGAAGCTTGACGTAGTACCTTGCTTAGTTAAAGAAATTCCAGATAACGCCGCAGTTGCCATAGCACTTATCGAAAATATACAACGTGAAGACTTAAATGCGATGGAAGAGGCGCAAGCTCTCGACCGTTTGATGGTAGAGTTTAACTTAACGCACCAACAGGTAGCCGAGGCAGTGGGGAAATCTCGTACCACAGTGACTAATTTATTGCGTCTAAATGGCTTAGAGCCGTCTGTTAAAATGCTACTTGAACACGGCGATATCGAAATGGGCCACGCTCGTGCACTATTGTCAGTTGAGGGTAAAACTCAAGAGTCTTTAGCGAAACAAGTTGCTGACCAAGGCATGACTGTCAGAGAAACTGAAGCGCTAGTGAAAAAGTCTCAACAACCTAGTCCCGAAAAAACAGATAAACCTGTTGTAAAAGAAGACCCAAACGTGACTCGATTACAAAATCAACTGATGGACACTTTTGGTACCCAAGTCAAAATAGATCACAATTCCAAAGGCAAGGGCAAGCTTACTATCAATTTTGGTGATTTAGATCAGCTAGAAGGGATCTTAGCTAAAATCAACATCGCTGAATAATAGGTGGCTAAAAATTGACTAAAAATGTGCCGCCAGTGCATAAGTAATCAGCTATCTCATCTGCTCTTACAGATTGTTAAAAAAATGTTGCGATAGCAAATTAACATCGTTTGAAAAAATACTGAGAATAAACTACATAATTCGTGTTTATGGTTGAATTTTTCTTGGTAAACAGTATACTTCTTGCGCTTTAAAAATAGGTACGACCATTAGGTTTATTCACCCATGCAGCAAGGTCTCGCGACTAAAGGTAGATTGTTAGCTCGAAAGGGCATTTATATACAATTAATTGTGAGCTTAATCCTTGTGATTGGCGTAACCCTTTTACGGTCGCAACTTAGCATTGACATTTTGCTTGGTTGCATAAGTTTTGTTGTACCGCACATAATATTTTCATATTGGGTTTTCCGATATGCGGGCGCTTCCAATAATCAGCGAGTCGCCCAAAGTTTAAGTCAAGGAATGAAAATAAAGCTCATTTTGACTTGTATATTGTTTGTTGTTGCGTTTTCTCAGTTTGACGTTCATCCCCTGCCCTTGTTAGGTGCATACGCAACAGTAATGGTCAGCCAATGGTTGGCTATGTTAGTGCTGAAAAGCGATTGATTTTGCAGCCCTACAGGGTCGTACGCCATATGTCGTAATGCAAAGGTCGTAGTGTAAAGCACTTGCTAACATGTAAAGATTTATAAATTACACAATTTGGGTTTAATAATGGCATCTGAATATACTACTACGGAATATATCCAACACCATTTAACTAATGCGAAGATGTGCATGGTTGACGGCGAAGTCGCTTTCAACAAGGCATGTTTTGAAGCTGGGTTTTGGGCTGTTCATGTTGATACTATGGCTTGGTCGATAGGCTTAGGTATTTTGTTTTTATGGTTGTTTCGTCGTACTGCTGTAAAAGCAACGACAGGCGTACCATCTAAGTTTCAAGCTTTTGTAGAGCTTGTAGTTGACTTTGTAAACGACAACGTGAAAAGTACTTTCCACGGCCGCAGCTCTCTCATTGCCCCACTTGCTCTTACCATTTTCGTTTGGGTATTGTTAATGAACCTGATGGATTTGGTGCCGGTTGACCTTCTACCCACTATTGCAGGATTCGTTGGCAGCACTGCTTTTGGTATGGATCCTCACGATGTTTACATGAAAGCAGTACCAACAACAGATTTAAACTTAACTGCCGCACTAGCCTTGGGTGTTTTCATCCTTATCATTTACTATTCAATCAAAATGAAGGGTATAGGTGGTTTCGCTAAAGAACTTAGTTTCACCCCTTTCAACCATTGGGCGTTTATCCCGGTGAATCTTATTTTGGAATTGGTTACCTTGTTTGCACGACCGCTTTCTTTAGCGCTTCGTTTATTTGGTAACTTGTACGCTAGTGAGCTTATCTTTATTTTGATAGCGACCATTGGCTGGTTCCAGTTACCTTTGCATTTTGCATGGGCCGTTTTCCATATTCTAGTACTTCCTCTCCAAGCCTTTATCTTCATGATGCTAACCATCGTGTACTTAAGCTTG
>CAZXTD010000020.1:0-41633 GCA_964643575.1 uncultured Glaciecola sp. | reverse complement strand
TCGCTGCAAAGCGGCGCTGATCTATTGTGGATTGAGACCGAAAAGCCACATATTGGCCAAATCGCTGGCATGGTAAATCGCATCCGCGAGGTTATTCCAAACGCGAAGCTTGTTTACAATAACAGCCCGTCTTTTAACTGGACTCTTAACTTCCGTCAACAAGTGTTTGATATGTGGACTGAAGAAGGCCGCGACATGACTGGCTACGATCGCCAAAGCTTAATGGGCGCTAACTACGATACCTCAGAGCTTGCATTAGTTGCCGACGAAAAAATCCGCTGCTTCCAAAAAGAAGCGGCAGAACAAGCGGGTATATTCCACCACTTAATTACCTTACCTACTTACCATACCGCTGCGTTGTCGACCGACAACCTAGCTAAAGACTACTTTAGCGAGCAAGGCATGCTAGCTTACGTACAAGAAGTACAGCGCAAAGAAATCAGACAAGGCTTGGCCTGTGTTAAGCACCAAGACATGTCTGGCTCTAACATTGGCGATGACCATAAAGAGTACTTCTCGGGCAGCCAAGCGCTTAAAGCCTCAGGTAAAGATAATACGATGAATCAGTTTTCTTGATTGGCTAGTCAAAAATAAAAACAAAGGTGATGCTAAGCGTTACCTTTGTCTTATGCTTCTACACTAACAATATACGATTGTAATAATTAGTTAATCGCGCAAGCCTTTAATAATGTAATCGCCAAGTAAAACATTGGTATGAGACTGAGCATTATAGTTACCGCCAGTGAGCACCACTACAGCATTATCATCTTTAAGCTGAATGACTTTCTGCCCACCGTTGCCAGATATTTGCGGTATTTCGATACGCTGAACGCCATCTTTATAAATATATCTGAGCCAATACAAATAACCATAAGGTGTTTCTCCAATGGTAGATTGTTGGGAACTAAGCGCATCAATCCATTCGCTTGAAACAATTTGATTATTGTTCCAAACCCCTTGATTTTGAATCATTATACCTAGCTTCATTATATCTCGAGGTATCATGTAGGCTTGGTTATAGTTATTAATGCTGCTTCTATCAGGCTTAAATTCCCATTTATAATTGTTAACCCCTAGCGGCTCAAATAACACTTCATTGGCAAACTGATGCAATGGTTTGTGGGTAACAAGCTCCAATATTTTGTTAATAAGCGTCACATTGCCTGAACAGTACATGCCGACTTTGCCTGGTGCATTTTGCATGGGCAAGTCGAGCATAAACTTAACCCAATCGTCACTCTTGTTCTTTGTGCTTTCGTTGCCGGGTGAGCCTGCGTCATAATCATTGCATGCAAATCCTGACTGCATGCTAAGCAAGTGCCTAAGGGTTATATTAGCTTTGCGCTCATCTAAATTGTCGACCATATAAACACCACCAAAATAGGGCAAAATGGGCTCATCTATAGAGTCTAGTAATCCCGTGTCGAGGGCGATACCAAGCAATATTGCACTAAGCGTTTTAGTTGCAGAACGCATTTGGTGTTTAGTTTGCTGACTGTACTCATAAAAATATTCTTCAAATACAAGTGCGCCATCTTGATAGACCAATACACTCTGCGTAAGCGGATAAGCATCTTTATATATTGCGGTGGTCATTTCGCTTAGTTTGAAGGCTAAGTCACTATTACTAGCCAACGAACGTGTTGCTATACCATCATCTAAATGTTTTGGTGCTTGATATACATAAGGCAGCTGCTTTTTTGCAGGCTTTGCAATAAACATGCGCGCATCCAAAGACGTTTTGCTACTTAACTTTGCAAATTGTGGCGTTGTATTGCCTAGTGAGGTCACGCCCTTTTTTTGCTTTTCTTCATAACCAATTACGATACCGTTGCTGTTCCTAGAGAAAATAATTTCGTCGCCAGAAATATTCACGAAAACATCTTTTTTATACGGTCGCAAAGGATAGCGCGCACCCTCTAGTACTGCATAAAGGCGCTCATTTTTTGGGCCGGCAATTAGTTCAAGCTGACTATCCTCAATGTATTCATACCTACCTTCATATTCACTCAATGATGCAATTTTATTCTGGTCTACTTGAGCATTCACTGCGAAGCACAAGCACGCAAGAAAAATCATGCATGGCTTTATCGCAGTAAAAATCCTGACTGTACGAAACGAAAAAAGGCTCGACAGCAGACCTTTAAAAATTAATAAATTATTGTTTGATAGTCTTTGAATTTGCGTATTCATATATTTTTCCAACTAGTTTATTTCGTTATTAACTAACTGACGAAACAAACTGCAGAAATATTACACAAATGGAAAACTACTTTTATTGAATACCGCCTTTCATAAGTTCTTCATCAAAATCTACAGTTCGTTTTTCTGCTTTTGGAATATCTGCAAAAATACTAACTGGACTTTGAGGTACAACATGAAGATCGATAATCGAACTATTGAGTGCCCGTAGCGAGTTTGTTTCTGTCTTATTACTTAAATCGATGCGATTGCCATTTAATACTAAACTTATTAGGGCATTAAACTTGGTGGCATCAGCTAAAGTAGTGAGTAGGTTGGCATCGGCGACTAACCACTGCAAGGCAGGTAATTGAGTAATTGGGCTTAAGGTTTTTATTCTATTGCCGCTGACAAAGAGCTTTTGTAATTGCGTGAGTGCCGTTAGCGAATTAACGTCATTTAGCAAGTTGTGGCTAAGGTCAAGCCAAGTCAGGTCTGTTAATGCAGCAAGCGAAACTGTCGTTTTTATTTCATTTCGCGCTAAATCAAGGCGCTTCATGCTCGTTAAATTACCAAGTGCCTTTATATCTGATAACTTATTGTCACTCATCGATAACTCTTGTAAACGAGTAAGTCTGCTTAACGGAGATACGTCAGTAAAACAATTAGCAGACAACGCTAAGATAATTAAATTGTGTTTATTTTTGAGAGGCGAAAGGTCGCAAACCTTGTTATAGGATATCCATATAGCCAAAAGCTCATCTAAGTCTTGTATCGGGCTTAAATCATGGATTTTGTTCAATGATAAATCGAGCCCTCTAATTTTTGGCCAATTAGCAACCGTTGCAATAGAACTTATTTGATTGCTCTCAATTGAAAAACCAATTAGGTTTTTAAGTGTGGATAAAGCGCTAATATCCTTTATCTTGTTTCGCTTTAAACTTAAATTTTGCAGGGATGTGAGCGACGCAAGAGGGGCGATGTCGACAATATAGTTGTTTTTTAACGACAAGCGCTCAAGACTTTTTGCATGCTCCAAGCCCTCGAGCGAGATAATGCCCTTGCCATCTAACTGCAAGGCTTTAATTTGGGCTAAGCTTTGTTTTGAAACCTTATCCGTTTCAAGATTTAAGGCCTCAACTAATGCAGAGCGCAAATTGCTGTCAGCAATTTTAACGTATTCTGAATCTGTATTAGCATGTGATGCGCAGCTTATTATGGCGATAAAAACAATGGCCGTGAATTTTGAAAGTAAATATAGTTTTAAAGGTAATGTATTCATCTTATGTTCCATTTTCTAATAAAACCCTAGACTGCGCGATGACCATTAGATAAGCGCACCAATACATACTTTTCTGGTATATTTTTATTATTTGGGACGTGATAACTGTTAATCTGCACTAAGAATGGATTACGATGATTTACTCATACCACAAAAGCGGATGTTAGAAATTTGTGGCCTTAGACAGAATTTTAAGTAGCGAATTGAATGTCAGAAAATATCGGCTTTTTACTACTCATTGTGGGTCTTTTTAACGGCGCATTGATAGTCATTCTCTTGGCAACTAGAAAGCAAATGCCCGCCGACAAGATCATGCTATGCCTATTTATATTTTTGCTTTTTGTCAGAGCCTTGCTTTATATCTTAGGGAAAGAAACCATTTACGACCCTCATAGTTGGTTATATGTGCCGCCTGTTGATATCTCTTTAACATATGGCCCTTTTATTTATTTATTCATACTCTACACAGTCAAACGCTCTTTCGTAAAAAATGACTTGTTGCATTTTATTCCTGGGCTTGTGCAAGTTGCTTACTACATAATTATATTAAGTCTCGACAAAGGTGACTCAACAATTTGGCTTAGCCATTATCATTTTCCATTTATAATCGCGACAGAAACGACAGCGGTGGTTGTGTCAATGGCAATTTATTTGTATCTAAGTATTGTCTCTTACTTACGTTATCAAAACTGGCTAAACCAACACCAAAGTGATGCTGAAAATTATCGCATGAATTGGATAAAAGCCTTCCTTTTTTCGATTGCTAGTTTCTTTGTTATTTGGACAACATTCTCAGTCGCGCAATTGTTTTTTACCGCAAATTATAGTGCTAGTTTTGGGCTCTTTATTGCTCAGTCTTTATTGCTCAGCTTTTTGGCCTTTGAGAGTTGGCGCAACGCCGACATGTGTTTACCCAAAATGTCTGTTATAAAAAATAATGATGAAGAAAAGGAATTAGCGCTAAAAACATTTGCCGCTCAAAGGGGTGCACACTGGATACAAGAACTTGAGCAAAATGAATGGTATAAAGACCCGAAGCTATCACTTAAAGGCCTAGCAGCAAAGCTAGGCACAAACAGCACCAGTTTATCGTTAGCGATAAATGCCAGTGCTGATCAAAACTTCAATACTGTCGTTAATCAACTGCGCGTTAACTATGTCTGCCAACAAATTATGAACCAGCAGGATCAAAACCTTTCAATGATGAGTCTTGCTACGGAAGCGGGCTTTAATTCGAAAAACAGTTTCAATCGAAATTTTAAACAATTTATTGGGTTGAGCCCCACCCAATACGCCCGAAAACACCTTGTGTAAATAATAATTAAAATTAAAGCTATCCACGCGAATATTCGTCTCAGCGTAAATTTTTATTCTATTGTTTGAATCCTGTCTCGCAAATATTCTGACTAGTTAGCTAGATTATTTACCTTGACTAAATAAGCTTTACTATATAAGGTTTATTTCATACAGTTAAAACAAGGGAGTAACTAGCAAGCAATGGCAAAAAAAGACACCAATCAAATACTCAAAGGATTGCTCGATACGCTAGTGCTTTATGTATTAAAAGATAAAGAAAATTACGGCTTTGGAATTAAAGAAGCGCTCAAAGCGCAAATAGGGGAAGACGCAGAAGTCGTCAAAGAAGCCACTCTTTATCCATTATTGCATCGCCTAGAGCGGAACTTATTGCTGATGTCTTTTAAACAACCCGGTGAGCGCGGTACACCGCGTAAATATTATAAAATCACTCCTGAAGGACTTGTTTATTTAGAACAACAAACCGTCGCATGGCAACAAGTATCAAGCCTGCTGCAGCGCACCATATTTATTAAGGATTAATCTATGGACTTATTACGTTTAACTCGCTTGTACAAACATTCTTTTCCGGCTGATGTGTTAACCAACGATCCCATCATTGACGACTTTTTACAAAAGTTCGACGCCATACTTGCAGGCGGCGCTAACGTGCGTAGCGAAACGCTTGAAGAAGCCAGCGATCATATACTAGAGCACCGTGACCGTCTCATTAGCACGGGCATGTCAGCCCAAAACGCTTCAACCGAAGCAGTAAGCGCATTTGATGAATATGAAGAGCTTGCGCAAATACAGCGTAAAAGTAAGTATCAAAATTTTAGAAAAATGTTTTTCATATTTGGTGTGATGTTTGGCGCTATGATGACGGCAATCACACTAATGTCAGATCAATTTTGGATTTCTGATGAAGGCGCTGTTTCTCTCGTAAACGAACTACCTAAACTAGCAGCTATGTTTGTTTTCCAAGGCGTTTTTTATGGCTTATTTATGAGCTATTTTTTTAGTTTCACCTTAGTTAAAGCTAAACCCAAACAAGGTATTGAAGAGCAATCAAGTGATGTTTTACAGGTATACAGCCAAAAAATCAGCAAAATCTCTGGAGTATTTCTATTTATTGTAATGGGACTGATTTCGACTACTTGCCTACTAGGTATAGCTGGTTATGGCTTAATGGCCGAAAACGGCGTTCTATATAATGTTGTTTTAGTATTTATTGCAGCGCCAATGGTAGTAGGAGCAAGGGTTGTTTACAATCGCTACGAACTCAAGCAAGACTACTTTGTTATAAAGACCGTTTCAGGACGTAGCCAGATTAAGCGAAATGCTATCCTCAGCCTACAAGCGCTGCCTAAATGGCACATGGTTTTAGTCGGCAGCCTTGGTGAGCTCTATGCATTAAGATACAAAGACGAAGCTGGAAAACAACAAAAACGCACGATAGCAATAAGCAATGACATGCATAACGCCGACACCCTTATTGCTCGATTACAAACTATATCGAGCGAAAATAAAGACCAAAGTAAGGTTTAGTGCCAAGCGATACACTTTATAGGAAAGCGCACAAATGGTAAGAAAATTCATAGAGAAGGGCGAAGGGTTACCTAATTGGTCAAATCCAATAAGCCATGCTGTTGTGGTCGGTAAAATGTGCTTTGTCAGTGGTCAACTGTCGGTTAACCAAAATGGCGAATATGTTGAAGGTACCATCGAGGAAGAATCGCACATTGCATTTAGCAACGTATTTGCAGCCGTAGCTGCTGCGGGCTTTTGCAAAGAAGAAATAGCGTACATAGACATCGCTTTTGCTGATTTATCGCAATTGCCAGTAGTCAATGCCGTGTATATGTCACTATTTGAGGAAGGAAGACGACCCGCAAGAACCGTCTATGAAGCAGCAAAATTACCTTTTGGTGGCAAGATTAAAGTTGTCGCAACTGCAGTTAAGGAATAATTTATGGGCGGTGTTTATGAAACTTATTAAAAAGGTCAAACGTGCGCTACTCGAACGAAAGTTTGCCTCACAAAACTTGAATATTATTCAGAGCATCAATGCTACGCAGTTTGCGGATATTTTAAATGACCTAAAAGTGCAAGGCTGGCAATTTGATGCTTACCAAGGCAGCTTTAACCCTAAATATGAAAAATGGTCAGACACATTGCGCAAAGGCCAAAGTAGCCTAAATTTTGCTTGGGATCAAAAACAACAAGGCGCAATTACAGGACCATCTCGCATAGTTAAAGGTCTAGGAGAAACGTATAAATTATTGGTTTTAGGTAAACCTCGCGAGACATCATAATTAAAGGCTCAGTTGAGAGCGGTATAAATACCCTCCCCTGTAGCGATGTAAATACGATCAATTTCCCCAGTTAATAAGTAAAAACACCGATATCAAACTTATTTAGGACTTTTATGAGCGCTCATAATTTCGGTTTTCGTGTTTTTGTTTATTTGCTTTGTATTGGAGCAATTGCAAGCGTTAGCGTGCAGGCTCAAAACACAAATAAATCGAATGAGCCTTTAAAAGTCAACGTTGTTTCGCCGCAAAAGTTAAGCAATGAAAGAACACTCACTTTTAGTGGCACCATTGAAGCAAAGCAGCGCGCCCAAATTTCTACATTAGAGCAAGGTATTGTTGCCTCAATAAGTGTGGATGTAGGCGATTTTGTTCAGCAAGGTCAAGTGTTACTTAGTTTAGATAAGCGCTTGGCGACCTTATCGGTTGAAGCGGCAAAAGCCAGTTTACAAGCCGCCGAAGTCAGTTTAGAAGAAGCGAAACGCTTATACCAAGAGGTACTCGCACTATCTGAAAATCAAGTTGTGCCTCAAACGCTCATTTTAGAACGTGCTGCTGTGCAAAGTGGTGCACAAGCCGCATTTGCACGTGAGCGAGCTAACCTAGCATTACAAGAAGAGCTATTGAGCCGCCATACCCTTGTGGCACCTTTTTCGGGCGTAATTGCCATGCGCAGCACGGAGGTGGGTGAATGGCTTACGGTTCAGGCGCCTGCTTTTGAGTTGGTCAATAATAAAGACTTACGCCTCAACCTCTCGATTGCACAGGAGTTTTATCAAGAGTTCTCATCGCGCGGTAATATTCCCGTGAG
Source organism: uncultured Glaciecola sp. (assembly GCA_964643575.1). Taxonomy (GTDB): domain Bacteria; phylum Pseudomonadota; class Gammaproteobacteria; order Enterobacterales; family Alteromonadaceae; genus Glaciecola. Next base: position 33,751 of record CAZXTD010000020.1, on the reverse strand, counting down.
TATTCAAGCAGACGCTGGCGGAGCGCCAATAAATACCAGTATCAGCCGCCTAGTGCCTGTGACTAACCGCACTAATCGAAGCTTTTTAGCACAAATAGATTTACCGGCAAATACACCGCTTATAGCGGGTATGTCGGCGCGAGCAAACGTGGGTATGGGCAGCTCAGGCGGCAAAGAGGTAGAACTGCCGCGCAGCGCTATTAAACAGCACCCAGACGGCGGTAGCAGCGTATTTATTCTCGACAACGGCATCGCTAAGCGACTTATCGTGGATTATTCAACAACAGAAAACGGCAATGTAATTATAAAACTAAACGATTCGGCCCTCGCGAATAAGCAATATATTGTGAGTGGCGTAGAGCTTTTAAGAGACGGCGATAAGGTGCAAGCAAACGTAATCACCAGTGGACTAAACTAATGATTGAATCAAGCGTAAAGCATGGCATTTTAGTCACGGTAATTGTGTTAATCGCCAGCATACTGGGTGTTGTGTCAGCGCTTAATATTCCGGTACAAATGATCCCCGACCTCGAAGTACGTACCATTAGCGTGCAAACTGGATGGCCGGGCGCAACCCCGCAAGATGTCGAAAAAGAAATACTCATAGAACAAGAGCGCTACCTTAGGAGTTTACCTAATTTAAAGCGTATGATTTCGTCTGCGTCGATGGGCTCAGCAAGCATTGAGCTGGAGTTTCCTTTTGGTGTTGACGCTAACGAAGCGCTTATAAGAGTGAGTAACGCCTTAAGCCAAGTGCCGGCTTATCCTGAAAACGTAGACCAGCCAAGGCTGTTTTCAAGCTCGTTTTCGTCAAACGCATTTATGTTTTTTAGGTTGTCGCCATTACCTGGTAATCCAATGGAACTTGATGTCGACATGCTCCGCGATTTTGCCGATGACTTTATTCGCCCTCGCATGGAAACCGTGCCGGGCATTTCGCAAGTCGATGTACGCGGTGGCTCATCAAGGCAAATACAAATAAAAGTAGATGCAGGAAGGCTCGCACAGCGCGGTATTAGCTTAACCCAAGTCAGAGACGCCATACGCGCTCGCAACCGCGACTCGTCCGCAGGCGACCTTGAGAGCGGCGAAAGTCGTTATTTGCTGCGCGTTATTGGTCGCTTTACCCAATTGGACGAACTCGAGAATCTTATCATTGCGCAAAACGATAACGCAGTGACTTACCTTAAAGATATTGCCGAAATTGGCCTTGACCACTTTGAAACCCGCGGTATGTCATACAGCGACGGCGAACGTAATTTAACCATGTCGGTGCGGCGCGAGGCAGGCTCAAATGTTATCGATATTAAGAAAAACCTCTTACCTGTTGTGGAGCAGCTTAATCAAGACTTGTTAGCGCCAAACGGGCTTAACCTAAAGTTATTCAGTGACGATGTGCAATATGTGCAAAGCTCGCTAAAAAATGTATGGGTAAACTTAGGCTTAGGTGCATCGCTTGCTACGCTCGTGATGTTTTACTTTTTACGCTCTGGGCGCGCCACCATCATTGGTGTAATGGGCATCCCGCTATGCACCATTGCCGCGTTTTTAGCCTTGCTTGCCTTTGGCCGAACCATAAACGTTATTTCGTTGGCAGGGGTTGCATTTGCCATTGGCATGACTGTCGACAACACCATTGTAGTGCTCGAGTCGATTCTGGCAGGCAAAAAACAGGGTAAAAATAGGCTAGATGCTGCCATAGAAGGTGTGAAAGAAGTATGGCCGGCAGTATTAGCTTCAACTGCAACAACGGTGTTGGTATTTGCGCCAATCTTGTTTATCGAACAAGAAGCCGGTCAACTATATTCAGATATCGCCATTGCCATTTGCGGAGCTATCATTGCATCGATGCTCGTGGCTATTTTGGTAGTACCTGTGGCAATGGCAAACTTGAGCAATAAAGACACAGGCAATAAATCAATCACGCTCTCCAGTCGCTGGTTAAAAATTGTTGACGTATTTAGTGCCAGTCAACAAAAAGCGCGCATATACACCGCGGGTTTTATTATTTTTATATTAGGCGGCGCATATGTGCTTATGCCCGCTGCTGAATACTTGCCCGAGGGCGAAGAGCCTAAAGCCTTTTCGATTATGATTGCGCCACCCAATTACAACCTGTCAGAAATGGAAAAAGTGGGGGCCGAGCTACGGGCTTATTTTGACGACTATGTGCGAGTAAGCGCAGAAGCTTTTGAAAACGGCGAGACTGATATGCCACCACTTGCCTACTATAATATGTCGGTGTCGGTGGGCAGAATTTGGTTTTTAAGTGCGCCGGTAGAACCCGAATATATTGGCGAAATGATGGAGGCAATCACCACCAAGTTTCGAAGCTTTGAAGGCATGCGAGCGTTTTCATCAAGAGGGTCGATTATTTCGAGTAACGATGGGGGCACGCGCGCTGTTGCTCTTGATATTTCGGGCGCTAATATCACCGATTTATACGGCGCAGCCAATGCTATATACGAGGCCGCTGAAAACACCTTTGTTGACCCACAAATTAACTCTGACCCCGGCTCGCTAATATTAGAACAACCGTTGATTGAAATAAATCCACGCTGGTATCGCCTCGCCGAAATCGGCATGAGTAACCGAGACTTTGGTTACGCGGTAGCCGCCATTAGCGACGGTGCCTTTGTTGACGAATTTATCTTAAACGACGACAAAATAGATATCTTTTTGTTCAGCACCGCGGGGAATAATCAGAGCATAGAAGGCTTAGCGTCAACGCCCATTGTAACGCCTCAAGGCGATGTACTTCCGCTTAATGCCCTGGCCGATTTAAAATCGAGCAAAAATAGTAACTCAGTAAGGCGAGTAGACGGCAACCGCACCGTCACGGTTTATATTATTCCACCTAGAGAACTCGCGCTTGAAACCGCCGAAGCAATGGTGCGCGAGCAGATGCTGCCGGCGCTGTGGCAAAGTGGCTCAATTGCACAAGGCATTAATATTAGTATAAGCGGCGCTGCCGACCAACTTGAAGCCACAAAAGAAGCGCTGTCGAGCAACTTCATCATTGCTATTGCGCTTTGCTACTTGCTTCTAGTGGCTATTTTTACGCATTGGCGTTACCCGCTATTTATACTTGCTACAGTGCCATTAGGCATGGCGGGCGGGCTATTAGGTTTAATTGCGATTAACGGCGTAAACACCGCTTTGAGCGCTATCGGATTACAAGGCGCATATCAGCCCTTCGATATGATAACCATGCTAGGCTTTTTGATATTACTTGGTACTGTAGTCAACAACCCTATTTTAATTGTTGACCAAACACGGCGTTTTGTGGATTCGGGTGAAAACGCGAAATCGGCTATACATATGGCAGTCGAAAAACGCCTAAAACCTATTTTAATGTCGACCGCGACAACCATATTTGGCTTGGCGCCTTTGGTACTGATCCCAGGAGAAGGCACAGAGCTTTATCGAGGCGTGGGTATTATTGTACTTTGCGGTATATTGGTGTCGACCTTGCTTAGCCTGAGTTTTTTGCCAGCTTTGCTTAGAGCATTAATCAAAGAGCCTGCAAGGTAAACTTCAAAAATCTTGAAAGAAGAAGCAATAGGGAATACCGTGTGAAGGACTAGGCAAGACTTCGCACTATTTTAATGAAAAAGGAAACATGATGTCGATTATCAAAAGGGGCTATTTTATATCAATATGTGTAGGCCTTACTTTATATCTGACAATGTTCCAGACACTTTCTTTAGCTGAAGAAAAACCTCAACTATACGTTATTTTTGACTCCACAGAATCAATGGAGCCTGCCAAAAGCGCAATTGCCGATTTGCTTGGTGCCATTGATGAAAAGCTGCAAAGTCGGAGCAATATTAGACAAAATGTTAGATTTTATAACTTTAGAGACAGTATCATAGACCGAGAGACAAAAGTGCTCTCAACACTAAGTCGCGACCTCGCTGCCAGCATTACCCATTCAGAAAAAGAAAACATCCTGCCGGTCCTAGAATCACTCGCTAGCACGCCAGAACTGAACGATGCCGTTGTGCTGATTTTTACCGATGGTATCAATAAATCACTTTTTAATGCTGACACAGACGAACTCATCAACAATTTGAGCAATAGGCGAACTCAATTTCATTTTTTCGGCCCTTACTCAAATTGGTGCGATGGAGAACTCGCAATAGCAGTTAACCGTGATAATCGTGCACTAAACGTCAATGGTACTGAAATCCAGTGCGATGAACTGACAATTCCGCGCAATCCAAGAGCGCAAGCATTTTTCATAAGAAACAAACTCGCTACGCTTGCCTTTAAAACCAGCGGAATGGTTTGGCCCATCTTTAACTTTGATCAGATTGGCAAGGGAAGAACAAACGCACCAGTAGAAGCAATCGAAGTAGCCGCCCAAAAGCTCACCGAAATACTGCTATTTAAAACAGACAAATCGCTAACCGCGACCGTTGACTACCCTAATCAAGTGTACGTAGGTGAAACTGTATATTTTGAGGTGACTGCAAATGGCAGTGAGCAAAATGTAGGGCCAACAACCAGCTGGCGCTGGGATTTTGATGGCGATGGCCAATTTGATGACCTTGGCACATTTGTGAGCAAAACCTTTAATGTAAGCGGTGAGTTTACGGTTAAGCTGGAATTATCTAATAATGATGTGCCTGCAGTTGTTCGCAATCTTCACCTTCCGGTTAAGGTAGTCGATTAAGCAGCGAAATCCAAAATTTGCCCCAGCAAGATTAGTTTGAACATTGTGAGCCATCAAAACTGCTTGCAAATCCGCGATAATTGCCGATAGTTACACTATATTTTTGGTTTTTATCAATCATCAAGGCCTCCTGTGAACTACAACTGGATTTCATTCATTTTTGCTCGACCTAAAACGTGCATCGTTTTTAGCCTCATTTTTATGCTTGTGGCAGCTCTTGGCGCGGGTAATCTTTATTTTAGAGGCGACTATAGGGTATTTTTTGAGCCTGATAACCCGCAGCGCGTCGCTTACGAAAAAATGCAGAGCCTGTTCACTAAAAATGAAAGCGTTAGCATTGTGCTAGCTGCTAAAGATGGCGATTTATTTACCGAACAAAACCTCACCCTTATTAAAGAATTAAGCGATGCAAGCTGGCAAATTCCGCTTTCTACCCGAGTCGACAGCATCACAAATTTTCAGCACACCTACTCCCTTGATGATGACCTCGTTGTTGAAGATTTATTGCTTGAAATAGATTGGTTAGACCCTGAGCGGGTTGCCTTAATCAAAAAGGTCAGCCTAAACGAACCCGACTTGCTGCATAAGCTTATATCTCCCGATGGCAAAGTCGCCATGATCAATATTAATGTGCTGCTGCCTGATGGCGACCAAACTAAAGAAATCAGTGAAATTGGCGCCTTTGTGCGCGAGATGATTGCGCCTTATGAAAAAGCTTACCCCAACATTCGATTTGAGCTAAGCGGCATTGTGATCATGACCGACGCGATGTTTTTAGCTGCTATGAAAGATGCCATAACGCTGTTCCCAGCAATGTTTGTCTTAATTAGCGTGTTAATTGCCGTGCTTATGCGAAGCGCATGGGCAACCGTTGCCACCTTAATTATTGTCACCACCAGCATTGTGGCTACATTGGGAATTGGCGGCTGGTTAGGCATGTTTATCAGCATTGCGACCGTCAATGTGCCGGTAATCATTATGACATTGGCCATCGCCGACAGTGTGCATGTGATATCAGGTATGCGCTATTACATGCAGCAGGGCGACGACAAACAACGCGCCATTCACAAGAGTATTGAGCTAAACACCTCACCCATTATCATGACCAGCGTGACAACTGCCATTGGTTTTTTAACGCTTAACTTTGCTGAGGTGCCTATATTGAGCGACCTTGGCAATCTTGTTGCGATTGGAGTAATCATTGCTTGTTTGTTTTCGTTAGTCTTATTACCCGCTATTTTAAGCAAATTGCCCATTGCCTTTAGTGCAGTCAATAAATCACAACAAAGTAAGTTTTGGCAAAAAGCTGCAGACTTTACGATAGCCCGCAGCACGCCAATTTTATTGGTAGGCGTTGTGGTTATTGGGGCAAGCGCAGTGCTCGCACAAAAAAATGAACTCAACGACATTGCCATTAATTATTTCAATAAAGAAAACGAGTTTAGGCAAGCTGCAGACTTTCAGCAAGAGCGCTTAAGCGGGCTGAGTAATATCGATTTTGCGGTTTATACTAATATCGAAAACCAGATTAACGACCCTAAATATTTACGCACAATTGAAGCGTTTAGTGAATGGTTGGCAGAGCAGCCAGAAGTTGACCACGTACTCACTTACACCAATACGCTTAAACGTCTTAGCATGAACATGAATGGTGATGACCCTACATTTTTTACCTTGCCAGAGCAAAAAGACTTAGCGGCCCAGTATTTATTACTATACGAGATGTCTGTGCCCTTTGGGCTTGATGTCAACAATCAAATTGATATTCAAAAGTCGGCTGTGCGAGTTATGGTGACTTTAAAAAACCTTGGCAGCAAAGACTTCACACAATTTGAAGACCGCGCTAAACAATGGATGCAAACAAATGGGCCTGATTACGATATAGATGCTGCTAGCTTGCCGCTTATTTTTGCCCATATTGGCAAAGCGAATATGCAAAGCATGTTGCTAGGCATGGTGGTTGCCTTAATATTGATATCGTCCTTACTTTTGTTTGCTCTAAAAAGTACCAAACTGGGTCTGGTAAGTTTAGTCCCCAACCTTATGCCTGCACTTTGCGGTTTCGCTATTTGGGCCTTAATTTCAGCTGAAATTAGCATGGCATTGTCGGTCGTACTCACCATGACTTTAGGTATAATTGTGGACGACACCGTACACTTTTTAAGTAAATACAAAAAAGCCATTGATGCAGGTAAAAATGCACAAGACGCTATCGTATTTGCATTTGAAAATGTGGGCAATGCTTTGGTAATAACAACCTTAGTGCTGGCGAGTGGATTTGCGGTGTTGGCCTTATCAGACTTTGCGATTAACTCTGACATGGGCACGTTGACTGCCATTATCATTGTTATTGCATTAATAGTCGACTTATTGCTATTACCAGCACTGCTGAATAAGCTTTCTGCAAAAGCCCCTAGTCAAACAAGTTCAGCGGCTTAGTTGCGGTTATTTACAATAAGTCTGGTAGATTTATTGTACTTCTATCATGACTTCGTTGCGCCTGAACATTGGCAAGGTTAAAGGGCCGTTATACCCTGCTTCCACTGCTTGGCCAGCCGCAACTAAACCCTTATCAGCTATCCAGCTTTCAAGTATTTTGGTGTGTTCCTGCACATTGTTATCACTCAATGTACCGCTAAACTGAATTGCGGCAACTTTATAGTTTTTTACCTCAGTCACCCAAACATCATCATTAGTGGGTTTTGGCGTTGTTGCTAAGGTAAAGTCTTTTGGCATCACAAAAGACATAATGGGTTTTTCAGACGTGTTTTGCATAAATACCGGCGCTGTCATTGCTATTTCTGCCCCTTGTTTTTCACTGCTTTTGTCATTCATGAGCACGGGAGCGGTCATCGCAATTTCAGTATTTCCTTCATTGGCACCTGTAATGTATTTAAATAACTTCCTAAATGCAGAATTTTGACCATCATTTGGCATACTTGTCGAAACCAAAATCATTGACTCATAGTTGCGTAATTCTATTGCTTGTTCGCTATCTGCCTGTAGCAAAGTATAAGGCGCATTTTCGACATCGCTTTTGCCCACTACCGAGCAGCCCGCCAAAAGGGTAAGTGAAACTGCAGCAAACAGTGTTTTCATGTGTATTCCTTCGTTTTTATCTCAAGGGTATATACGCACTGCAATAGCAAGCGACCAAAAATTACAAAACCTTCATCAATAAACGCAGTTTGACCTAAAGCACAGTGCCGCTATGTCGATAAAAAAGAAATAATGTTTATCTGGAGCACTCATGTTTTCTATTATCAAAGGCGATATCACACTCATTCAATATTTTCTGAGCATGATTATTTCGACTATTTGCTTGATTGGCGTAGTGGCTGGCGCTTACTTTTTGCCGCACAACAAAGACTTAGTAGCCGCATTGGTAATGATTTTGAGCGTAGTGTCTTTAATGAGCAGCGGGCGTATAATAAGCCTAACATTGCACAAAGATGAATATTGATCTGTTAGTGCTTGTTCACAATTTTATAAACTATTGAGCCGCCTGGCGCTCACGCAGCTTATGATTAAGCTTTCTTGCAACAAAGATTTACAAAACCACAGCTTTTAGAGACCAAGCATCTTATACAATAGGCTTGTGTCCTCTTCAACTATTGTCTATTCTATCCATTAACATCCGATATACATTTATGCGTTGCCGATGCCATTTTTTTGTGTCGATAGCATACGCGCAAACAGCCTTTATAGTGTGGCGTGAGCAATACTTGTGCTTTAACCGCCATACTTTACTCATAACATCAGTAGGACATTATCATGGCCCAATCGGTTACCATTAATGGCGAAAGCTACGACATTGACGTAGACACTGCAATGCCTTTGCTTTGGTTTTTACGCGATAAACTCGAACTCACTGGCACCAAATTTGGCTGCGGCATGGCTGTTTGCGGCGCATGTACGGTGCACCTAGACGGCGAAGCGATTCGTTCGTGCGTTATGCCAGTCTCGGCTGTGGCAGGCAAAAGCATCACCACTATCGAAGGCTTAGCCGAAAACCACGATCATCCGCTGCAAAAAGCATGGCTTAAAAACAAAGTCCCACAATGCGGTTACTGCCAAGCAGGCCAAATAATGAATGCCGCCAGCTTTTTAGCTAAAACTCCCAAACCCACACCCGAACAGATCGATACGGCTATGCAAGGTAACATTTGCCGGTGTGGCACTTACCAGCGCATTAAGGTAGCCATATCCGAAGCTGCGCTCGAACTTGGCAAGGAGGTTTAAGATGACTGTTCAAAATCCGAGTAGACGCAAATTTATCAAGCAAACTGGTGCGGTCGCCGGCGGTTTATGGGTGGGTTTTGCTGTACCAAACATGGCGATGGCAAAAATAGGCATGCCCGAGCAGGCGGCGTTTAACCCTAATGCATTTATTCATATTGCTGAAAATGGCGACACACTTTTATATTGCGGACGCTGTGAAATGGGTCAAGGTATTAGCACCGCTTTACCTGCTGCTGTGGCAGACGAGCTTGAGGCCGACTGGTCGCGCGTAAGCATTAAGCAAGCCGACGGCAACGAAGAATTATACGGCCCGCAAAGCACAGGCGGCTCAGCCAGTATTCGCACCATGTATATACCTATGCGTGAAGCCGGCGCTGCGGCTAAAGCAATGCTTATTGCTGCCGCTGCTAAAACATGGCAAGTGCCTGAAAAAGACTGCTATGCTAATTCGCACTTTGTTATCAACCGCAAAACAAAAGACAAGCTTGGATATGGTGAATTAGCGTCGTTGGCCAACACCATGCCAATGCCCGAAAGCGTCACATTAAAAACCAAGCCCGATTACAAATATATTGGTAAAGACATTGCCCGCCACAATCAAGGCGACATTGTAAAAGGCACCTTGACCTATGGGGTCGACACTAAAGTACCTGGCTTAAAATACGGTGCCATAGTGCATTGCCCAGTGTTTGAAGGTAAATTAAAGAGCCTCGACAAAACAGCGGCTCTAGCAATGCCTGGCGTTGAAGCTGTTGTTGAAATACCACGAATGGCAGTCCCTTTTGGGTCGATTGGTGGCGTTGGCGTTGTTGCCGACAACACTTGGACGGCGCAGCAAGCCGTTAAAAAGCTCAAAATAGAGTGGGACTTAGGCCCCAATAAAACCTACGACTCTAATGCTTACAAAGCTCAGCTAGTCAAAAATGTAGAAGCCCCAGCTGAAAAAGCTGCCGAACGCGGTGATATTGGACAAGCTTTTGCAAATGCTAAACACAAGGTGAGTGCAACATACACTGGCGGGCACCTATCTCACTCGCCCATGGAGCCTAACGCTAGCGTAGTTTGGGTACAAGATAACAGCTGCGAAGTATGGGCGGCAACGCAAAGCCCTGCCGACATTCAAAAAGTATTGGCGCAATACCTTGAGCGAGAGCCTAAAGATATTTTAGTGCACGTGACCATGGCTGGCGGTGCGTTTGGTCGTAAATTTAAATGCGACTATGTACAAGAAGCAGCGGCTTTATCTAAAGCGGTTAAGGCGCCTGTTCAACTCACTTGGTCGCGTGAAGAAGACACAACCACAGGCTATTATCACTCAATTAACGCCCAACATATTGAAGCCGCAATCGATGAAAGTGGCAACGTGACAGGTTGGCTGCACCGTGCTGCATTTATGCCAATAGCGTCGTTATTTGACGATTCTGTAGACCGTGCACCCGCGCGCAGCTTAGGCGATATTTTTAATCATCCCTTTGGTATTGAAAACATGCGCACCGAAACCGGTGAAGCAAAACGCCATACCCGAATTGGCTGGTACAGAGCCGTATATGCAATATTCTACGGCTTTGCATTTGGCGCAATGGCAGACGAAATTGCGCATAAGCTAAACACCGATACGGTCACTTTACTTAACCGTTTATACGACAATAACAAAAAGCCGGAACTGCAAGAGCAAGCAAGACGTTCGAAAGGCGCACTTGCAATGGCTGCAAAAAAATCAAAATGGAACCAGCGCGACAAATTGCCTAAAAACCAAGGCATTGGTATTGCCGTGCATTATAGCTTTGCATCTTATGTGGCAATGGCCGTTTTGGTTGAGGTTGACGGCGACAACATCAAAGTACTAGAAGTAGATTGCGCAGTAGACTGCGGCCAAGTCCTTAACCTAGACAGTGCTAGAGCACAAATGGAAGGCGCTGTGGTTATGTCTACCGCATTGTCGCTCAGAACTGAAGTGGTGTTTAGAGAAGGCGCAGTCGTCAACACTAACTTCCATAACTACCCCGTACTGCGCATTAATGAAATGCCCAAGGTAAGATCGCATTTCATCGATAATGGTGACGAGCCTACCGGCCTTGGTGAGCCAGGTTTAGGCCCATTCCCTGCTGCCTTGAGCAATGCTGTGTTTGCGGCATCTGGCAAACGCTACAGAGACTTGCCGTTTAAACCTACCTCGGTTTAATTTAACGCGATATAAAAAAGCCAGACTAAGCATTTACGCTACATCTGGCTTTTTTCTCCAATACCTAATTATCGGTCAATACGATACCAACAAGTCAGATTCTAATTAACAAAATCCTCTTTTGTCATTAAGTTAATGCCCTGTAAAAGTGACTGTATGTCAGGATCTAAATTGCCCTCTGCTATCACGTTATCTCGGTTGCGATTAAACATAGCTGTGTAGCGCTCTATTCTGCTGCCTAAAACACCCCAAGCTTGCTGTTTAGCAGATGCTGGCCATGCTTCTAGCTCAATCTGAGAGCCCTCTAGCATGTTGTAGAACATGTTAAGAGCTGCTTTCATAGTTTGCTTGTAGTTAATGCCGCCTGGGCCCGTCGCATTCTCGCTGCTGCCCAGGGCAGCAAAGGATGACATGGTCTCAGCTGCATTTTTCAAATGATCATAGTACTTTTGCATGGCACGGTCGTCGTATTGGTCAATACGGCCGTTGAAATTGCTATTGGTTGTGGTTGAGACGCTTGCAGTATGCGTTGTGACTACTGTTGGTCTAGATGCAACAGGTGGTACTGGAATATTAGAATTAACATTAGTAGCTGCGCCAGCACCATCAACTTTAAGTGCACCGCCCGTGCCTAAACCGCCTCTTACTTTTTGTGGTTTGTAATTACGCAATGCCATTACCATTTGATTGTAAGAATCGGCAAATGCAGCGGTTATAATTTTACCCTCTGGCGAGTCGGAAAAACCTTTAGCACCGCCAACAATACCAGCGAAAAAGCCACCGAATAGGTCAAAGTCATAATTGCCTGCACTGCCAACCGCCGATGATACTTGCACACCAGAGCGGTTATCAATTAACAACAAGGTGGTAGCTGCTTCGTTTTTACTCAAACCTCCGCCAATAGCAGCGCCTACGCTACCAAAAAGACCTCCGGCTAAACCTTTCAAGCCGCCTGTGCCCTTTGCCGAAAACTGGATAGATGGGCTAACTGTGTAATCAGCAGACACCATTTGTCCGCCACCTACATTACTGCCGCTTCGCAATTGCCCCGAGTTCATTAATTCTCGCTCTCGCTGCATTGCTGCTAGCGCTGCGCCACGTTCCACTAATACAAAACAGTTTGATTGCTGAATCATAGTGCGTATTACTGGCGAAGTACTGCCCAAATCAGGATAACGTCTGCGATAATCACCCCACCATGGCAAACTTCTGTCTTCAAATAACGATAAAGTGCCCAGTGGCTCATCGCAGCTCTCGAGCGAAGAATTTGCGTTTGCACTATTACCACCCGCTGCGCCACCTGTAACGGTATTGCCGCTACTTCCGCCCAATGTGGGCGCAGTCGACATACAGCCTGTAAGAAATACGCCGCTCGATATCGCTAGCGCTAAAACGATTTTTTTAAACTTGCTTGGGTCAAAGATGAATGTTGATTGCATGGTAGTTCCTTGTAATTATTTTACTCGTTGTTTGTATACGTATACTGCGATTTAGAATTAAAAACAAAGGCCTACCCCCTTAATTGAATAGCTTTATGTCTTAAGTGTCGTTAAATGCCGTTAAGTGACGAGATGAACAAAAGAAGACTTAAGCTCAAATTTATACACATTAACTGGTCAACTAACGTGCAATTTTCGCCCTATTTATATACAATTCAAACATATAGTCATTAAAGACCAACAGCATGGATGTTAGAAAACGTAAACGGGGCATACGAGCATCACGAGCTAAGCTAGAAACAGCAATGATAGCTGCTGGATTTGAAACACAGGCTGAGTTAGCTCACAAAATTGCGCAAAACGAAGGTATCGACAAACCGCCCAAAGACTTAGTCAGCAAAGTATTTCGAGAGCAGGCCGTCTCAACGCATAACCTCGCTCGCATAGCCAATGGATTAGGCGTAGATGCGCATACTATTTATTTGAGTAAAGAAGACGACGAATTCAGCGAAGTTGTGACTACTCAACGAAGCTATTCGCAACAAAGCCATGCTCAACAAACCACTTCATCTCATGCAAATGGCACCCGCAAACAAATAGTATTCGCAAGCATCTTTTTAATTTTTATAGTATGCGCATTTGTTTATTGGCAAAACGTAGATACCGAAATAGCAGATACTGCTAAACCACACCGTCTTGAATCAACACTCGGTAAAATTAAAATTATCATTCAAGCGCCCGAAGAACTTAAACCCTTAGCTGAGGTCTTCTCATCAAAACTTGGCCAACTTGAATTGGTTTCGGCTACGGTCGCCAACACGCCCGATAGTTATTATTTGTCTTCTTATGAAGCACTTGATAAGTGGCAAGCTCAGGCGGTGTTAAAGCTCGGCTTAGTGAAAGGCCCTTATTATCTGTCTATAGGCGCTAAAATTAGCTCCTTAAAAAGAGAGTCCAATGTACTGCAAACGGTTCTTGGCAGCGCCGAAATGCTCCAGCAATCAGACAACATGAGCCAGCGATTAATGAGCAATACAGAAGCTTTTATTGCAGGCGATATCACAAGGTCACACAAGGCGCTATTTTCTCCTGCCCTAGCGCCATTCTTGCGAGCAAAAAACATAGCGTTTGCCGCCCATTCCGCAATCGATTTTCAAACCGCTTTAGACTTTTTTCAACAAGCTATTAATATAGAGACTAATCATACCGGCGCCCACGCAGGTATGTGCCAAACGCAAGTGCGAATGAGTTGGATACAAAATGAATCCGATTTATTAGAGCAAGCATCCGAAAGTTGCAGCCGAGCAGAAAAGCTTGACCCTCAAAATAGTGATTACAAAATAGCTAAAGCAGAGCTATATGCACGCATAGGTGAGTTAAACAAAGCTATTACCCTGCTTCAAGCTGAAGTAGACACGAGTAATAATAATGCGGATATGTTTGCCTCACTAGCCGAGCTTTATTTAACAAAATTTGGCCAAACCAGTGATCAAGAAGCAGTTGCAAGTGCTGAGGATTATGCGAAACAGGCTGTTGCGCTCAACCCTCAACATTGGCGCGCTTACAATACTTTAGGCAACTTGTATTTTTCGACTGGCGACACGCAAAGTGCCAAGAAGCAGTTTTTTGCGGCGTCAAAAATTGTAAAGCATGAAGTAATTTTGGCAAACCTTGGTACCCTTCAAATGTGCTTTGGAGAGCTTGAACAAGCTAAACAAACTTATGCTGATGTCATTGCTAACTATTCAAGCAACTACATAGGATATGAAAGTTTAGGGTCGGTCTACTTGTTTGAGCAAAACTATGAACAAGCCTTAAAGAATAAACTTATCGCCATCGAGAAACAGCCCGACATCGCTATCCATCAAGTTTGGGCTGGCTTGGCAGAGGCCTACTTATTAAACCAACAAGCCAAGCTAGCTTGGGAACACTATTCCAAAGCGCTTACTTTAATAGAACGTGATGAATTGCTAGAAAACATCTCGTTTAACGACCAGCTCCATAAAATTTACTACCAACATAAACTTTCAAACATTAAGCTCCAACATTCTGTGCCCACAGATTTATCCTCAAAAATTGAAGCGCTGATTGAACAACGCTCAAACCTTGGTTTAAAAGCTCGAAGTCATCTCGCTTGGTTAGCAGGGGAAGCCAACAGACCAAAAGACAAAACCCTGATCTGGAATGAAATTGTGCAAGCTTGCAGTGTATACAAATATTCACCAGAATTAATCGCGCAGACACCATTACCGTCAATATAAAAGTCACATAGCGTAGCAAACAAAAGAATCTGCTTGAGATACATTAAGAATATGTGTCATGGTAGTAAGATAATAATTTTTAATATCTTTTTACTAGGAACTACGCGCATGGACTTTGCCGCTTATTCACAATCGCCCGCCTACCTTTTAAGTATTGCGACTGTTGCAGTATTGCTGCTGTTAGTATTAATAGTGCGGTTTAAAGTGCATGCTTTTGTTTCGCTAATATTGGTTAGCACGCTTACCGCCATTTTTGCAGGCATACCCATCAACAATTTGGTGAGTACCCTTACAAGCGGTTTTGGGGGGACGTTAGCATCGGTTGCCTTGCTGGTAGGTTTAGGCGCGATGATTGGTAAAATTTTAGAAGCCAGCGGCGGCGCTCAAGTTTTAGCTGATACATTAATTGGTCGTTTTGGTGAAAAAAAAGCACCTCTGGCTCTTGGCGTTGCCTCTTTGATGTTTGGTTTTCCCATATTTTTTGACGTGGGCTTAGTTGTACTCATGCCCATTATTTTAAGCGTTGCCTATCGTTTTGGCGGGTCATTGTTGGTGTATGCTCTGCCCGCTGCAGGTGCTTTTGCTGTTATGCACGCTTTTGTACCGCCGCATCCTGGGCCGGTTGCAGCTGCTGATTTTTTAGGGGCTGATATTGGCTTACTTTTACTAGTAGGCATCTGTATTGCAATACCTACATGGTATGTTGGTGCTTACTTATTTGGCTTGTATAGCGGCAACAAATTTAATGTGAAAATAGACCAAGCCTTATTTGCACCGGTTCAGCTAAGTAAAGAAAACTCTCCATCGTTCGGCCTCGTGTTAGGCATTCTAGTGATGCCTGTTGTGCTGATTTCATTCAATACCGTGCTCAACACCTTGATAAAAATGGACCTTGCCAATAGCCAAAACGCGATAGTGCAAATTTTTATTGTGCTCGGGCAAACCCCCATTGCGCTTTTAATAACCTTGTTGTTTTCACTTATGGTTTTTTCGCGCCAGTTTAGCGCAGCCGATCTACAAACACTTTGCGAGAAGTCACTCGCACCTATTTGCGCCATCATATTGGTAACCGGTGCTGGCGGTATGTTTGGTGGCGTGCTGCGCGCAAGCGGTATTGGTGATGCCCTTGCCAATGCATTAAGCGACACCGGCATGCCAATCATCGTTGCAGCTTTTGTCATTTCAACCTGTTTGCGCGTTGCTCAAGGCTCAGCAACAGTAGCCTTAACCACCACAGCTGCATTGATGTCGCCTGTTGTGGCATTGGCTACTGACTTAAGCAGTATTGATTTATGCTTGATTGTCATATCAATTGCAGGTGGCGCGACGGTACTTTCTCATTTTAATGATTCTGGGTTTTGGCTGGTAAGCCGTTTACTTAATATGGATGAAAAAACTACTCTGAAAACATGGACAGTCATGGAGACCTTGCTAGGGACTATCGCTTTTGCAATTGCGGCTACCTTAAGTATATTTTTGTGAGGTAAGGCGCTCTCATGGAGTTTGATGAATATATTGGTATTGATTGGTCGGGTGCTAAGTCGCCACAGCAGTCGTACTCAATTGCGCTAGCCACTTGCAGCAAATATGATAATAAAGCGCCCGCGCCAGTTTCAAAAAAACTATCAAGAACAGACGTATACAATCTGATTATTGAAAAGCTTAAGGGTGACAAACGGGTGCTAATAGGCATTGATTGTAATTTTGGCTATGCAGCAAGCGTTGCTAAAAAACAATTAGGAGAAGCAGTCAATTATCGCCAGCTTTGGGAAGCGGTCGATTCAGCTAACGCAGCGCATAAAAACTTTTTTGCTGGAAATACATGGTCTACATCAGATTTTGCTGAATACTTTTGGACCCAAGGTAAACAACCCGACTGGTTTAATCCAAAAGTATTGAGAAGACATACCGAAACTGCTGCGGCTGAGCAAGGACTGGGGATTCCTGAAAGCCCGTTTAAACTTATTGGCGCAAAACAAGTAGGAAAAGGCGGGCTAGCCGGCATGCGCCTG
The DNA here is from genome assembly GCA_964643575.1 of uncultured Glaciecola sp. Lineage (GTDB taxonomy): Bacteria > Pseudomonadota > Gammaproteobacteria > Enterobacterales > Alteromonadaceae > Glaciecola. Next base: position 16,937 of record CAZXTD010000020.1, on the reverse strand, counting down.
CTTCACAGACTTAAAAACACATATGGCGACAAAATCGCTGTTTGGCCTTTTGAAGCTTCACTTATAGCATCTGCTCAAGTTGTTGTTACTGAGATATACCCTAGGCTATTTATCAAACATGCCGGATTTGGCAATAACAAAGTTCGCGATATAAATAACCTCAATGAAATACTTACACACTTTAGCTGCAAACCTTTTGTTCAAAATGAACCATTAAATGACCACCTGAGTGACGCCATTATCGCGACAGCCGGATTGAGATGGTACTGCAATCATAAAACACCATTGAGTGTTGAAATAGCTATGCAAGCAATGACGCTAGAAGGCTGGATATTTGGGGTGGATAGCCCATTCAAGTGAGGAGCGAGAGTATCCAAAAGCGTGAAGTAAGAGGTTTGTTCATGGGTAACAACACTGACATACCAAAAGGGTTAACGGTTATTTATAATGCCTTAGGCTCTAACCAGTCAATAATATTACCAACACTCATCACCTGCGCATATTTTGCATGCATGTCATGCAGGCTCATGTCGTGGGCTTGTTGATTGCGGTCGCCACATGCGTCACTAGCAACAACGCAGGAATAGTTATTCTGTAGGCCGTCGACACAACTTGCGCGCACGCAGCCAGAGGTAGTCAGGCCGGTAATTATTAAAGAATCAATATTGAGTTGTGCGAGTTTATCTTGAAGTTTGGTGTTAAAAAATGCACTTGGGTGATGTTTTTCTATCACGCGTTCTGCGTTAACGAATGTCTTCAATTCATCATGAATGTTAACCCAATGTGAGCCTCTTTGCAGAATATTGAGGTCTGGCAAACGTTGCCTGAAAACAGAGGCTTGCTCGGGCGTATCGTAAACTACGGTGGTGAAAAATACGGGGATATCATTTTGTTTGGCACACTCAATTAAGCGCTTGTTAGCCACTAAAACGTTCGAAAAATCACCACCTAGCGGACTACTAGGCAAGGCAAAACCATTACTCAAATCAACAGCGATTACAGCGGGGCGTTTACCCAGCTGCAATTCGCCTGTATCTAAATCTTCATTAGATAAGTTGATTGCCATCGATTAAAACTCTGGCGTTGTAGGCGCAGTTAGCCCTGTTTCAGCTAAGCTACGTGCCTTTATTTGTTCGATAGTACCACCAAAATCAAATAAACTGACGTCGCCGCGCTGGGCAGCCATTTTCTCGCGCATGGCTTGGGTTGCATTGGTATCTATCGATAATTTGCCATTGTCATCGGCAATAACCACGCCGTAGGATAGCGCCCCTTTAACGGTGACCAATGAACGGTTAATGTCGTCTAACACCAACTGCGGGTCGCGATTAAGCGGGTCGCCCCAACCACCACCGCCCCAAGTATTGAAGTAAAGAATATCGCCTTTTTTAACTTCAATGCCTTCGCATTTTGCAGGTAGCGCTTCTTCACTGCCATCAGCACGTTGCAATAACTTAGTTGAGCGCAAGCCAGGTGCACCACCATTAACACCCCAAGGGTAAGTCAACCAACGATCATCATGGATGGCTATTTGACCATCGTTTAAAAAACGATAACCCACCGTTAGGCCGTTACCGCCTCTGTGCAAACCCGCACCGCCCGAATCTGGGATGGTCTCGTAAGTTTCAACGCGTAACGGGAAGTAAGCCTCAATAAACTCGTTGGGCACGTTAGTAAAGCCCGGCCATAATGAATGCCCGTCAGGGCCATCGCCCACAGGGCGACCCGGTATGCCACCAAAGCCAATTTGGAAAAGTTGGAACCACTCACCGTTGTCGTCGTAACCCGAATAAAACAAGTGTGGGGAATCTGAAAAGCCTGCTGCATTCATCGCCTCAGGTGCGCCTTGACCGAGTAAACCGCCCATCACGTCAAAGATACGACCAAGAGCATGGGTTCGGCCCGACAAAGCCGCCGGGTAATTTGGTTTAAGCAAGCTCCCTTGAGGTATGCGAACGTCTACTAAATCGTAAAACCCGTCGTTAAACAAAATTTGAGGGTCGACTAAATTTATCGTAAACGAGCCAAAAAACATCTTGAACATTTCTTCATTTAAATAGAAGTTAATCGAGCTTTTGGCTTGTGGGTCTGTGCCTTCAAAATCGAATATGGCTTTAGTGCCCTCGCGCCACATTTTACAGCGTATTTTGTAAGGGCCTTTGCCCACGCCGTCATCACATAAGTAATCTTCGAATACGCGAGGCTCTTCTGGTACAAGCATATTGATAATAGCAGACATTGCAGTGTGATTGCGCTCAAGCATGATTTCCATGGTCGAATAAAATGTATCGTCACCAAAGCGGTCAGCTATTTCAACCACGCGTTTAGAGGCTGTGTTACACGCCGCTACCAAAGCGTTTAAATCAAAACGGTTCCACTGAGGTGTGCGCACATTATGCAGAATCAGTTCGAGCAAGTCTTTTTGCAATACGCCTTTTTTATAGAGTTTAGTAGGCGGTATACGAATACCCTCTTGAAATATCGTTTCTGCTTTAATAGGAATCGACCCGGGTACCATACCGCCGTTATCCGACATATGCCCAAACATAGCAGACCATGCAATGTGCCGCCCTTCGCGGAATATCGGCACAAGTACAATCCAGTCGGGCAAATGCGACACTGCTGCATTACACATGTATGGGTCGTTAGTGAGTAATACATCTCCTTCTTCAACGTCTCCGGTAAACGCATCCATAAAGCCATGGATAAATGAACCAAACTGACCTACCACCATTTTGCCGTCTTTGTTCGCAATCATCGGGAAACAGTCGCCTTGTTCGCGAATACCTGGGCTCATTGCGGTTCTGAACAACACGGCGTCCATTTCTTCGCGCGCGTTTTTAAGTGCGTTTTCGATAATATCTACGGTAACAGTGTCAACCTCAACGCGTTGCAAAGCAGCGGAGTTTGTTTCTATGATTTTTTCTTTTGTTGTTTTTGCAGTTGCTGTATTCATAATAATCTCCTGCTACTTATTTACGTTAGGATTAATGAGTAAATTACCGACACTGTCTACTGTGGCAACGTAGCCCGGCAGAATAACAGTAGTCGAGTCCATTTCCCCCACAATGCAAGGGCCAGGGACTTCCAATCCCGCCCCCATGTTTGCGCGCTCGTAAATAGCGGCATCGTGATATTCGCCTTGATGATAAATTTGCGTGTCAGCTATTTTACAATCCGCTAATGTGCTGTCAGTCTTGAGTGTTTTAGCTTCAGGTAGCGCAGTCGATGAGGCTGATACTATTGCCCGTACCATCACGATTTCATGGCCTTCATCTAAAGCAAAAGTGAATAGCTGAGTGTGTTCTTCGTCAAATCGCTTGACCAAAAGGTCTAGGCCGTTTTGCTCAAAATCGCTTAAGGAAAACTCAATAGAAAGTTGGAAAGCCTGACCTGTGTAACGCACATCTGCTTGCAAACTGACGTCTAAATTATCACGTGATATGCCGTCTGCAATAAGTGTTGTCGATGCTTTATCAATGAGTTCTTTATAAAGCTCGGTAAGCGCATCTTCATTGGTGTCTTTAATTAAAGTAACAAAGGTTTTAGAGGCTTCGTCTTTTACCACCGTTGTAGCATCACCATAAGCACACAATACGCCAGGCCCCGGTGGAATAATAGTGGGCCAAGAGTCGGTTAATATGCCTAATGCGTTTGCGTGGAGCGGGCCTGCTCCACCAAAGCCAACTAAGGCAAAGTCGCGCGGGTCAAATCCTTGCTCAACCGATACTAAACGCAGCGCACCAAACATTGCTTCGTTGGCGATTCGGACAATACCTTCGGCCGCTTCTTCAACGCTAATTTCCATGGCGTCAGACACTTTTTTAACTGCCGCTACGGCGGCTTCTTTATTAATAGCCATTTTACCGCCTAACTGCACATCAGAAGGCAAATATCCTAGTACCACGTTAGCATCACATACTGTGGGCTCGTCTCCTCCTTTCATGTAAGCGGCTGGGCCAGGTTTAGCACCCGCCGACTCTGGACCTACGCGCAATGCTTTGGTCAGCTCAGGAACAAAGGCCAAAGAGCCACCGCCAGCGCCAACAGTGCGCACATCAACTGATGGCGCTCGCACCGTTACATCACCAACACGAGTTTCGCGTCTAATGCGTGCTTTGCCATTTTGAATCAAAGCAACATCGGTAGATGTGCCGCCCATATCGAAGGTTAAAACATTGTCAAAACCGGCTGCAGAGGCAAAGTGAATAGCACCCGACACACCACCAGCAGGGCCGCTCATGAGCAAGTTTACAGGGTTGTCGGCTGCCGCATTTGCAGACGCTAAACCGCCGTCTGAGCGCAATATTGAGAGGTGTAAATTTTCACCCATGGTGTTGTGCAAAGAAGCCTGAAGGTTATCAACGTATCGAGCTACCTCAGGACGAACGTAAGAATTAACTACGGTAGTTTCAGTGCGCTCATACTCTTGCATTTCTGGCACAATATCGCTTGAAATACTAATGGGTACATCATCAAAAATTTCGCTGGCAACAGCTTTTGCACGCTGTTCGTGTGCGCCATTAACATAGGCATTGATAAAACAAATGGTAAGCGCTTCTACTTCGCCGCTTGCTTTGAGTTTGCTTAGGTCTGCGCGTAATTGCTCTTCGTCTAAACCAGTAACTGTTTCGCCGTCTGCGCCCATTCGTTCTGTGGCTTCAATGGTTAGTTCTAATGGAGCGAGCAATGGCTTTTTAACATAGCTTACCCAGCCGCCAAGCCCGCCTGGACAAAACGAACGTGCAACTTGCAAAACGTGGCGATAACCTTTGGTAGTAACCAAGCCCACCTTTGCGCCTTTTCCGGTGAGTACGGCATTAGTTGCGACCGTGGTGCCATGCATAACACGGTTAATTTGTTTAGGGTCAATGCCCGACTCGTCGCATATTCTGGCAATACCATTGAGCACGCCCACCGACGAGTCTTCTGGGGTGGAGGGTACTTTTGCGGTGTGAGTTTCGCCGCTACTTTCATTGATTAACAACAGGTCGGTGAACGTACCGCCTACATCAACACCTAATCGATAACTCATATGCTTTTCCTTTTATCTGTCTTGTTCGTTTATTTTTGCTTGTTCTTATTCAGACTCAATACTATTTTGCTCTACATGTCTAAAATCAGGTCAATCAGCTCGAATTGGGATACTTTTTACGCAGCCATGTTTTTGCATTGCCGCCTGTGGCGGTTTGCGTTAAGGCTACAGCTAAATCAGAAGCATCAAGTAGCTTAGGCATATCGATACCTGTCGTATATCCCATTTGTTCGCATAGCATCACTACATCTTCGGTAGCAACATTACCGCTTGCACCTGGTGCAAATGGGCAGCCGCCAAGCCCGGCAATAGAGGCATCAAATCTTCGAACGCCGGCTTCTAGCGCAGCGTACGTATTAGCGAGGCCCATAGCGCGCGTATCATGAAAGTGACACGCAAAAATATCAGCACCAAACTTATCAACAAGCTGCGTAAGCAAGCGCTTAACCCCCTGAGGATCGGCGGCGCCTATAGTGTCGGCAATCACGATGCGGCTTGCGCCCATGCGTACGAGCTCATTTGCTAGGTCAATAACAACCTGCTCAGGCATGAGGCCTTCAAAAGGACACTCCCAAGCAGTAGCTAAATACACTTGTAGTTGCGTACTGGTATTTTCAGCCGCGGCAAACACTTGCTTCATCATCTCGAGGGTTTGAGCATTGTTCATACGAATGTTTTTTTCGTTCATGGTGTTCGAACTTGCCATCACCAAAGAAGCCAGCTCAACGCCATGCTGCGAAGCCAGCTCAAAGCCCTTCATATTAGGAATTAGCGCCGAAAAATGACATTTACTAGCAGGCAAGTTGTCGCAAATGCTGTCAGTTCCTGCCATCGCGGGTACCGCTTTTGGCGACACGAAAGCGCCTACTTCAACACCATCTAAGCCAGCATCGTCCAGCGCTTTTATCAAGCCTAAACGTTGCTCGCTACTGAGCACTTTTGCCTGATTTTGTAAGCCATCTCGAGGGCCGACATCGTTGATAAAAACTGTTTTTTGCACCTTATTTACCTAATTTATCTGTTGGTTTACACATTCAATTTGAGTGTACTTGCACTAAGCACTTGCCTTTAACCATTAGCCTTTCGAAATTGCGCCTTTGGCTACCAATTCATCTATTTGGCTTTGCGACATATTGAGCAACTCTGTAAGCACGCCTTGTGTATCTTGACCTAAAGTAGGCGCCGCACTAAAGCTTTCTTCGCTGGTCCGCGAGAACTTGATGGGGTTGCCTGGCCCTTTTGTGCTGCTGCCATTAGGGTGTTTTAAGTCAACTACCATTTTTCGATGCAGCACTTGTTCGTCGTTTAATGCATCCGACAACTTGTTTACCGGAGCGCATGGAATACGCTTGGCTTCAAGTTGTTCAATCCAGTGCGCAGACGTATTTTGAATCAGCACTTGATTGAGCGTTGCATCAATATAATCTTTTGCAGCCCAGCGGCCTGGCTGGCCATCGTATTTGGGGTCATCAAACTCAGCGACCTGCACCACTTCATTTAGATTTTTCCAAAAATTGTCGGTAATTACCGCAATAACAATAAACCCATCGCTGGTTTTATAGGTGTTATACGGCACATGCACAAAATGTGAATTACCAATGGGATAAGGATTATCGCCAGACAAAAAGTGCATCGTTGCCATGTAGTTAAGCATAGACACTTGGCAGTCGAGCATCGAGATATCCACGTCTTGGCCTTTGCCGCTAGTGGCTCGTTCAATAATCGCAGACTGAATACCCATTACCGCAAACATACCGCCGCCTAAATCACCAATAGGAATACCTGCACGCACGGGGTTGTTTTGATCAGTACCGGTAATCGACATACCGCCACCGGTTGCTTGTGCAACTTGGTCAAACGCCGGGCGCTTAAACTTAGGGCCATTATTACCAAAACCGGTAATGCTGCAGGTAATAATTTTAGGATTGATTGCACTTAAACTATTGTAATCAATACCAAGGCGTGCCGGCACACCCGCGCCAAAATTATTGACGACCACATCAGACTCTTTCACTAGGTCGTAAAATACTTGCCGGCCTTCATCACTTTTTAAATCGATACACACGCTTTGTTTATTACGATTAAGGGTGATGTAGTAAGCGCCCATGCCATCTAAGGAATTTTTAGGGTCGCTTGCTAGTAACTTTCGGGTGCCCTCGCCTTGCAAAGGTTCTACTTTGATTGTTTCGGCGCCTAAGTCTGCCAAAATCATTGCACAGTATGGGCCCGACAGCATATGCGTTAAATCGATAACACGAATACCCGCTAAAGGTTTGTTCATTTAATTACTCCATTAAGCATTGCCAGTAGGCAATGCTAATTACTGCCCTTAAAATTGATATGTAAATTCAATCCCGAACTCTGCAAGGGCAGAAGGGTGAATAAACGAACCACCAAATTCAGGCGCAGGAATGACTTCTTGTAAATATTCTTCGTCGGTAATGTTTTTGCCGTACACAGCTAAAGTCCACATATCAGCTTCAAGCGCAATGCGTGCGTTTAAGGTCGAAAATGCGTCGCGTTTAGCATTGTCAAAGTTTTGTGGATGCGGGCCTGGTGGCACACCGCCGCCTAAGGTGCCAAAGAAGTCCCAAATGGTGGGCGTTTCCTCTCCTTGAAGCGTGTGGAAGAAAGTGTCGCCGGTGTACTGATAGTCAACGCGCGTGGTTACCCAATAGTCATCATTGATGGGCGTTTCGTAACTAAAGCCTAAGGTGTATGTCGTATCAGGTGATTGTGGTGCCTTGTTACCCACGGTGAGGGGGCGGTTACGATTTTCTTTGATTTCAGAATCAAGTAAACCTATGCCCGCAAAAACGGTAAAGCTGTCAGTAACATCCGCTTCTACATCCATTTCAAAACCACTGATTGATAGCTCGTCAATAGTGGTAACTGCGCGCAACAATCCAAATGGGCCAGCAAAAAACTCAAAGAACTGATTATCATCAACAGTGGTTTGGAACACCGCTGTATTTAAACGTACTTTGTTGTCGAGCAATCGAGATTTTAAGCCAAATTCGATATTGGTGGTGACTTCTTTGTCGTAGTCATCATTTACAATAATCTGGGCATCTACTGCGTCGCCTGGCGTACCATTTCCGGAGGCGTTAAACCAAAAATCAAGGGTCGCTTGAGTACCAATTGAGTTAAACCCGCCGCTTCTGAAACCTACGCCATAACTACCATAAGCATTAACGTTGTCAGACAATTCATAACTCACGGTCAGTTTAGGCTGGAACTGGGCAAACGAACGAGAGCGATCAGGAATACCATTTGGGTTAGCATTAAACGCTGGGTTGATTGGTCCGAGCACATCACCCACAAAGGTATTTACGTTTAAACCAGATGCCGTAACGTTTGGCACATTGTTGCTCACGGTGCGGTCTTCGTAGTCGTACCGCAATGCAAAAGCGACCTCTAATTTGTCAGATACGTCATACTCAATTTGACCAAAAGCCGATAAAACAGAAGTATCAAAGGTATCGTTAAATAATAAATCAGTAGGGTTAGGTCCTGTTGGCGGTACATATGGCTGACGCAAAAAGCCTTGGCCTTGGTCGGCGCCATAGGCAACTACAACATCACGTTCAATTTCAGCAAAGTAAGCACCGGCAATCCAGCGTAGCGCTGCATCATTGTCGTCAGAAGTAATCCTTATTTCACCGCTAAAATCAGATTGACTGCGTTCTTGGTATTGATAACCGTCACAAGCTGTTGGTGTGTATGGACCATAAACACCGGTAAATTCAACACCAGGAGGGAAAACGCCAAAGGGCGCAAAAAACTCACCAAATAAATCTGTCCGATCAGCGCCGCCCAGAGCGGCAGGTGCGTTATTGAGTGTTGCTCGGTCGGTTTGGCACTGTGGGGTAACTTCATAACCATAAAACGAAGCACTTGTACCATCTGATAATAAATACTCTTCGAGGTCGTTATAAGCAAGCACCGCTGTAATATCATAACCATCTAAGTCGTAGTCTGCTTTTATTGAAAACTCTGTGCTGTCTTGTTCGTTTTCACCCGGTACGTTAAATGCAAAAGTAAAGTCGTGATCGTTGACGTTTGCATTATAGTTAGGTTGGTTAAAGGCATTCACAAAAGAAGGCAAAGCAAACACAGCGTTGAAGTTAATCGCGCCGCCTTCAACCATAGACACACCCGCACGAATGTCCAAGCTTAAGTCTTCAGACACATCCCAAATGATACGCCCTTTAACGGTGGTATCTTCTAAAAAGTCGACCACGTCGTCGCGGCCACTAAAGATGTTTTCATAATGTCCGTCTATGCTGTTATAGCTCGCAGTAAAACGGCCACGTACGTTTTCGCTTAATCCTCCACTTACAATACCGTTAACGCGCTTAATTCCGGCATTGCCTAGCCCTACTTTCACTTTTCCTTCAAAGTCGTCAGTAGGCTCAGTAGTAGTAACAATTATTGCCCCTGCAACTGCATTACGGCCATAGAGCGCGCCCTGTGGTCCTTTTAAGATTTCGATTTGAGCAATGTCGAGCAACTCTTCGTTAAAGCCGTTAGGGTTAGTAATAAGCACGCCATCAACAACATAGGCAAAGGTAGATTCTGCATCACGCGTAGAGGTTATGCCTCGAATGTTAACTTGTGTATCGCCCACGTTAGCTGCATCCACAATGTTTACGTTGGGCACTAATGAGATAAAGTCACCTGGCCGTTCTACGCCAGCTGTTTCGATGTCTCTAGCAGACAATGCACTCACCGCAATCGGGACTTCTTGCAGGCTTTCAGGGCGTTTACGTGAAATACTGATTATTTCTACCGTCTCTTCGGTAGGTGTAGCGCTAGTATCTGCCTGCTGTGCTATTGCCATGTTGGCCATACTCAAACTGCTTGCGAACATTGCTAAACTAACAGCGGTACAGACTTTGTTTCGGGTGAAGCTACGCATGGTGTTGTCCCCTTTGGTTATTATCATTTATGCGTTTTAAACGTCGCCATAATGTGGTTTGACTGATCCCTAAAAACTGGGCGACGCGTTCTTTGTTGCCATTAAACTTAATCATGGCCTCATTCACTAACTGAATTTCATTTTCGACTAGCGCACCTTGTTTAAGGTCGCTTTGCAATTGAAACAACTCGGGAGCAAGTTGACTCAGCAATGTTGCTACTTGAATTTCTTCGGGCTCGGTGCTTGCGCTGCAATAAGCTAACAGGCGCTCAATAATGTTTTCTAACTCTCTGACATTACCCGGCCAATGATAAGCGACAAAAATAGGGTGAAGTTGTTTGGCGAGTACATCAATTTGCTTGGTGCTTAAACCCGCATAGTTAAGTTCTTGGAGTTTTGAACGCGTAATTAAGTCGAGGTCTTGGTTGCGTGCGCTTAGAGAAGGTACATGTAAACTCAATACATTGAGCCTGTAATACAAATCGTTACGAAATAAACCATCGGCAACTTGCTTAGCAAGGGGTCTGTTTGTTGCCGCTACAATTTTTAGTTTGATTGAAAATTCTTTGTGTGAGCCAACTGGGCGATATGTCTTTTCCTGAATGACCCGCAGTAACTTAGCTTGCAGCGGTAAGCTCAGCTCACCAATTTCATCTAAAAACAGGACGCCGTTTTCTGCCTCATACAATAAACCATGTTTACCACCGCGTTTAGACCCAGTAAAAGCCCCTTCTACATAACCAAATAGTTCACCCTCAAAGAGCTCACTGGGCATGGCTGCGCAATTTATTGCGACAAACTTACCTTGACTAAAATGGCTTTTTTCATGAATACGCCGTGCAATCATCTCTTTGCCAGTGCCCGACTCACCAATAATCAGCACATGACTAGGCGACTGTGCATAACGATCGGTTTGCTCAATAAGTTCAGCCATAATATCTGAGCGATAAACAAGGGGTTGGTTAGCATCAAAAGGCCTTGCACTTTGTCCTGATGTGTTTTGCATCAAAACAGGGTCTTGTGCATAAAACTGATAAACATCAAAGTACCGGTTAGCTAAATCAAGTGTGTCTTTATGAAAAAACCAGTCGCTGTTATTTAATCGGCATCTGCCGTCTACAATATTATTAAATTGGTTGCTATGAAGCACATCTATTACATGTTGTTGGTTATCGTTTTGTAGCGCAAATTCAGTTTTTGCGGCGGCATTAGAGGTTAAAATGTTGGTGTTGTTATCGACAACAATAATCGGTGTTTTTGCATCTTTAAAAAGCCATCTCTGCATAGCTTGCAAATGAATAGAGTCTTTTTGCTTTTGCGCTTCAATAATCGCTTTTTTTATTAGCGCTCTGCATGATGCTCGAGAATAGATAAGAAAAGATTTGATATTATCTTGAGCAGCCAAACCACAAACCAAGCTCGCCCCTACCACTGCTTGATTAGTTTCTAGTTTAGCAAGATAGTAAGTTTCCTTTGCTTCTAGCGCCGTCGCATATTGGCTATGAGTAATTGATAACTGTGTATTTTGGTTGAGCAGCGATACTAGATGAGAGTAATCATCGTATGTAATCAGGTGAATACTATTCGCAATTTTGGACGCAGTTTCTAGTGCGCTAACTATGTCAGTTTCTGTCACCGACATCGCCAAAACTGGCACATCTAAGGATGCCTTTAAGTACGCTGCATTGCTGCCAGCACTTACAACCAAATCAGGGGAAAACACATCTATGTGGGCGTTTGCTTCATCTATTGTGCCAATAATTGCATCAACAATACGACATTCGGCGCGCGCAGAAAACTCGTCAAGCACGCTTGATACTAACTGGCTAAATTCTTTATGCCCAAAAATAAGAATGCGGACTTTATTATTATTGAACGCCACTCAGTATTCCTTGAATTTTATTTGTTAACGTAATTTTTACAATATTTCTGATAGCATGGTTCATGCCATTTTTAATTAACTATTAAACCCCAATATTTTCAGATACTTAATGTTTATACAATACGTTCAAAATTCATTTATTTTTCATTTTGAATTTAATTTTTCAATACGAAATAAAGTGGCGTTGAAATTTGGTACTTGCCGTTGACCCACTGCCCTCCTTCCTCAGAGTTTTTGAGGTCGCCACTTTCCGGCCAGTAAAGAAATCGCTGCTAGTTCCGATACCAATAAATATGCAAACATAAAATCACCCAATGAACCTTAAACAAAGAACGTGCTTAAACCCATCAAGATACCCTTACAGGGTGTGTTTTGCCGTTTTAAGTTTGTTCGTTTGCTTTATAGCAAGTGCAGACCCTGCACCTCCGCAAAATGGGAACATAGGATTTAACGCTAACTCGACGGAATCCATTGACCATTTTCGCGCTTTTACACCATCATTGTTGCTTGAAGAAAACAATCTAAGCTTTGTTGCCAAGATTACTGAAGATTCTCATGGGTATTTGTGGGTATCAGGCAGGCGCTCAAGGTTTTATCGTTATGATGGTTTTGAACTAAAAACTTATACTTCGAATGCGGTTTCGACGACTGGCGAAAATCAGGTGCTGTCTATTTTATCTGATGACCAAGGTCAGCTATGGATGACTAACAGCGAAGTGCATATGTACGACCGCACCCTCGACGAATTCATCTCTTATGCTGCTGCAGACGGTATGTTTATTCACGAGCTTGTGGATGATAAAAAAGGCGGCTTATGGTTAGGCGGAAACGGTTTTGGTTTTGCTAAATTCGATAAACAGACTAAACAATTTGTAAGCCCATATTCAGTTGAAAAGTTTGAACAGGGCCCAGAATTTGTTCATTCAATGGCCATCGACACTGACCAACAAATACTCTGGATTGTGTCGGCTCAAGGTATTTATACGTTTGATGTGCTCAACGACAAGCTGAAAAAAATTGATACACCTTTGGACAAGCTATGGTCTACGTTTGTAGCAAGAGACATATCGCTTGATATCGAAAAAAACGCATTGTGGGTAGCTAGCCCAAATGGCTTATTAAGAGTGAATACAGTTGACCATTCAAGCAGGGTATATGGCGCATCTTCAGAAAAAAACAGCTTACCGAGTGATTTCATTAATACAACGTTTTTAGATTCGGCGGGTAATTTGTGGGTTGGCATAGAAAAACAAGGCTTGTGTGTTTACCGAAGCAACTTTGATGATTTTTTGTGTTTGCCAGCTTCTGAAAAATCCGAAATGGCAATTCCGGCTGCTAGTATCGAAAGTATTAACGAAGACAGTAAGGGCTCTTTATGGATAGCGCTTAACTCTAAAGGTTTTACCAGAATAACGCCCGCTTTAGAGAAATTCGAAAGTATCGAGTCGAGAATTACAACTCCTTCAGTAGACTATTTTCAAAAAAGCTTTAAGGGCGTGATGGTCAATGATAGTGATTTGTGGATAGCAACAGACGGCGGCGGTATTCAAGTATTCAATGTGCACACAGGTGAATTTTCAAACATAAAGCATGATCGTAACAATCCTAACTCATTACCTTCAGACTCCGTAATTACCATCACAAAAGACCTACAAGGCAATGTATGGGTTGGAATGTGGGGGGGAGGAATATCTAAAATAAACCCTCAAACAATGCAGTTTACAAACTATAAACAAAATCCTGATGCCAAAGACGGAAATAGTCTAGCCGGTAACAACATTTTTCGTCTAGCTTTTGATATGCAAGGGAGGCTTTGGATTAGCGTATGGCATGAAGGCTTGCAAATGTATGACACTAACACGAGTATCTTTACTCGGTACAGTAAACGTCCCGCCGGTTTACCTAGCTTATTGAGCAACGAAATTAGTGACTTTGAAATAATTGGAGATACCCTATGGCTTGTTTCTGGTGAAGGCCTTGAAACTGTCAATATAAATACTGGTGAAATAGCGCTAGTAAGTGCCTTAGAGCATTGCTTTTGCAACTCGGTTTACACCTTATCTTCGGATACGCTCGCAATTGGCGCTTCATATGGCTTCTATCTATATAATCTCATCACACAAACGTTTACTCACTACCCACTTGGCACTGAAGAAAATCAGATTGAAACTTATCATTTTTATGAAAATAGCCCAAGCGAGTTATGGATAGGCACAAGCAATGGTGTCAAAGTGTTTAACCTTCAACAAAATACATTCAGAGCGTTTAAACAAGAGGATGGCTTAGTCGGCAATAGCGCGTCTCAGTTTGGCGATATATTTAGAATTAACAACGAACTGTATTTGCCTAATCATAATGGTGTAAGCATCATTAACCCCAACGACTTGCCGCAAATTTTAGACACAATACCGTCTATGATATCTGCGGTGAGAGTCTTAAAAAGTGAAGGAGATGACGTTGAGGCGGTAAAATTTGACAGTGGACAAATTAAAAAAGTTGGGCGAGTCGAGCTGGCTCATTCATCCAATAATTTGCAGTTTTCATTCACCTCTATCGACACTATGTTTCCCAACCGAGCAAGCTTTAAGTATCGCTTGAGGGGTTTGCAAGAAGACTTCGAGTTTACAAGCGCAAACAACCGTGAAGCTCGCTACAATAATTTGCAAGCGGGTGACTATGTATTTGAAGTTTATGCGGCTAATAGTGCCGATAAGTGGGACGAGCAAGGCGCACAGTTTAGCTTCACTATTTTAGCGCCTTGGTGGTCAACACCGTGGGCAAGGTTATCATTTTTATTGCTGCTACTACTAAGCATCTACTTAATTGTTAAGTGGCGCTTATATTTAGTAAACCAACACCAAGCTGAACTGGCGATATTGGTAGATGAAAAAACAAAGCTTTTAAAAGAACAGCAACTTGAGCTGAAACATGCAAGTACGATGTTAGAAAAGCTAAACGCCGACCTTGAGCAGCGCGTTCGCGAACGTACAGCAGAACTACAGATTGAAGTCAACGAACGTAAAGTCGCTGAGAAAAAACTATTTCATCAAGCGTTTCACGATTCCCTTACGGGACTACCCAACAGAGAGTGGATAGTTAAAAAACTAGATTCACTTATCAATCAAAAGCGCCATTTTGGCCTGATGTTTTTAGATGGAGACCGCTTTAAAACTATCAACGATACACATGGGCATGCTGTTGGTGACGAAATTTTAATTGCCAGTGCGATTCGTTTAACCAGCCAATTAAATCAAAATATGTACGCTGCACGATTAGGCGGTGACGAATTTACCGTTGTAGCAGAGGATGTTACCGATGTGGGGCAGATTAAAGAGCTGGCTGAGGCAATTATCGAAGTCTTTGAAAAGCCATTTGAGCTTGAAAATTTAACGCTTCATTTTAATGTGACCGTTGGCGTAGTTATGTGTGATGAAAAATATACGACGGTAACTGGTGCCCTGCGCGATGCTGATATTGCTATGTATCAGGCAAAGGAAGCCGGCAAAGGCATTTATCGCGTTTTTGACCAAGAAATGCGTGTCACGGCTTTAGAACTTTCTGAACTTGAAGCTGACTTGCGATTGGCAATTGAACAAGAGTCTTTGCATTTAGCATATCAACCAATTGCTGATTTGAGTAACGATACAATATGCGGTTTTGAAGCACTCGTAAGATGGGAACATCCAACTAGGGGTAACGTACCTCCTGATATGTTTATTCCGATTGCGGAGGAAACCGGCCTAATTATAGCCTTAGGCGAATGGGTGTTAAATAAAGCTTGCTCGCAACTTAAACAATGGCAACTTTTTGATTGTGTAGAAGACCTTACAATGTCGGTAAATTTGTCGTCTAATCAGCTAAAAGGCAAAGACTTTATCAGAATATTAGATAAGGCCTTGAGTAATTCAGGCATCGCCGGCAAATATTTAAAACTCGAACTCACAGAAACATCATTAATAGAAAATACCGACATTTTAAAAGACTTGTTAGCTGAAATTTGTAAGCGAGGCGTAGAACTCGCCATCGACGATTTT
This sequence comes from uncultured Glaciecola sp., assembly GCA_964643575.1. Classification (GTDB taxonomy): domain Bacteria; phylum Pseudomonadota; class Gammaproteobacteria; order Enterobacterales; family Alteromonadaceae; genus Glaciecola. The sequence continues at coordinate 1,065 of CAZXTD010000020.1, read as the reverse complement.
GGCACAGGGTACTCTTCTTTGTCCTATCTCACCATATTGCCCGTGCAACACATTAAAATTGATCGCAAATTTGTAGACGCCATCGACAATACGCCCGACTCACGCATAAATAAAGATGCAGTAGAAATTGTTAAAGCGGCAATTACATTAGGACAGAGTGTACGCATGAAAGTCACCGCTGAAGGCATAGAAACCCAAACAGAAATGGACGTTATTAAAGCGTTAGGCTGCGAGTATGCCCAAGGCTATCTCATCTCAAAGCCACTGTTAGCTGAGCAAGTATTGGCGTTTGTGAAGCCACCCCTGCACTACGAAGAAGAAGTTTTGGACAACCGACCATTACTTAAATTTCAAGAGCAACAAAAATCAAAAAACAGACGCTTAAAAAAACGCAAACCAGATGACACCTTAGATTCTTAAAATTATTTTTCTGAAATAGAGTTACTGGGGATGTTATTAATACTGCACATTTATCGGGCGTACTTGTTGACCGAATTCTTATTTGCATATTGAGTAAGTTGTAAAATAGCCCCAAATTGCTCTTGTGGCGACAAATCACAAATTTCCCAAGCGTCGAGTCCTTCGCGTTTATTGGCGGCATTAAGCTCTAGGTTTTCTAAAGTAGCGTCTATTGATTCGGTAGCAAACGACAATAAAAAAATGCCTTCTCCTTTGCGCGCAAGTATATCGGCCACTACGCCTGAGCTGTGTGTTGGTTGAACCAAAACTAACCATGTTTCACCCAATTTATATCGCGCCGTTGTAACTTTACGCTGCAACAATTCTTCGGTGATAGGCTGTTGATTAAGCAGCTTGCTGAAGTACGCTATCGCCTTGGCAATATCTTTTACAACAAAGTTAATATGATGAATATGGCTAAGCATAATTAAATCCAGTAGGTGTGACTGTTATCAAACTCATTAATCTGATTGTTGATGTTTTTTAAAAACATTCATGCAGCTTTGTCGAACTTTGACTCAATAACCTCGTGAAGCGCATTCCAAGCAAGCATGACACATTTTTTGCGAGCAGGATGATTTTTAACGGCTTCGAAAGCTTGTAAAT
>CAZXTD010000019.1:0-42315 GCA_964643575.1 uncultured Glaciecola sp. | reverse complement strand
GAAAAAGCAGAAGGTTTTTACGCAGAACATAAAGAGCGTCCATTTTTTGGCGCACTAGTCGATTTCATGACCTCTGGTCCAGTAATGGTTCAAGTACTTGAAGGCGAAAATGCTGTAGTAGCTAACCGCGAAATTATGGGTGCAACTAACCCAAGCGAAGCCGCAGCAGGTACTTTACGGTCTGACTACGCTGAATCAATCGATGAAAACGCTTGTCACGGTTCTGATGCACCAGAATCTGCTGCGCGTGAGATTGCATACTTCTTCTCAGACGAAGAAATTTGCCCACGTACTCGATAAGCAACATACAAATTGACCAAAGGGAGCTAAGGCTCCCTTTTTTGTCACCTTTTCTTTAAGTGGGCAAGGATTGCGCGTAAAATATACACAAAGATACAGCAACAATATTTGGAGTAAGCAAACAATGACGGCAGAGGTTCAAGCACCTACACAGAAAAAGCAAAATCTGTTGAATTTTAATCGTTCTGCTATGCGCGAATATTTTGCCAGTATCGGTGAAAAGCCTTTCAGGGCCGATCAACTGATGAAGTGGATTTATCAAGAAGGTGAGTCAGACTTTGAAAAAATGACTAACCTCAATAAAGCTTTGCGCGCAAAACTACAAAAGCTCAGCGAGATCAGAGCGCCTGAAATTTCGCAGCACCAACAAGCTAGCGACGGCACCATCAAATTTGCGATTATTTTGGATGGCGGGCAAGAAGTAGAAACCGTATGGATACCTGAAAGCGACCGTGCGACATTGTGTGTTTCTTCGCAAGTAGGTTGTGCTCTAGAGTGCACCTTTTGCTCAACCGCACAACAGGGCTTTAACCGCAACTTGTCGGTAGCCGAAATTATCGGTCAAGTTTGGCGCGTGGCTACCTTTATAGGGTTATCAAAAGACACCTCACAACGCCCAATCACAAACGTGGTAATGATGGGGATGGGCGAACCCTTGCTCAATCTGAAAAATGTCGTGCCGGCCATGGATATCATGCTCGACGATTTTGGGTTTGGCTTATCAAAGCGTCGCGTGACTTTATCGACTTCTGGCGTAGTTCCTGCATTAGATATGCTTGGTGATCAAATTGACGTTGCTTTGGCGATTTCCCTGCACGCGCCCGACAATAAACTGCGTGATGAAATTGTACCGGTAAATAAGAAATACCCTATTGAAGAGTTTTTAGCAGGGGTACGTCGATATTTAGCGAAGTCGAAAGCTAATCAAGGCAAGGTGACTGTAGAATATGTAATGCTTAACGGCATTAACGATAGCACAGACCAAGCCCACGAATTAGCGAAGGTGCTTGAAGACACGCCTTGCAAAATCAACCTGATCCCATTTAACCCGTATCCTGGGTCGCCTTACACGTGCTCAAGCAATTCACGTATAGACCGTTTTTGTAAAGTGCTGATGAGTTATGGTTTAACCACAGTAGTGCGCAAAACAAGAGGGGATGACATTGATGCGGCTTGCGGCCAACTCGTTGGTGATGTGATTGATAGAACAAAACGTTTACTTAAAAAACAGTCAAAAGGCGAAGCGATTTCAGTGAAGCTATCGCAATAGCGTTATTTGCGCCTTTTATTTGTATCTTGTTGTTTAATAAACCATCATACAACGTGTTATTTCTTTAATTAGATGAACTTGATAGTTTAATTAGGTAAAAATGTACACTACAATTACAAGTAACTTTTCTAAAGCGCGCATGAGCATGTTAAAAACATTTTTAACAGCGATATCTACTTTACCCAAGGCAACTCTTATCAAGAGTTTCACAAAATCAATCGCACTTTGTGTGTTTGCGATAACACTTGCCGCGTGTTCGTCTGCACCTCAAGAAAAAGCGTTTGTAGGGCCGGGGCAGTTTAATCCTCAAGACGCTGCAAAAACGCGCGTGAGTCTTGGCTTAACTTATTTAAAAAATGGCAATAACAGCCAAGCAAAATATAATCTGGATAAAGCCTTAGAGTTTGCCCCTCGGTCAGGCGAAGCGAACTATGCAATGGCTTTTTATTATCAGCAGGTGGGTGAAGTAGCAAGAGCTGAAGAGTATTATCAAACGGCAATTGGTTACTCACGTAATGATCCTGACGTGCTCAATAGTTATGGCGCATTTTTGTGTAAGCAAAGCCGATATGATGAAGCAAAAGCCTATTTTTTGCAGGCCGTTGACGATAAAAGTTATGTGTCTACTGCCGAAACTTACGAAAATTTAGCAATTTGCGCACAAAGCCAAGGTTTAAACGCCGAGGCTATTTCCTATTTCAATAGCGCCTTAAACCACCAACCAACCCGAACATCTAGTTTGTTTTACATGGCGCAATCGTATATCGAGACATCGCAATGGGAAGAAGCTAAAAAAGCACTATGGAAATATGAGCGGAATGCACAAGTAAGTGCAGATTCGTTGTGGATGTCTTATCAAATTGCTCAGGGGCAAAACAACTTAAAAACCGCTACCGAATATGCAGAACTGCTCAGAAGCATGTACCCACAAGACGAAAAAACGAAAACAGCGCTTGCTCAACTAGGTAAGTTTAGACCGAGCATGGCAGTGACACAAAAAACGCGTGTTAAACGCACGCAAGTAGAGTCACCGGTTTTATCGCAAGAGCCGACATCGGCGCCGGTTGAAGAAACGTTAAGCGCTGTTGAAACTACAACGAGCAATACTCAAGCGCAAGCTGATGAATTGCCAGTACTAACAACAGATGCAACGGAGCCTGTGCTAGAGCGTGCTGACGAAGTAAAGCAGGAAGTAGCTACACTAGACGAGACTGTATCTCAAGAAATAGCTTTAGCGCCTGAAGAAACAGTCGTAGCAACTGTTGAAACCGCGCCTGAAGAAATTACAAAAGCGATTGTTGAAGAAAGCGAAGCAGCGTCAAACACCATCGTAAGCGAAAGCGACGTAGAGGCCTACCAAGCGCTGCTTGTAAAAATGAAAGAAGAGGCTGAGGCTCAAGAAGCCTTAGCAAAAGCAGCCGAAGCAGAAACTGAGGCTTACCACATCGTTTTACCGAAAGAAAATTTGTATCGTATTTCACTGAAATATAACGTGAAGATGAAAAAACTGCTAGAGTGGAATAACTTAACAGACGCATCAGACATTCGCATTGGCACAAAGCTGCGGGTAAGGGCCCCTAATATAAATGAGTAAGCAAGAAGAACAACAAACAACTCAAGACAAAACTACCACAGATACTGCACCAGCAGCCAGTGCTAAAGAGTCTCACGTTCCTACAGTAGGACCCGGCAAACAGCTCGCCATTGCCCGAGAAGCAATGGGCTTAAGCCAGCAAGATGTTGCAGACCGTTTGCATCTGCGCATTACTAGCGTGCAAAGTGTTGAAGACGATGCACTTGAACCAGGCGTGTCGGTTACCTTTACAAAAGGCTATGTGCGACTGTATGCAAAATTGGTTAATTTGCCAGCCGAGCCACTTTTGCAGGCATACGATCAGTTGCATGCAAAAGAAAACAAGCCAGCCAAGTTACAAAGCTTTTCTAGAAGAGTTACTCGGGAAGCTCACGACCATCGATGGAATATGGTGAGTATTGTCGTTGTTTTACTGGTCTTAGGGTCGGTTGTTGTGTGGTGGGTAGAGCGCGAAGGCTACCTAAAAGATTCAGGCAAAAATATTTCAGAAGTGTTTGATGGTTTTCTTAGCAGCGACAATGAGAATGGCGGCGAAGGAAGTGAAACCCAAAGCGTTGACGAAGAAGCCGATGCTGACCCGCAAGATAGTTTTAGCACACTAAATAACGATAATATTCAGCGCCAAAATACAGGCCCAGCAATACCTGAAGAAGATGTTGTTCAATTGAACAATCAAGATGCGGCGACTGATGCAGATGCTAGTTCAATTACCGACCCAGTTTCTAATCTAATTGAAGACGGTGAAGAACTACTAAGTGAAACTACGGATGATGTTGAAGACGGCATTAATGACGTAACAGACACAGTTAACGCTGCCACGACAGATGCAGTCGATGATATAACCGATGCTTTTGATGATGTTACTGAAACCGCGGATAACACCGCCACTAATGGTCGTATCGCTGATCCAAGCCGTGGCGATATCGTAGAAGGTGTTTTTAATGAAGACGGCTATCGGGTGAATGCCGATGGTACAGTTGATGTTACATTTACCTTTAAAGATGATTGCTGGGTGAGTGTAAAAGATAAAGACGGCGAAATAATGGCGATTGGCGTGAAAACCAAAGGTAGAGTGATGCAAGTGAACGGCCTACCGCCAGTCAACATTATTTTAGGCGCCCCCCAAGCTGTAGAAATTGACTTTGGCGGATATAGAGTCGACATGGATGTATATCCTGGAGGTGAGTCTGCTCGCTTTAGTCTTCCGATTGAGAGTGAATAATGTTTGCTGAATCTCCTATAAAACGTCGCGAGTCGACTCGTATAAATGTAGGCAGTGTGCCAATTGGTAATGGTGCACCTATTGCCGTGCAGTCAATGACAAACACCGAAACCACAGATGTTGCCGCAACAGTTGCGCAAATAAACCGAATTCAAGCAGTTGGCGCTGATATTGTAAGGGTGTCTGTGCCCACGATGGATGCTGCCGAAGCTTTCAAACAAATAAAACAGCAAACGACTATTCCCTTAGTTGCTGATATCCACTTCGATTACCGTATTGCCTTAAAAGTGGCCGAATATGGCGTAGACTGCTTACGCATCAATCCTGGTAATATTGGTAACATTGAACGCGTAAAATCGGTAGTAGATTGTGCCAAAGACAAAAATATTCCTATTCGGATTGGTGTCAACGGCGGCTCATTAGAGCGTGACTTGCAAGAAAAATATGGTGAACCAACGCCAGAAGCTTTGCTTGAGTCGGCAATGCGCCACGTTGATATATTAGACAAACTCAATTTTGATCAGTTTAAAGTATCGGTAAAAGCCTCTGATGTGTTTTTGGCAGTCGGCGCTTATCGCTTACTCGCCAAGCAAATTAAGCAACCCCTACATTTAGGCATTACGGAAGCCGGCGGCATGCGAGCGGGCTCAGTAAAAAGTGCGGTTGGCCTAGGTATGTTGCTAGCCGAAGGTATTGGCGACACCATTAGAATTTCGCTGGCCGCCGACCCAGTTGAAGAAATAAAAGTAGGTTTTGATATCTTAAAATCTTTACGCATTCGCTCACGCGGCATTAACTTTATTGCTTGCCCGAGTTGTTCGCGCCAAGAGTTTGATGTAATTAACACTGTGAATGCCCTAGAGCAGCGTTTAGAAGATATTGTTACGCCACTTGATGTGTCAATAATTGGCTGTGTTGTAAACGGCCCTGGCGAAGCAGAGGTCTCTGACATAGGCTTAACCGGCGCACGCAACATGAGCGGTTTTTACGAAGATGGTGTGAGGCAGCGAGAGCGTTTAGCTAATAATGAATTGGTCGATAAGCTCGAGCAAAAAATTCGCGCTAAAGTTGCTGCAAAAAACGCCATGATGGATGATAAAAATCGTATCGACGTATCGGTATCACAATAGCGTTTTTGCTTTACCCGCCGCCGCAAAATCCTTATACTATCGCGCTTTATAAACGACTTGAGTGACCAGTGGCAAAAACAATCCAAGCAATTCGTGGTATGAATGACTGCTTACCTTCACAAACACCTGTATGGCAGTTTGTTGAAGCGCGTATTCGTGAATTGGTGAATAGTTACCATTATCAAGAAATTCGCACCCCTATTGTCGAAAGCACCGATCTCTTTAAACGCTCAGTTGGCGAAGCCACCGATATCGTTGAAAAAGAAATGTACGTGTTTGATGACCGTAATGGCGACTCTTTAGCATTGCGTCCGGAGGGCACGGCTTGCGCCGTTCGTGCTGGCAACCAGCATGGTTTGTTATACAACCAACAGCAGCGTTTGTGGTACATGGGCCCAATGTTCAGGCATGAAAAACCTCAAAAAGGCCGTTATCGTCAGTTTCATCAGTTTGGTGCAGAAGCGTTTGGCTTTGAAGGCCCTGACATCGACGTTGAAATGATCTTAATGGGTGCGAGACTCTGGAAAGCGTTTGGTATTAGTGAGCATGTAGAGCTTCAAATTAATTCTTTAGGTAGTGCACAAGCCCGCACAAACTATAAGGCGATACTTGTCGAGTATTTAAGCCAGCACAGCGAGCAACTAGATGAAGACAGTAAACGCCGCTTGACGACTAATCCACTGCGGGTGCTTGATTCAAAAGATAGGCAAACGCAACAAGTTGTAGCCAATGCGCCTAAGCTAATCGACCACTTAGACGATGAGTCGAAAGAACATTTTTCTATCTTGTGTGAACGATTAGACAGTTTAGGTATCAAATACGTGGTTAACCCATCGTTAGTGCGCGGATTAGACTATTATAACCGCACTGTTTTTGAATGGGTTACGAGCATGCTAGGCTCTCAAGGTACAATTTGTGCTGGTGGCCGTTACGACGGCTTAGTAGAGCAAATGGGTGGTAAAGCAACACAAGGTGTTGGTTTTGCAATGGGCATTGAACGCTTAGTCTTGCTTGTAGAAGAAATTCAACTCGAACCCATAGTAGCCACAGCCGATGTGTATGTAACCGCGATGGGCGATGCAGCAAGCAGCGCAGCTAGCCTATTGGCTGAACGAATTCGCGACCAGTTTTCGTTTTTGAAAGTACAAAACCACTGCGGTGGTGGTAATTTTAAAAAACAAATGAAAAAAGCCGACGCCAGTGGTGCACAGGTGGCCATTATTATTGGTGAAAACGAAGTGAACGAAAAAGTATATGGCTTGAAGTGGTTGCGCAAAGACGCGCCCCAAGCACAAGTGACAGAATCAGAATTATTAGAGTTATTGGCAGATATTAACTAAACAGCTATGCGCGGTTAAAATTGGCACGAATGACTAAGATTGATATAACGTGGTGCACTAGCGCACGTGCAATAAAAAAACAGAGGAAAGCATGATAGGTTACGAAACTGAAGAACAACAAGTCCAGGCGATTAAACAGTTTTGGAAAGACAACGGAATAGCAATTATTGCAGGTGCGGTAATCGGTTTAGGCGGTTTACTTGGCTGGAACTGGTATAACGAATCGGTAGTGTCGAGTAAAGAGAATGCTTCAATCGCTTTTCAAGACAGCGTTGAAAAATTTGTTGAATCTGAAGATGTGGGTGAACTAAATCGATTTTTAGAAGATAACAGCACAACGGGTTATGCGCCACTTGCCGCTATGATTATTGCGCAAGAGGCTGTGTTAGACGAAAAGTTTGAAGAAGCAAAGCAAGCGCTAGAAAAAGCCATATCGGGCGACCCTGTGATTGCCGATGTTGCGCGTTTACGCCTTGCTAATTTGCATTTGCAGTTGCAAGAAAATGACCAAGCAATAACTGTATTAGAAGGTGTTAAATCGGTATCTTTTAGTGACCAAGTGGGCGAACTTAAAGGCGATGCACTATCAGCTAAAGGCGACTTTGATGGCGCAAGAGTGGCTTACCAAGCAGCCTTAGACGACGCTGTTGGCAATCAAAACTTAAAAATGAAGCTAGACAATATTGCTTTTGCTAAAACTCAGTCTATGCAAGCTGCTGCACCTGTAACGACAGACACTACTGAAGTGAGCAACGATAGTGAATAAATTTGTAAAAGCCAGTGTCGCGCTGAGTTTAGTGTCAGTGCTGAGTGCTTGTTCAACAATATCTGGTTGGTTTGCCGACGACGAAGAGTTAGAAATCCGCACTTTGCCAGAAATTGAAATGGCCTTTGAACCTTCAATAATGTGGTCTGAGTCTGCGGGTGACGGCGTTGAGCAGTTTTTTTCTCGCTTATCGCCTGCCATTGCTTACGGTAAAGTATTCGCTGCCGACCGTGAAGGGTCGATATTTGCCTTTGACCCTGCCAACGGTAATACAATTTGGGAACAAACCATTTATCGTAAAAGCCGCGAGTCTAAATTGTCGAACGGTTACGGCTTATTCGCCGCGACGATTTCATCTAAAGTGTCGGGTGGGTTAAGCGTAGCTTACAATACTGTTTTTTTTGGCACTGAAGACGGACTTGTTTACGCATTAAACGAAAGTGACGGCAGCATTAAATGGACCACACAAGTACCGAGTGAAGTCGTTGCAGAGCCTGCGATTGATTCGGGTATTGTTGTTGTGAATACGGTGTCGGGCACCCTGGTAGGCCTAGACGCTGAAACTGGCGAAATTAAGTGGCAAAACGAATCTGATGTACCTCCTCTGAGCTTGCGCGGCATTTCTGCCCCTGCAGCATCGGCTGGTGGTGCTATTGTTGGTTTGGCAAATGGTCGTTTACGCGTCAGTATTTTAGACTCAGGGCTAACTGCTTGGGAGCAAGTGATTGCGAAACCAGCGGGGGCAACCGAGTTAGAGCGTATTGTGGATATCGACAGCAAGCCGCTAATTTTTGGTGGAATTTTATATGTAGTGTCTTACGGCGGGTCTTTAGCGGCGGTAGAGCTTCGCTCGGGTAACGTTGTATGGAACCGTGAATACGCGTCTTATCGCAACGTAACCCTCGACGGTAACCGCTTGTTTGTGACCGACAACAACAGCAACGTATATGCTATCGACCGACGCAACGGCGTTGAGTTATGGTCTAATGGTGATTTGCGCAAACGCAACCTAACGGCAGCAACGCCCGTGGGCGACTACGTTGTAGCAGGTGATAAGTTTGGTTTCTTACATTATTTTACCCAAGACGAAGGTAAATATGTTTCGCGCATTGCAGTGGGTGATGATGACGAAGACGAAGCTATTTACAACGCGCCTGTATTTGCCGATGGTCAACTGGTTGTGCAAACCAGAGATGGTGAAGTAGCACGAATTAGCACGCCAGAATAAATAAAATTAAGATGTCACCAAGCGCGTTTGTGCGCTTGGCGAGTAATACAAGTCGCTTCGGCGGCTTTTTACATATATAGCGAATAAATAAAATGTTACCTGTTATTGCCCTTGTAGGGCGTCCGAATGTTGGTAAGTCAACGCTTTTTAACCGTTTAACCAATACTCGGGATGCCTTAGTGGCCGATTTTCCTGGACTCACCCGCGATCGCAAATATGGTCAAGCCACATTTGAGCAACGCCAGTTTATTGTTGTTGATACCGGCGGTATTAGCGGTGACGAAGAAGGCATTGACGCCGAAATGGCGCAGCAGTCTTTGCTAGCAATTGACGAGGCCGACGTTGTCTTGTTTTTAGTTGATGCTAGAGACGGCCTAAATGCCGCTGATATGGGCATAGCTGACCATTTACGCCGTCAAGAAAAGTCGATTTATGTGGTCGTAAATAAAGTTGACGGCATAGACGGTGACAGCGAAAGCGCAGACTTTTTTAAGCTCGGCTTTGCTAACCTTGCACAAATCGCTGCTGCTAATGGGCGCGGCGTATCTAAACTGATTGACCTTGTACTTGAACCACTTGATGAAAAGTTCCCCGACATGGAAGTACAAGAGGTATCACTTGATCACGAACAAGAAAGTGCTGAGCAGCAATTAGAGCGTCTGCAAGGTCAACCTATTAAGCTGGCAATTGTGGGTAAACCTAATGTGGGTAAGTCGACCCTTACCAACCGAATTTTAGGCGAAGAACGAGTCGTTGTATATGACTTGCCTGGTACAACTCGCGACAGTATTTACATTCCGATGGAGCGCGATGAGCGCGAATATATTCTGATTGATACGGCAGGTGTGCGTAAACGCCGAAAAGTGTCTGAAGCAATCGAAAAGTTCTCAATTGTTAAAACATTGCAAGCGATTGAAGAGTCTAACGTAGTGTTATTGGTGGTTGACGCGCGTGAAGGTATCGGCGAGCAAGATTTGTCCTTACTGGGCTTTATTCTCAATTCGGGGCGCTCTTTAGTACTTGCCGTGAATAAATGGGATGGGCTTGAAAAACACGCCAAAGAAGAAATAAAGCGTGAGCTTGACCGCCGCTTAGGTTTTGTTGATTTTGCGCGTTTGCATTTTATATCTGCGCTACATGGCACGGGAGTTGGCCACTTATTTGAGTCGGTCCAGGAGGCTTATGCCTCAGCAACAAAGCGTATTAGCACGTCAATGCTCACCGATATTATGGAAATGGCACAAGAAGATCATCAACCGCCGTTGGTAAGAGGGCGACGTGTGAAGATGAAGTACGCTCATGCAGGCGGTTACAACCCGCCAGTAGTTGTTATTCATGGTAACCAAGTGAAAGATTTAGCAGACTCTTACAAGCGCTACCTGACTAACTACTACCGTAAGTCTCTAAAAATAATGGGTACGCCGATTAAGATTGAGTTTAGAGAAGGCAGCAATCCTTTTGAAGGTAAAAAGAATAAGCTGACCTTGGCACAAGAGCGCAAGCGTAAACGTTTATTATCGTTTCACAAAAAGAAGTAAGGACTCTTTCTTTAGCTAAATAATTAGCGCTAAAAAATGTATCTGCGTTTTATTTGGTGCTAACCACCGACAGGGCAAGGCGATTTATATGGATAACTTTATCACCCAAGATTGGCTTATATTGCTTATTACCGTGGTTGTGGCGCTGCTTGCTGTGTACTCTTTGAGATGGCTGATTTTGGTTCGACACAAGGAAATCAGTAGCGATCAAAAATTGCCTCGTCAGCTTATTCTTATTGCAATATGGATTATTGCGATGATAGCGATTGTTTTAGCTTTACCTGTATCGATAAGTTCTCGCAATCAAGTGCTTGGTTTATTAGGTGTTTTGTTATCGGGTGTTATCGCATTTTCATCCACGACTATTGTGACTAACTTAATGGCGGGTGTTGTATTGCGCGTTAATAAGCCATTTCGTACAGGTGATTATATCAAGTGTTCTAACTTTGCAGGCCGAGTCACTGAAAAAGGCATACTCGATACTGAAATTCAAACCGAACAGCGCACGCTTATTCATATTGCCAATAGTTTTTTACTGAATAATCCTGTAGAGGTGGTTCGTAGCTCAGGCACCTTTATTAGTGCAGAGGTATCGATTGGCTTTGACGCTCACCATGCAAAAGTGGAAAAGTATTTAGAGCAAGCTGCACAAAAAGCAGGCCTTAGCGATGCATTTGTGCACGTGACGGCTCTGGGTAATTTCAGCGTAAATTATAAAGTGTCGGGCATGCTGCTAGATACAAAAAGTTTGTTAACTTCTCGCTCTAAATTACACACTAGTATTTTGGACGAGCTGCACAATCAAGATATCGAAATCATGTCACCTAACTTTGTTGCTGCAAGGCCGGTAGAGGCAAGCCAAAAGTTTATGGCAAGAGCGAAAGTGAAACAAAGTAAAGAAAACATCACACACGAAGACCTCGCATTTGATAAAGCCGACGAGGCTGAAAAAACTGAGCAAATGCGCTTGGGGCTCGAGGCTAAAATTGCAAAGCTTAAACAAGCCTTGGCTGATAGCGCAGCCAACGATAAAGACGCTATCAAACTCAAAATTGCTAGCGCCCAAGACAAATTATTAGCTTTGGTCGAGTCTAAAACCGACTAATTATTCGGCTCCAATTGCCAGAGTTGCCTTGCTCTATTAATAAAAAGAACTGCCTCACTGTAACAATTCCTTCAACTAAGCGTCACTTTTCCTTCAAAAAAACGTCACCAATCCTTCAATAAATTGTCATGTGTCTGTAAAGGCACATTTCTAGTCTTATGCGTTTTAATAAGGGACGCAATAAGATGAAAATAAAAACAGTATTTACTCGTGCTTTACTCGTATCAGCAATTGCTGTTGGGTTGTCGGCATGTGTGTTAGAAGGTGATGATGGTGCTACAGGGCCACAAGGCGATCAAGGCATTGCAGGGCCACAAGGCGACCAGGGCGCCAGCGGACAAGACTTACCTCGCAACTTACAAATTGACGTTGTTGGCCGTTTTGCGACTGGCATCTACGGCAAAAGCGCGGCTGAAATAGTGCAGTTTCATGTGACTTCACAGTCGGTTTTTGCAGTAAATGGCGCAAGCAATCAAATTGAAGTCATTAGCATTGCCAACGTGCCAACCGCTGGCGTAGGTAACCCAATTACTGACGAAAGCTTAAGCTCGACCGCGTTTACCTTTATCGATTCTGTTGAAGTGGTTGACGGCGTTGATTCAAGTCAAACCATTGCATTAGGTGATGCCAACTCAATCGCGATTTACGGTGATATGCTAGCAATTGCCGTTGCCGCAGATAACAAACAAGAAAACGGCGCTGTTTTATTTTACACATTAGATAACACTGGGCAGGGCACTTTTGTAAAAGCCGTTATGGCAGGCGCTCTACCAGATATGCTGACCTTTACGCCCGATGGCACTATGGTGCTAGTGGCTAACGAAGGCGAGCCTGCATCAGACTACAGCATCGACCCCGAAGGTAGCATTTCTGTAATTACACTCACCGACGGCGTGCCTGGTGATATGGCAACCGAAATTAATTTAACCACAGACATGGTATTTAGCAGCGACCTGCTCGATGCCGAAGACTACGACACTGAAGCTGAGCGCATGGCTTTACTCAGTGCGGCGGGTGTGAAGTTTGCAGGCCCAAGCGGCAATACTGCAGCAAAAGATTTAGAGCCAGAATATATTACCGTGAGCGCCGACGGCATAACTGCTTATGTTGCCATGCAAGAAAATAACGCGATTGGCGTAATTAACCTTGAAGATATGGAAATAGAAGTCAAAGCGCTCGGATTTAAAGACTGGGCAAACTATGACATCGACTACACCAACGAAGATGAACTCCCTGCATTTAGAAAACTTCCCAATGTATTTGGCATGTATCAACCAGACTCTATCGCGAGTTATACTTGGAATGGTGCAACCTTTATTTTGTCGGCAAACGAAGGTGATTCACGCGACTACGATGGGTATTCAGAAGAAATAAGAGTAAGAGACATTGTTGACCCAGATGAGTTAAATGGAAGCTTATCACCTGCATTACAAGCGCTCTATGATGAAACAGGTGCACGCAATGGCTTGGGTCGTTTAAAAGCCACTACCGCCTTAGGTGATGCAGATGCAAACGGTGAATATGAAGCCATTTATGCCTACGGCGCGCGTTCATTTTCTATTTGGGATCAAAACATTAATCTCGTTTTTGATTCGGGCGATGACTTTGGCAAAATTTCGTCAGCGGTATTGGGCGAAGACTTTAACAGTGCTCACACTGAAAACAAAGGTGACAATCGCTCAGACGACAAAGGCGGCGAGCCAGAAGCTATTGATGTTGGGCAAATTGAAGACAGAACATACGCCTTCATTGGTTCTGAACGCTCAGGAGATTTGTTTATATATGATGTGACTAATCCGTTTCAGGCATCGTTTGTCGCTCATTATAACAATCGAGACTTTTCGACCGATTTCGAGCTAGACGACGACTTAGACGACCCATGCGATGTGGATGAAGGTTTAGATTGTACTGAGGTGCCTATTTCTGGTGACTTGGGGCCTGAGAGCATTAAGTTCATAGATGCTGCTACTAGTCCTAACGGCAATGCTTTATTAGTTGTTGGCAATGAAGTAAGCGGCACAGTAACTGTGTATCAGGTAACTGAACTTTAACCAGCTGCAAATTAGCGATATGTTTAGTTTGAAACAGCCTCTTTGTGCCTAGCGCACATAGAGGCCTTTTGTTATTTGTTAAGCATATCTTAAAAACTTAATATAGAACAAAATTACATAAGTTTAATCTTTGAATATAGGTAAATAAAACACTTCTTTTTATCCTCTCATATCTTTTGTACACCAATAAAAATAAGACTTTTAGCTTGTGACTTGTCATATGATTTTTATCTTGTTTGTGCGATAGGAAACAAAGGCTTATTAACAAATGTAAAAAAGTGATCAATATAAGCTTTAGTGGTGTTTAATTGTGTATCGATACCTTTACATGTTTTCTATCAAAGAGTTGTTATGTTAAACAAATTCAAATTTTCGAAGGCGGCGCGCCAGAGCATTTTAGTAGCAGCGTGTTTGAGTCTTATTAGTTTAAGTTTTGGCTCCAATGCACAATCGCGAGGTGGCGACAGGCCACGGCTAGTTGTGGTCGAGCCATTGAGTTTTGAATTTGAAAGCACGCTTATTGAAGCGGTGGGCACAGCGCAAGCGAAACGCTCAGTAACCCTATTTGCCAGTGTGTCTGATGAAGTGACCGAAGTTAACTTTGTGCCAGGCCAATTGGTAGAAAAAGGCGACATCTTAATTGCGCTAGATAGCCGATTACAAGACGTGGAAATTAGCCGCGCAAGCATTGAACTTGAAGACGCGCAGCGCAACTTAAATCGAGTCAAACAAAGCCTTGCGAAAGGCGCGGTAACACAGCGTGAACTAGACGACGCAACTACATTAACAAAACTTGCTGAGGTTAATTTACAAGAAGCAAAAGAGAACAAAGAAGACCGCCTTGTACGCGCGCCTTTTGACGGTGTTGTTGGTTTAACAGAAGTAGAAGTAGGCGACCGAATCACTCCCCAAATGGAAGTGACCACAATAGATGATCGCCAAGCACTCTTTGTCAACTTTGTTGCGCCAGAGTCTGCGGTTGCTTACCTTTTCGAGAAACCCAAAGTTACACTTGAACCTTGGACCGACCGCACGACAACATTAAGTGCACAAATAGCTGAACTCGACTCAAGAGTGAACACTCAAGACCGCACTATTCGTGCTCGCGCATTGTTAGAAAACGAGCAAGACCAATACCGACCAGGTATGAGTTTTAGAGTGAGCTTAGAAGTGTTGGGTGAGCGTTATGCTGCTATTCCTGAGGCTGCTTTGTCGTGGGGCGCAAATGGCGCTTTTGTATGGCTTGCGCAAAATGATGAAGCGGCACGCGTTAGCGTGCAAGTGCAACAGCGTTTACGCGGGCGCATACTCGTTTCGGGAAAACTTTTTGAAGGCGATACCCTTATCATTGAAGGTATTCAGAGCCTGCGACCTGGTCAAACCTTAGATATTCAAAACCCGCGTGATATTGGTACGCGTTTAGGCAAGAAAAAAACTGAGCAAGAGGTAGCAGGCTAGTGTTTAAAAACTCACTTTTTAAAGACGACTTACCCTCACTTTCCATACGTCGTCCGGTACTCATTCTTGTTGTTAACTTGCTGATTGTTATTGCAGGGGTGTCGGCCTTATATGGTTTGGAAGTGCGCGAATTACCCGATGTTGACCGCCCGATTATTACCGTGCGTGCTGATTACCCGGGCGCAGCACCTGAAACCGTAGACACCGAAGTGACGAGCCGTTTAGAAGGAGCCGTTGCTCGCGTAAATGGTGTAAAGACTATCAGAGCAAGCTCTGAAGAAGGCAATAGCCGCGTTCGCGTTGAGTTTCGCCCCGGTATTGATATTGAAGATGCCGCTAACGAAACCCGCGAGTCGGTTGCGCGCGTGCAAAGGGGCCTGCCCGATGAGGTTGAGGCAGTCTCGGTTGTTAAGGCCGACAACGACGCACAAGGCGTTGTTGATGTGGCTGTGTCGAGCACAAAATACGATTTAGAAACCCTTACCGACATCGTTGAGACAGATTTAGCACCGCTCTTTTTGAACGTACCCGGAGTGGCCGACGTGCGTCTTGATGGCGATAGAGAGCGAGTGCTGCGCGTAAGCGTCGATAACTTGAGACTTACCAGCTTTCAATTGTCGATATCGGATGTTGCACAAGCACTCAATACCGCTCCGTTTGATGTACCGGCGGGCAGTATAAGGTCTACCGACCAACAGCTCATCGTGCGTGCAGACGCCACATCAGTGTCTGAGCAAGATGTGCGCGATATTGTGATAGCAGGCGATATCAAAGTAGGCGATGTGGCCAATGTGTATTTTGGCCCCGCTGACTTGCGAAGTATTGTACGCCTCGATGGAACCCCCGTTATTGGTATTGGTGTTATCAGGCAGGCTCGTTCAAATACCATAGAGATATCAGATGAAGTATTAAAATTGGTAGAAGACTTGCGCCTTCGTTTTCCTGACTTAGAGCTGACGGTAACCTCAGACGATGCTGAATTTATACGAGATTCGGTAGATGAAGTGCTTTGGTCATTGCTATTTACCATAGGTTTGGTGATTGCCACCTTGTTAGTTTTTATAGGCAAATTTAGGGCAACGCTTATACCTGCCTTAGCGATACCAGTTTCTTTGATAGGCTCATTGGCCGTGTTATGGGCTTTAGGGTTTTCGATAAATATTCTTACCTTGCTGGCATTGGTACTCGCCACAGGGCTCATTGTAGACGATGCAATTGTGGTTTCTGAAAATATTCAGCGCCGTAGAGCCCTAGGCATGGGTGCGCGCGCGGCAGCTGTTGTGGGCACGCGAGAAGTATTTTTTGCAGTAGTCGCGACAACCGCGGTATTGGTAGCCGTGTTTGTTCCTATCGCGTTTTTACCATCAACGGCAGGACGTTTGTTTAGAGAGTTTGGTGGCGTACTCGCAGGTGGCGTGATAATTAGTTCGTTTGTTGCTTTGTCGTTGGTGCCAGCGCTTACCGCTAAAATACCGGCGATTGATCTTCAAAAGCAAAATAAAAATAGCTTGTTGGGGCGTTTTGGGCACGCTTGTGTCAATGCATACGAGCGCTCATTAAAACTAGTACTTAAATACTCTTTAGGCGTGGCCGCTGTTTGTTTGTTGGTTGCGGGTGGGGCAGTGTTTACTTTCCAAAGCTTAGAAAACGAATTGCTACCCACCGAAGATAGAGGCCAAGTACGCGTATTTGCGCGTGGGCCAGATGGTGTTGGTACTAACTTTATGGACAGGCAAGCCATTAAGACTGAAGAGCTTTTGCTTCCCTTATTGGACGATGGCGAAATTAAGAACATCTATACAGTTGTAGGTAGGTGGGACCCGAACATTTTGTTTATTAGTGTACCACTCGTTAACTGGGAAGACCGCGAACGTTCACAACAAGATATTATTAACGAACTTCGGCCCAAATTAGGTCAAGTTGCAGGTGCTCCGGGGCGAGCGTTTGGCTCTAATAGCTTAAACTTGAGAGGTTTTGGCGGCGGCTTCGAAATGGCCTTAACCGGTGAAAATTACATAGAGATATTTGATGCCGCCATCGAGTTTGCCAAAAAGGTTGAAGAAACCTTACCCGAGTTAGGCGAAGTAGACATTTCTTACGAACCCACTCAGCCGCAGTTGAGAGTCAATATTGATAGACGCCGTGCAGAAGAGTTAGGTGTTGCCTTTAGTGATGTGTCGCGTACTTTGCGAGCGGCAATTAATGGCGATGACATAGTTGATTTAAATGTGGGTGACCAAGCGGTGCCAATCATATTGCAAGCAGATAGTCGCAATACGCTAGACCCTGCAAACATCCTTAATTTATATGTTAGCTCAAACAATGGTGGGCTGGTTCCCCTGTCGAGCGTGGCTTATGTCACAGAAGAGGGCGTTGCCGCAGAGCTTGAGCGACACGCTCAACGGCGCGCTATTGAGCTAGAAATGGACCTACCAGATGAGGTAACGATAGAGCAAGCGGTAACCGCAATACGTGATTTAGCCAATGAGACTCTGCCAAACGGCATTGGCGTTGTGTTTTTGGGCGAAGCACAAACCTACCAAGAAACCAATCAGCAAGTGACCTTAACTTATATACTCGCATTTTTGATTGTGCTGCTTGTACTCGCTGCACAATTTGAAAGCTTTAACAGTGCGCTTGTTGTGATGTTAACGGTGCCATTTGGTTTAGCAGCGGCGGTGTATGCGCTATTCTTAACTGGTACGTCGGTTAATATATACTCCCAAATAGGCTTGGTCATGCTAATAGGTTTGTTGGCGAAAAACTCGATACTTCTAGTAGAGTTTGCAAACCAGATGCGCGATAAAGGAATGGAAGTGAAAGAAGCTATCATCGAAGCAGGCAAAGTAAGATTACGTCCTATAATGATGACCTTAGTGTCGACCATATTAGGCGGATTACCTTTAATTTTATCTACCGGCGCAGGTTCAGAAGCACGTAATGCGATTGGTTGGGTTGTATTTGGCGGCCTCGGCTTAGCGGTTGTGTTTACCTTGTTTTTAACCCCTGTGCTTTATTACGCTTTTGCTCGATTTACCAAGCCTAAGGCAGATGAAGAAAACCGCTTAAATGTTGAGCTTGAAGCGGCTGAGAAGCACTTGTAAACATGGTGTTTGTAATCATACCGGAGTCATTTATACTGCTTAGCAGTCGATGAATACTCCGGTTGCTTTCTTCTAGTGCAAACCAGCTGCCTTAAATTTGATGAATTAAGAACCCTCCAGCTATACGATGTACTACGTTTGCTAAGCGAATTTTTTGTAGCGTAACAAACTTGTGTCTATCAAGATATCGACGGCAAAGATACTCAAGCAAACATACATCATCGCTCTCGTAATAATATTCGCGTTATTCAAAAAGTACTCAGGAATCTAGCTAATAACTACCTCACTTCTATACAAAAACGCTAATGCAACCTCTGCGGCCGACAACTTTATCGACTAAAAGGGATGTTAGATACTTTTATGACTAAGATAATGAACGCTTGTAGTACTTTTTCATTAATAAACCTCTGACACTATGTTCATTTCGAAATTAGTTCCAAAAAAAAGATTAATTTAAATGCAAAAACTTTAGACTAAAGTTGTAGGAAGACAGACTTTGAAAGATTTTATAAAAAGAAAACTGATATTTGTTTTAACTTCGGTGACAAAATAATTAATGAGTAAACCTCCCGCTTAAGCGCTTAAATAGTAAGATTCAAATGGACCTTACATTTAGCATTGAAGTTAATATTGAATTGGTTGAAAAATAAACGTTGACAATCAGAAACGCGCCGCCCTACTATAAATTTAACGGTATAAGCCTACACTTTTTACTGCGGTAATGAAAAAGTGCTATTTACTTACAAGGAACGTAAATGCAAATTATTATCCTAAACGCGTCAAACAACATAAATCATTTCAATAAAAAAGCCTACCGTGCACGTCATCGATTGAAGTTGAGAGTCCTATAAAACTATTTAAAAAGCGTCAACAAGCGTGTTGGCCAGCATAAATCTATTTACTTTATTACTAAACTCATTTACTCATTACTTAAAAGGTATTTTATGAAATCTCTAGCTATCAAATCATTATTCTTCAGTGCTGCACTTGTGGGTTCACAATCAGCATTTGCAAGTTGCGATAAATTTACCTGTGAAGGTGTCACCAACACTGTAGTTTCGACCATGAAATCAACGACTGATGGCACTTTTTTAACGTTCCCACTAGGAACAGATGCGGCACTAAGTTGTGCGTTACTTGATGGAAAAAGTGCCAAACTAGAAGCGCAACACCCAGAATATAAGAGTGTTCATTCTCTACTTTTGACGGCAGTAGCATCAAACCTTTCAGTCATAATTGAATTTGATGAAAACTCGCCGAGTTGCAGTATTTCAAGTGTTTCGTTGAAAGTAGCGGAATAAAACTATTTTCAGAAGCCACTTGTTATCTACACGATCTTCGGTCAAGGAACGCGCCATGAAAAACATCACTCAATTTTTATCACTCGTTGTCGCATATGCGGCTTTTACTTCAAGCGCTCAGGCTAGCAGTATAGCGCCACTAAGTGACCACGTTTGGGTTGATAATAATCAACACTTTTATTATCAAGTCCCAGTTTCAATGGTGCCAGTAGGTGATGAAACAGTGGCCGCTGTGCGTATTTACGAGCAGTATCCTTATCGTAAAGTTATGCAAATTAATGGTGAGTATACGGTCTTGCCGGTCGGTAAGCGTGCATTCGATGATATTTACAGCGAGCTAACTGAGCATGGTAGGCGCATTAGAGGTGATTTTGACGGTGATGGACATGAAGATTTAATCGTACAAACCGATTCCGGCAGCGATTTTATTGTGTCGGATGGCAAAGCAAAACCATTTTCAGTAAACATATACTTAGCGTCGGTCGGCGCGTATCAAGTTACTGACGTCAACAGTGATAAGAAAGACGACATACTTGATGCCGATGAGGAAAAAGTACAATACGCGACTGCGGACGGATTTACTGCTGCAGTTGGCACTTCCGAATACGTTGGGACTCTAAGTGGACAATCCAACGTTACTCCTAATGGTGACTTCTCATACAAAATTGATATAACTACTGCAGAATCTACCGGCGGCTTAAAACCACAGGTGGGTTTGAATTATTCATCAAGTCCAAATAATGGCCATCTCGGAGTAGGCTGGGGATTGAGTGGACTAAGTGCAATTTCTCGGTGCGAGCAAAATGTTGAAACAGACGGAAATGTTACGAAAGTCAACTTTACTAATACTGATCGGTTCTGCCTAGATGGACAGCGCTTAATAGTTAGAAACGGCCAAATTTATGGCAATAATGGCACCGAGTATAGAACTGCCCAAAATAGTTTTCAAAAAATAACCGCTCAAACTACGAGCACCTCGGCAGGACCAAATAGTTTTATTGTAAAGGACACCAAAGGCAACACTTTCTACTATGGAAAACTAGGAAGCGATACTCAAGCGTTAATAAAAACGCCAGACAACAAACATTTTGCGTGGGCCCTTAAAAAAGTGCAAGATGTTTCCGGCAATTATTACACGTATACCTATGCGAAAGTAAATGGGTCGCTCGAATATTATTTAACACAAATTAGTTATTCAGGACATACCTCTCATTCAACAAAAAATAGAATTACTTTTAGCTATGGCTCGCGCTCAGATACTAGTGAAACTTACATAGCGGGCTACAAAACAAGCATTACTAAACGTCTGAACACCATCTATTCGTATTACGATAATCAGCTACTCAAAAAATATAACTTAAAATATCAACTGGATAACGCAAGTTTTGGCGCGTCAGCGTCCACCATTTTAACGGCTGTAGAAGCCTGCGATGCAAGCAATCGATGTATTTCGCCTACCACTTTTCAGTGGAACTACCGCAATGTTAACGCTACTAGTGGCTACAGTGAACGCACGTTTTCCAGAAATAGTCGTTACAAAGGCCATCAAATGCTAGATTTTAATGGCGATGGCTTGCTGGACATAGCATACGTAAGGAACGATAGAGGTAGTTCGAGCGACCATCTATTCCTTATCCGCAATGACGGCACATCCTTAAACCATATCCGCACTTACAACGACTTTGCAACATCGTCATTTAGACGCACATGGAAAGTTACCGACTATGATAAAGACGGTAAGGATGACATCTTGTTTAATAAAGGGGGGTGGAAGCTTCTCAAACATCAATCTGGCACGTCATTTTATCAGACATCTATAAGCGGTTTAGCTGTGCCCTCGAGCGATGCAAATAGTCGTTTTGTAGATATGGATGCCGATGGTAAACCTGACTTAATGCACATCGTAAACAACCAGTTGAAAGTGCATAGAGGCACCTCTACAGGGATTTCCACTACACAAAATTCCGTTCAAATGGCGTTACGTCGCTACATCACTAATTCTAGCCTTCGTTTACTTGATTACGATAGGGACGATAACACCTTTACTTCTACTGATTTTAATGGAGACGGCCGTGCAGACTTTATCGTTCAAGTAAGAGAAGCAAGCAATACACCACCTCCTCCAGATCCACCTTGTGATTTCAGATATCGGTGGGATTGCGAATATGATATTCGTGGTGAAAGTAATGAAGCCAGCTTAGCTGAAGACGATATAAAAGTTGCTACTACTGGAATCGACAGAAGGCTTCCTAGCCAACCTCGCTTGCCGAGTCCTTCTCCTCAAGAACCTGTCGATCCAGTCGACGAAGCTCCAATTGCGCAAACTCCCGCACATTTGCTTAGCGCAGAAGACGTTGTATTAGACAAGGGCGCTTACATGCCTTCGAAAGAAGGTTTGAATGATCTCGAATACAACGACCTGCTCTTAAGTTTAAATATTATTGAAGATGACGCTAAAGGTGGCACTCAAAATTCGTTAAGTAGCACCAATACTTGGCGAATTGTTTTATCAGAGCCAGGTACGGGCAATAACTTTAAGCTTACCGAATACACTAAGCTGTGGAGCACTAGTAGCGTAGACAAGGTGCAACCTATTAATATTAATGGTGATGGCTTAACCGATTTAGTCTATCGCTTATCGTCAAGCAAAAAATGGTACGCTGTTATTAACAATGGTAAGGGTTTTAATTCGCCTATTTTATTGTTTACACTCGATGAAAATTACCTCGCTACAATGGATGTAGATAGTGATGGTAAAACAGAGATTTTATATAAATCAGGTAACTACCTTTATTATAGAACGTATCTAAATGGAACATTTTCAAATCGTTATTACGGTCAAGAATCAGCGAGTTACAGTGAGCTGAATTACGCCGATATGGATGGTGATGGCGTTCAAGATAGATTTATTTTTAAAGGGCGTTCGCGTACCGACTTTAGAACTGATACCGGTGCAAACCGAATAACAAAAGTGACCGACGGTTTTGGTGCGAGTGTGCAAGTGCAATATGCAACCTTAAATAGTCCGTCGGTTTATACTAAAGAAAACAACGGTCGGTCAAAGACTTGGGGTAACGGTTCCCGCGTTACTGACGTAAAAGGTGCTATTCAGGTAGTTAGCTCTATTCGCAAAGCAGGTGATTTTTTGCGCTACCATTATGTTGGTGGTAAGGCTCAAATTGGCAGGGGTATGCTCGGCTACCGCCAAGTGAAAATAACCTCTCAAGCAGCCTCTTTGAGAACTACTACAACCTATAGACAAGATGGTATTTACCGAGGTTCGCCAACAGAGGTTTTAGTTGAGGCGATAGTTGAAGACGATGTGCCTCCGCCACCTGGCCCCGGACCAGGTCCAATTGACCCTTGTGATGAAGACCCTTATTTATGTGCGCCTTGTGAGCCTTGGGAACATCCCTGTAATATTCCTCACGCACTTAGCTCTAACTCTGCTTTTGATGAAAAGGGCGAGTTGAGCGCGAGCAGTACAGCTTATAAACGAAAATCAAGAACGCTTTACACCTATAGCGTCAAAACAAATACTAGTTTCAAGATAGGCGCACTTACGAGTGCACAGTTAGTGTATCCTAGCCGCACCACTAACTATATGTACAACATCGATTCAAGCGCAAATGAGTTGATGGTAACAAAAATTAAAAATGTCTCACTCACGGCTTTTGGTAAGCCACTTAGTGAGACGACCACACACAAAGACAAATACTTAGAAACTAGTGTGACTGTGGCTAATACCTATGGCACGTCGGCCTATGGCCAGCGATTAATACGTAAACAAAATACAGTGGGCCGCACTAATATTTATGGCTCTCGCTATACAGAACCCTCTATTACACTTACCTCGAATCATACCTACGATGGATTAGGCCGTTTGCTCTCCAGTACAGCAGATAATGGTGTTAAAACAACAAATGTTATAAACGGGTTTGGATTGATTCAGAGGCAAACAACCTCTTACTCAGGTTTGTCTAATCGAATTGTAAATACGGTCTTCGATAGGTATGGCCGCCACGTAACCTCAAAAAGTAATGAGCTCGGCCACACAACACGTATGTATTACAACAGCAAAGGCTTCAAGTCATATGCGTTAAGCCCTAATGGACAGCGTACTTACTACGGCTACAACAGCATGGGCCGGCAAATAAACGAAACCCAAACCCCGCAAAATAATACAAGCACCACAGGGCCATACGCACTTACAAGCAGCAAGGTGCAGTATTGGTGTAATGGCGTATCACATTGTCCTAGCACCGCTGTTTACTATGAAGAAATTACGCAAGAGGGTAGCCCAAGCTCTCGCACATATACCGACAAACTCGGTAACGTGGTGAGAGAGGCCGCTCAAGGTTTACAAACAAACTAGTGGATTTATAAGGATATTCGCTTCGACAGCAAAAATCGCAAAATTTCTGAGAGCATTCCTTATTTATCAAGCACTAACAACCCTGCTACATCACAAATTCGTTATGATTCGCAAAACCGCGCAATTGAAATTACGCGACCTGATGGCGGTAAATGGAAAACACAATATGCAGGGTTTGTACAAACCAGTATAGCCCCCGATGGCAGCAGCACGTCAGAAACCAAAAACGGTAATGGCGACTTAGTCTCGGTAAAAGATGCTAATAACCAAACGGCATGGTACTTGTATTCTACCACTGGCAATTTGCGCCGAATAACAGACCCAGCAAACAACGTAACTATTATTGACTTCGATAAATACGGCAATAAAAAACGCCTTGTCGACCCCGACGCAGGTACTCTTACCTTTACTTACAACGCCTATCACGAACTGACTCGGCAAGTAGATGGTAATGGCCATCGCGTTGATTTCTTTTTTGACCGATTAGGGCGAACAATTAGGGAAATTCGGACCCGCAGTAACGGTGTTAAAGAACACGATTTCACTACTACCTTTGACTCAGGTGCCTTTGCTATTGGCTTGCAAAGTAGTGTAAGAGATTCGGTTACAGGGCATTATATTCAGCAGTTTTATGACACGTTTAGCCGAGTTAAAGAAGTAAAAACATCATTTCCTGGATACAGTTACACAGAGAAAAAAGAATACGATGCTGCAGGTCGCCTAGTAAAAGAAACAGACGCATCAGGCTACGCAGTCAAGCACGTGTACAATAGCCAAAACTGGGCGTATCAGTTGCGCGATGCCGAGACCAACGCGCTCTATTGGCAAGCAAATAGTATAGATAGTTATGGCAACATAAACAGCGACCGCTTTGGTGGAATAATTAACAGAAGCATGACCTACGACAGCGATACCGGTTTACTTAATCAAGTTCGCACTACGGTAGGTAGTAATACCTTACAAAACCTACAGTATGACTGGGACAATAAAGGCAACTTAAGTTATCGCCGCGATTTATCCAAAAATTTACGTGAAGATTTTGCCTACGATGCACTTAACCGCGTGACACAGTCTCGCGTGAGCGGCGCAAGCAGCGTCACTACCAATATTGCTTACAATGCGATTGGCAATATCACCAGTAAGTCGGGTGTGGGTAATTATGTATATCATGCAAGTAAGCCACATGCAGTAAAGTCGGTACGTGGCTCAATTAATAACGACTACACTTACGATTCGGCAGGTAATATCATTCGTGATAACCAGCGTACTTTTTTGACTAACACTTTTAACAAGCCAACGCGTATCTCAAAGTCAGGATATAAAGTCGACTTTAGTTATGGTGTGGGTGGTAAGCGATTTAAACGTATTGAGACCAACTACAGTCAATCGTCGCAACCTAAGCACACTCATTACGTGGGCAATGTTGAATTTGTTAAGCTCCCCAACTCATCGGTATGGCAGGCTAAGCGATATATTGGTGATAAAATTCTAATTACCCAAGTTAATGCAACTAAAACAGTGCGTTACTTATTAACCGACCATTTAGGCTCTACTCATGTCATTGTTAAATCCAACGGACAACGCGAGCAAGAAATGAGTTTTGATGTATTTGGTGCAAGGCGTAATGCCAGTACTTGGGCGCGTGAGCATAATCGTATAGCTTCATATACCAGCAGCATAACTCTGCGCGGTTATACTGGTCATGAGCAACTCGACGAGTTAGCGCTAGTGCATATGGGCGGGCGTATATACGACCCTGTAATAGGACGATTTTTACAGGCCGACCCATTTGTACAACAACCTAATAATATTCAAAGCTTTAATCGCTATAGCTATGTGATGAATAACCCGCTTAACAAAACGGATCCCTCAGGCTATATTTGGGCAACACTAATTAGTTATGCTTTAAATTATATAGCTACCACATATGCGACCACAGCCATTGGCACAGCTATTGGATATGCGCTTACAGCCTATCAGTACTATGGTTATTTTCAGTTGGCAAAAGGCGTGGTAAATGCGATTGAAGGTGGTGGTACTGCGATGGCAAACTTTGCAGGTGGGTTTGCTAAGAGTTATGTTAAGGGAATGATTGAGGGGGCTGTAATAAGAGGTATTGGCTCTGCGTTATCATCTTCTCAAGAACAAGGGAATAGCAATACCAATAAAGTAAACAGTGATAATCCGCCCAAAAAAATGAATGCACCGCAGAGTAACGGAGGTCAAGGGGCTCAAGCTAAGACAAATGTTAAAGCATTGCAAGCCACGACTGAAAGTTTATTCCGGACAAAAAGCAATGGCTTAAAAATCACGGAAAATGAAGGAGTTATTAAGATATCAGGGACCGTTTATTCTTTGGGAGAATATGCAGCTGAAGAATTCATAAGTCACTTAGAAAGTGAAATGGAGGCGGAATATAGTGTTGACGGAAAAACCTATAGAATTGATATTGATCTTGAGTACACTATGTGGGAAGGGCAAGGCGACGTGAAATTAAACGCCGTTCGAGGGTTACCTCCCCAAAATGGCTCTTTTTTTCGTTCGCATGCTGAGCATGGTGGTAGCAAAATAAAATTATCAATGTTAGAGAAAAATATTCAAACGGTTGCGACACATGAGTTTATGCATATATTAGGTTTTGGAGATACTTATACCGATGTCAGACAAGCAGATGGTAGTTTCAAATCAGTCACTATGTCAGGTCATGAGAGCGATATCATGGGCTCTACATCAGGTAAAATACAAGACTATCATATTAAAGTATTGTTAAATAACTATGGAAAATAAAGTTATGAAAATAAGAAATGTGCTTTTATTAACCTTGTTATATTCGGGAAACACAAATGCTAATTGTGAATGGCTAAGCAATGAGTCTTCTGAAGTTACGCCAAAAGCGTTCAATCAATGCTTAGACATAATAGAGAATTTCTCTTTTGACGAACAGTATATTTTTTATAGGTATATCTTATCAACTCAAAAGGCTGAAACAATCAGGACGGTATTTACTTACTATGCGAAAACAGACAAGGCGCAAAGCCTTCCTCGTTTAGAGGAATTTACTTGCTCTGTACTATACAATATTCATTCACCTCTACATGCTTTAAATGCGTTAGAAGAAGCAGTTCCCAAATTGATTGTAAATTGTAAACCTAAATCATTGTTCTACTATGCTCTTCAAATGGGGCAAAATGAAATAGTTAATTATATGCTCACGCAAAGGCGATATGACGATCAAATCGACAACGATATCAACTTACTCGCGGCAAGCGCTTCAGATAATGTGAAAGTATTCAAAGAGTTATTATCAAGGGGCTTAGATGTTAATATCGTGGACGCAAAAAACCAAGGAGTTGCGGAATATGCCATTGCACGTGATGCAAAAAAAATAACGAGATTTTTGGACAGCAAAAGGTAGATCAATTAGCACCTAAAAGGGCTAGCCTCACTCGGCCGTTTTTTGCAAGCAGACCCGTTTATACAATAACCCAATAATATCCAAAGCTTTAATCGTTAAAGCTACGAAATGAACAATCCGTTTAATAAAGCGGTTCCCTTGAGTTATATTAGGGCATCACACTAATTAGTTATGCTTTAAATTATGTAGCCACCATATACGCCACTACTGCCATTGGCACAGCTATTGAATATGCGCTTACAGCCTATCAGTATTATAGTTGCACTTGAGATATCAATGGCAAGTGGGCTAGGTGGGATTCAATTCCCTAACGGTACAATTGGCCTTTTAGCTAGGGCATTGCAAGACTCCTCTTGGGTAAGTGGTTTACTGACTCACAAAATTCATCACGAAACCGGAGGAGTACATGCAGGAATGAGTCGGCCAAGTGCATTTAAGCTTCTACAATCGAAAGCAATTAAAGCGAATTCGATACATCCTCGTTTTGAAAGTCGAGCTGATGTGCGCAATATGCAGTCTAGTTTGATGGACAACACGTATCAATTTCAAAATGCGGTAAATGGGAGATTGAGATGAATATATTATTTCGAGAAATTTGCGCGGTAATAGTTACGATATTTTTCTTAAGCCAAGTTGCAATTGCTAAACAAGAGGTATCAAGGATAAAAGATAGAAGTTTATTGGCGACCTTAAGTTGTAAAAATACGCAAACAGCTAACTTGACATTATCCTTAAAAATAGAAAACAAAACAGAAAAACCAATAAATTATCAATACCCATTTTTTTTAGGAACGAATAAAATGTCTTTGCCATTTCTTGCGGTAGTTGAGACGCAGGCATATTTAGATATTGAAAACGGTATTACTAATTTGATAGATGATGCTAAAAAAGCAAAATTTATTGGAAGCACTTGTAATCATTGTGAGGTTTATAGCCATTTCATGAAACTAAATTCCGGTGAAGAACATACATACAATATAGATATCGCGACTAATTATATTTTGAAGCCAGATGTTGAATACCAAGTCGCTTTGTCTCTAACGTATCTTGAAATTGACGATATACAACCTCAAGAATTATTTGAGCCATTATTTTCTACCGACCGAGTCTCTGTGACCAATCAAAAATGTTCTAAATTATCATATGACTGATTCTACGCGTTTCGGAAAAGAATGTTTGAGAATGGCTGGCCGTCAGTAAAGGCTTTGTTAGTGCCGAAGGTAAACTGCTCAAAACTAAAAATAAAATGGAATTTGATGTCAACACCCATTGTGGCAGTATTAGAATGTTGGGCGAATCATGAGGTAATATTTTGTAAGGCGCAATAATGAAAAATTTATGCAGAAATCTAATCGTTCATACAACTCTATTCCTTGCTGCGCTATCTCTTTCAGGTTCTGTATATTCAAGCACGCCTCCTTACGGAAGAGATAAACAGTCGATGGCAAAATACCTAGACTCTGCTTACTCAATAATTGTTGTATCAAAGATTGGTGGCGCCTTGTCTTATGATAATTTTGTGAGTAGTTTTTTAGAGTGGAATCAAAATATAGACCCGATTCGAGCTAAACAATTATGGCTTGCCCATAAAGAAGAAACGCTTGATGAATTCTTTATTATCAAATCTTTTGACAAACAATTTACAGAGGGAGATTCCTTTTTTGCAGAAAATAGAGATATTGCTCCCGTGGAATTACCGTATGCTGAAACTATTTTTTTAGTTCTGTTTAGGGGTAACGACGCTCATGGCAAAAACACTTTTTATTTTGACGAGTGTGCGATCATAAAACTAGATAAGATTTCTTCCGACACTTTTCAGAAACTGAGTATTGAAGACTTACGAGAAAACATTATTGAAAGAAGGTTACTTAGATGCATATCACTTGAACCGACAGCTTAGATATCAAGACTCTAGTAGTTGTGTATTTATCACAAGCGGTGGTATGCCAAAGTCAATGTACTTGATAGTGACTTAGTAAAATGAAAAAGTATAAATTGCAGTATTTGTTTATAGTGCTCGTAATCTTCATTACGCAGGGCTGCAAAAATAACGACCAAGACCGTCAAATTACGAGCAATGTCAGTAACCTACTTGTAAAAAGTTGTTTCGATTATGTTAACAACAACTTTTCTCGCCTAGCGCAGCCATATTTTTTTAGTGATGCCATAGCGCACGGTAGCAATGTTGCCCAAGTAAGTGAATTAGTTGACGGCTTACTATATGAAGTGCAATTTAAAACGAAAGTAATCGACACAGCAATCATCCAAGATACTGTTTCTATTCGTTGTATATTCGAAAAATCAGAAGTTGATTACACGATGATTTTAGTCGACGGACCCAAGCTAGATTTGCCTATAAGACAGCATTTGTATTTCTTCAAAGAGTCATCATCTTATGCAAACTACGCAGAAAAAGTTTCGAACAATCAAAATGTTGAGTCCGGTAGCGAAAATACAAATAGTAGTATAATTGACTTTACCATCGACGAAACTACTAGAACGATTGTAATAAGGTGAGTGAGCCTCTAGAACATCAAAAAAACATCATGAACTTAGAACGCTATTAAGATAGAAGCGTATAAATTTGTACATACAATGGACCTTTTCCATCAACCGATAGGTTCGGGCAGCGCAATGAGTTATGATAAACGCCATTCAACTTTACCCACTGGTATGGAAAGGTTACGAGATGCTTGTAAGCAGGACAACTTTGAAGAGTTTGTTAGTTATCTCACTACTTTTTTTCACACTCGTTTGTGTCGCAGATGAGCATAAACGAGTTTTTTCCGTTTTTCTTCATACTAAGTGCTACGAAGGTGCTCAAAAGACTTCAGTTGTTATTACAAACAATACGCCGTATGTGTTAACAGTTAAACCGTGCGGTGTGTTCAGTGAAAAAACACTGCACCCTAGTCTTTTCAATATTTTTAATTATGAAAAGTACATAGTGCAACAGTATGGGCTAAAAAGTGAGGGAGTGCCCATTCAGAAACCCGCCGAGCTCGGCAGAAATAGCTAACTTACTCTCGAAGTTGAGTGACAGTGAGAGACAGGCAATAGTTAAATTGACAACTCGCAGTATAGACGTGACATTGCATTATCTTCTGTTGCTAATGGAGTCAGAACCAGACTTAGACATTGCGATTAAGCATAATGACTTAGTTTTTAACCCCAGTGCTTTTTTATGCTTTTGCTCGCTTTACCAAGCCCAAAGCAGATGAAGAAAACCGCTAGAATGTCGAACTTGAAGCTGCCGAGAAGCATTTGTAATCATTTCGGAGTCATTTATACTTCTCAGCAGTCAATGAATACTCCGGATCGTTTTTTCTAATGCAAACCAGCTGCCTCAAATTTGACAACTTAAGCACCCACCAGCTATACGACCTACTGCGTTTAAGAAGCGAAGTCTTTGTTGTCGAACAAACCTGTATTTATCAAGACATCGACGATAAAGACACACAAGCTAACGTACACCATCTGCTGATAACGAAAGATTCAGATCTCTTCGGATACGCAAGGCTTCTGCCTGCAGGGTTGAGTTATGATACGCCAAGCTTTGGACGTGTGATTATTGCTAAACAAGCAAGAGGGTCTGGGTTTGGTAAACAGCTTATTGCTTCCACCATTGAGCATATGCAGTTACTGTGGCCAAATCAAAGCATCACAATTGGTGCACAAAGCCACTTGGTTTCGCTGTATCAAAGCTTCGGTTTTGCCGAATCATCAGAGCACTATTTAGAAGACGGTATACCGCATGTTGATATGTGCCTCAAAGGCGCTAGCAGCATTTAGTGCTTGCGAATATCACGTTTCACGTTTGTTGCAATATTCAATCATAAAAGGTACGTTAAACCAACTGGGCGAATAAAGGAACAATCCAACTTGAAGCGATCAATTAAAATATCTGCGGCATGTGTGCTTTCCTCATTCTTGATATCAGGATGCGCTACGATTACTGATGAAGGTTATTTAGAAACACTCGAAAGGTCGGCTATGCGAGACAGACACGAAGAGTTTGAAAATCAATTATTGCCAATTCACGAACGCCCTGAAATTCTTAGACTAGAAATTGAAGAGCTGAGACACGCAAAGAAATAGCCATAGTTAACGCTATTGTTTAAATTTTCAAGGTCTCTGACCCTATGGTCCACTATGGTCCACTATGGTCCATATTTAACACCAAAACTATAAACTAAAACTTTTCTCTAAGCACGGAACCAATATCTCTCCCAATCCACAAGGAGCGTAAGATACTTCAGGCGGCGCAGCGTCAATGTTAACGGCTCTTGTAATCCAATCGTGGTGAGTAAGCACTTTCAAGGTTTGCGATAGCGCTCGGTCGGTAACGGGTTGTAGGTTTGACCGTAACTGCCCAAATCGAGGTGTTGATTGTGTTAGGCGCATTACAGGCAGTGACCAAGTTCGAGCGGCGATGTGCCAGTTGTTTGGTGCAAGCATTTCATCTAAGTCAATTGCCCATGCAGCTATTGTTTCCCCTTGCTTGGTAAGTTCAAAAGCCGGTCGAAGGGGATGGCCATGCCCTTTGGTTCTTGTTATATAGCCGAGCTCTATTAAATAAGCGATTGAGGCAGTTATTGCGGTTCGGCCAGTGTCAAGCGCATGCGACATAGGCGAAATGCGAGCGCTGCCCCCTTGCCCAAGATAAGACAAAATGCGCAATGTCCAAGCCTTCGAACAAAGGCGATAAAAATCATCATTGACCATTTTTTATATTTACTATAAATTAGTGTTTTAACTAAAGGATAATACCATGCCTACAGTAAATCTCAACGACCAACTCACATTGTCTATCGCTGTTACCGACCGCGCCCAGTCTGCAAAGTGGTATAACACTCACTTAGGTTTTGAAGAAATATTTTCTATCGATGAGGCTGGGTGGACCGAACTTCAAACAACGGTTCCTGGTGTCACGCTTGGATTAGGAGACACGGACAAAGTGTCAGCGGGTAACTGTGTGCCCGTATTTGGAGTGGCGAATATAAACAAGGCAAGGTCTGCACTTGAACAAGAGTCAGTAAAATTTGATGGTGACACGATAACTATTGACGGTATGGTAAGCTTGGCGACTTTCTTCGACCCAGATGGCAACGCAATCATGCTAGCAGAAGACCTGTCGTAAGCTTATATCGCATTGTTTTGGTTCGTGATCGCGCTATTGTGGTGCAGATAATTAAGCGCTCAGCCACTCTAAAATCGCAAGTGTATGAAATAAATAAAAAAATTTAATTGGCACTATTATTGGATGTTGATGTTTAGTAAAAGTCATTGTAGCAATGGCAAACAACGAAAAGCCCGCTTGGTTTTTCTACAACAGACAATTTTTTAAAGGTCAAAAAGACGTTTAAAACTAGGCAAAGATGCCCACAAGCTTAACCGCTTGTGGGTTTTTTTTTGGCAAAAATAACATCCGTAAATAACCTGGGCAAATAACCCAGGTAAATAAAAGGCATAGCAAAATGGCAGATTATAAAGACGACGTATTAGTCATTGGTAACGGGATGGTAGGGCATCACTTTGTCACTCAACTTCGTACCATTAACCCCAATATTTCTATTAGAGTATTGAGCGGAGAGCCAAGGTTAGCTTACGACCGTGTTCATTTGTCTGAGTTTTTCAGTGGCAAAACCGCTGACGACCTTGCCATGCCAACCGAAGCTGAATATGACGCGCAAAGCATTCAATACCAATTAAACGCATGGGTAAATGAAATCGACCGCAGTGCCAAAAAGGTTACCACCACAAGCGGCGATAGTTTTTCTTATCAAACCCTAGTGCTTGCCACAGGTTCATATCCTTTCGTACCGCCTATTCCCGGCAACGAGCAAGAGCATTGTTTGGTTTATCGTACTATTGAAGACTTACATAATATTCAAGCAGCCGCAGATGTAAGTAAAACGGGCGTAGTTGTAGGCGGTGGTTTGCTTGGCTTAGAAGCTGCCAATGCTTTAAAAGAAGCAGGGCTTGAAACTCACGTGGTCGAGTTTGCACCTCAACTTATGGCTGTTCAGCTTGACCCTGCAGGCGGCCGCGTACTGCGCGACAAGATTAGTGAGCTGGGCGTAACTGTGCACACGCAAAAAGCAACGCAAGTAATTGAAAAGGGCACCGACAGCCGCTACGTCATGCAATTTGCCGATGGTAGCGCGCTCGAAACTGACATGATTTTGTTTTCTGCGGGTATTCGCCCTTCTGATGCTTTAGCTAAGCAGTCGGGCTTAAGCATGGGAGAGCGCGGGGGTATTGTGATAAATGACGCTTGCCAAACCTCAGATGAAAATATTTACGCGATTGGTGAATGCGCGCTCTGGCAAAACAAAATATTTGGCTTGGTTGCACCAGGCTATGCCATGGCCCGAGTTGTTGCCGATCATATTTGTGGTATCGACAATAGCTTTACCGGCGCAGATATGAGCACTAAATTAAAGCTCATGGGTGTCGAAGTTGGCTCAATTGGTGATGCCCATGCAAAAACCGAAGGCGCTCTGGTATACACCTATGCAAATCAGCCAAAGGGTGTTTATAAAAAACTGGTTGTAGATGAAAACCAAAAAACACTTTTAGGCGCTGTGCTAGTAGGTGATACCAGTGAATACGACACTTTACTCCAGTACGTATTAAATGAAATTGAATTACCGGAGTCGCCAGAGTCCTTGATTCTGCCAAGCTCAGATGGCAGCGCAGGTGCCCCTGCTTTAGGTGCCGACAGTTTGCCTGCTGCGGCAACGCTTTGTTCGTGCCATAACGTGACCAAGGGTGACGTGATAGAGGCGATTGATAATGGCAGCGACAGCTTAGCTGATATCAAAAGTTGTACCAAAGCAAGCACAGGCTGCGGCGGCTGTTCATCACTGCTTAAGTCGGTAGTCGACAGCGAACTTACTAAGCGTGGTGTGGCTGTGAGCACTGCTATTTGCGAGCATTTACCCTTTACTCGTCAGGGCTTGTACGACCTTATTAAAGTAGAACAAATTAAAACCTTTGACGAATTACTAAGCAAACATGGTGAAGGTTTGGGCTGTGAAGTTTGTAAGCCTGCGGTGGCCAGTATTTTAGCCTCGGTGTATAACGAATTTGTGCTTGCCAAAGCTCACGTTGGCTTGCAAGACACCAACGACATTTACCTAGGCAATATGCAAAAAGATGGCACTTACTCTATTGTGCCACGCATGGCCGCAGGCGAAGTGACACCACAAAAACTCATTTTGCTTGGCGAAATTGCAGAAAAATACAAACTCTACACAAAGATTACAGGCGGCCAACGTATCGACCTATTTGGCGCTCGGGTTGAACAACTACCCGAAATATGGGAACAACTCATCGCAGGTGGCTTTGAAACCGGGCACGCATATGCAAAGGCTGTGCGCACCGTTAAGTCGTGTGTTGGCGATTCGTGGTGCCGCTTTGGCGTGCAAGATTCAATGGGCATGGCGATTGATATCGAAAATCGTTACAAGGGTTTACGTGCACCACATAAATTAAAGTTTGCAGTGTCGGGATGCACCCGCGAGTGCGCTGAAGCACAAAGTAAAGATATTGGCATTATTGCAACCGAGGGCGGCTGGAACTTATATGTGTGTGGCAATGGCGGCATGAAACCTCGGCACGCAGATTTATTTGCAACCGACTTAGATGACCAAACCCTAATCGCTTATGTTGACCGCATTTTGATGTTTTATGTGAAAACAGCAGACCGTTTGCAGCGTACCTCTGTGTGGATGCAAAACATGGAAGGTGGTCTCGACTATCTTAAACAAGTGGTTATTGAAGATAGCCTAGGCATATGTGCTCAGCTAGAAAGCAATATGCAAGATGTGATTGGCACCTACCAGTGTGAGTGGAAAACCGCGCTTGAAACGCCCGAGCACAAACGCCGCTTTGTACAGTTTGTTAATTCAAAGGCAAGTGATGACAATATCCGCTTTGTTGAAGAGCGCGGTCAAATTCGCCCTGCCAAGGCTGAAGAACTTGAGGCTAAAAGCCACGCGAATAAACAAATCAAGATTATTGAAGTGGTGTAATGAATATGACAACGATGAATCCCGTCTCAACAAAGGCGACAAAGACCCAAGCAGATATCCAAATAATAAAGGCCTGCACTAAAGAAGACCTCGTGCTTAACTCTGGCGTTTGTGTTTTGCTTGATGGTAAGCAAATAGCAATCTTTGCTCTATTAGAACAAAGCGGAGCGCTTAAAGCCTTTGCATGTGATAACTACGATCCCTTCGGTAATGCAAATGTGTTGTCGCGGGGGCTGATATGCTCTATTGGTGCAGAAATTTGTATTTGCTCGCCACTGTATAAGCAACATTTTAGCCTGCTCGATGGTCATTGTTTAGAAGACGAAAACGTGTCCGTTAGGGTGTATAAAGTGGATGTAGTTGACAGTAATGTGCTGCTGCATATGCCTACTAACAGCGCAGCTGAAGCCCCTTCGGCTTAAAAAGAAAATCCCTATATGACAAATAATTCGCCACTCACCACTTCGCCAATACCAAGCGAACTCGCGCAAGGTCATCATTGGCAAACAAGTGATGCAAAAAGCACTTGTCCTTATTGTGGGGTAGGTTGTGGCATTGCCCTAACGTGTGACAGTAAGGTGAGTGTTAACGAAAACGCTGAAGTGACTGACTCAAGGCTCACACTCAAGGATTTAAAAGGTGATGTGAGTCATCCTGCCAACCTAGGTAAGCTATGCGTAAAAGGAAGCCATTTGCTCGACACCAATGGTCCTGAACAACGTCTTACTTACCCGAGTAAGCATGGCAATAGGGTGAGCTGGAACAAAGCGCTTGATGATATGGCAAGCCACATTCAGCAATGTATCGCTGAGCATGGTCCAGATTCAGTCGCGTTTTATTTATCGGGACAGTTACTAACCGAAGATTACTATATTGCCAACTAGCTAATGAAAGGCTTTATTGGCAGCGCGAATGTAGATACTAACTCACGTTTGTGTATGTCGTCTGCTGTTGCTGCATACAAGCGTGCTTTTGGTGCCGACGCAGTGCCATGCTGTTATGAAGATCTCGAGCAAAGCGACCTTTTAGTATTAGTGGGTTCAAATGCAGCTTGGACGCATCCTATTTTATTTCAACGCATGCAAGCTGCTATTGCCGCCAATTCTCAACGCAAGTTAGTGGTGATTGACCCGCGTAAAACAGCAACAAGTAACGCAGCTGATATTCACTTGGCGATTAAACCCGGTACCGACGCTTGGGTATTTAATGGCCTATTACAGTTTTTGATTACTAACCAATTGTGCGATTACGCTTATATTCAACAACACACAAATGGGTTTGAAGACCTCACCGAATCCCTTAAACAATATACAACGCAAGCAGTTGCCGCTGCAGCAGAGATTGACGAAGCACTTCTACATAACTTTTACGCTTTATTTGCTAGCGCAGACTCCGCCATTAGCTTTTATTCTATGGGTATCAATCAGTCGACCTCGGGCGTTGATAAAGCGAATAGCATCATCAATTGCCATTTAGCCAGCGGCAAAATTGGTCGTGAAGGAAGTGGTCCGTTTTCCATTACTGGCCAACCCAACGCAATGGGCGGCCGCGAAGTAGGCGGTTTAGCAAATATGTTGGCTGCCCATATGGATATTGATAACCCCATTCATAATGACCGTGTTCAGCGCTTTTGGAAAGCGCCTAATATGGTGCAAAAGACCGGACTTAAAGCCGTGGATATGTTTGCAAACATGGCAAAAGGCAAGATTAAGTTTGTTTGGATTATGGGGACAAACCCTGTAGTCAGCATGCCTAATCGTGCTGAGGTTGAAGCTGCACTATCTAAATGTGAGATGGTAGTGGTCAGTGATATTGTTGAAAAAAACGATACGCTTGCCTTTGCCGATATTGTTTTACCGGCATCAGGCTGGTCAGAAAAAAACGGAACGGTGACAAATTCTGAACGCTGTATTTCGCGTCAACGCGGCATCATGCCGCTGCTTGGCGAAAGCAAGCACGATTGGCAAATTGTTCAAGCTTTGGCGCAAAAACTTGGGTTTACTGAAGCCTTTGACTACCAAGATGCATCAGACATATTTGCTGAGCACGCACAACTGAGTGCATTTGAGAATAAAGGCGAACGTGATTTTGATATTTCAGGTTTGTCTGACTTAAGCCGCGCTGATTATAACAATTTACGTCCAGTTCAATGGCCAGTAAATAAGCAAAATCCTGCTGGTACAAAGCGGTTGTTTACCAAGGGACACTTTTTTACGCCAAACCATAAAGCCAATTTTATACCGATTGTTGCAAAACTGCCTGAGCAGCTTTGTTCGCCAGAATTTCCGTACATACTTAACACTGGGCGTATGCGCGACCAGTGGCACACTATGACACGCACAGGAAAAGCCCCTGCGCTGATTGAGCATACCCAGCAAGCAGAGCTGTCGATTAACCCTAAAGATGCACAAACTTTAGGCCTCAATTCAAACGACTTAGTTGAATTGCGAACAGAGCAACCAAAAAATTATTCTAGCAATGTACCGCCCGTAATCGTTCCTGTTTTTATGACAGAAGACGTAAAAATGGGGGAGCTGTTTTTACCTATTCATTGGAGTAAATCGAACAGTAGCCATATGGGGCTTGCGAGTTTGTTTACCTCGGCCAATGACGCAATTTCTGGTCAGCCTGAGTTAAAACATGCAGCGGTTTCAGTACAAAAAGTACAAACAATATCAACTTATGCATTGGCAATTAAACCGGATTGTGTTGATTTAGGCAGTTCATTAAAACCGAAGCTAGCGGATTATGAAGTGCATATTCATCAGGATGGCTTTGATATCTATCTACTAGCAGATATTGCCAGTAATAGCGCTAATGATAGTGCCAGTGATAGAAATGATAAAGATTTCGACTCCAAACACACAATCGCACACTTGGCAGTAACCGAGCGCTTAGCACAATACCAAACTAATAATATAGCGTGGTTGTCCAAGCCTCTTTATAGCGATAAAACTGGCGATACAGGTCGGTGTTTTGCCAAAACGTTTTTGGGCTTTGCCGACCAACAATTAGTGGCGTATCTGATTGAAGTAGAGCACATGGCTTTGACACCATCCGATGTATCTCAAAGTGCTCACGATTTACTAAACTCTGAGTTTATTAAAGAGTGCTTTTCTCAATCTGACCTTAGTCAGGCTAATAAAAAGCATCTTTTACAAGCCTCAACACCACCAGAGTTGTCGCAAGGAAGGCTCATCTGCTCATGTTTTAAAGTAAGACAAAATACGATTGAAGCTGCTATTGCGCATGGGTGCAACACGGTTGACAGACTAGGTGCAGCGCTTCTGTGCGGAACCAATTGCGGCTCTTGCAAGAGTGAGCTAGCAAGCATGATAGCCGGCACAAAAAAAGCCCCCAGCGCGGCTATTGAAAATAAAACGATTACCAAAATGGAACTCTCACAATGACGCTTACTTCTGCCCTCAAAACGCCCTTGCATGGTATTACTTCGTTGTTTAGAAGTATTGGTTTTAAAGCCCCGAAATATTTAAGAAAAGACGACAACTTTGTTGATCGCACTTTTACAGACCATAAAAGCTCACAAGGCCAAGTAATTATTGTTGGAGCTGGCCCAGGCGATGCTGATTTAATGACAATAAAAGGTCTTAAAGCTTTACAAAACGCAGATGTGGTATTGTTTGACTGGTTAGTTTCTGAAGATATTTTGCGCCTAATATCTAACACCACCGAAAAGCTGTTTGTGGGCAAGCGCTGTGGCAAACATAGTATGTTGCAACGCGACATTTGTGACCTTGTTGTACAACAAGCCCAAATGGGTAAACGCGTGGTTCGTTTAAAAGGCGGCGACCCTGCAATTTTTGCACGCACACTTGAAGAAACCAAACGACTTGCCGAGCACAACATTCCCTTTTGTATTATCCCTGGTATTACTGCGGCATCTGGGGCTTCGGCTTATACCGGTTTAAGTTTAACCCATCGAGAATGCGCGCAGTCGGTGCGCTATGTAACGGCCAGCTTACAAAGCATTCAGGACGAACCCAACTGGCAGCAAATTACCAACAACTGTGAAACCGAAACCTTGGTTTTTTATATGGGCTTGTCGAAACTTAGCTTAATTGCAGCTCGCTTGATTGAAGCGGGCCTTGACGAAGACTTTCCAATTGCCGTTATCGATAATGCTTGTACCGAAAAACAACAGATGGTGTCGGGGAATTTAGAAACAATAGCGTCTCACCAGAAGGTTCAAACCTTCACTGGACCTGCTCTTATCGT
This sequence comes from uncultured Glaciecola sp., assembly GCA_964643575.1. Classification (GTDB taxonomy): domain Bacteria; phylum Pseudomonadota; class Gammaproteobacteria; order Enterobacterales; family Alteromonadaceae; genus Glaciecola. The sequence goes on along the minus strand of CAZXTD010000019.1, from coordinate 2,843 downwards.
TGTAGGGAGAGTTGTCGAGCACTATCAAGCGGTGACAATGAATCCTATGCAACTACATTCAGAAGCGATGAAAAATTTTACTTTATAGTACAAGCAAGCGTGCATTTGCACCACAATAGTGAAATAGATCTACTGTTTCTATTATATTCATCTTTAATAGTATCTAAATAAAAATTTAACTTGTTGATATTTATACTATAAATTTAGTCCACAACAAGTATTAAGCATGGCAAAGAGATTGCTTACTCTCGGTATGTGTGTAATCTTCGCGAGCTAGTTAGTTACCTTCAAAAGAAGGTAAGGCATGCGCGATATTCCTTGGTATGTGCGGTATTGAATATACTCCTAATTGATGACAACACAGTGCGCGCAGAAGCACTGATTCAAGCTCTCGAGGGCTCTGAATATTGCGTGACACATCAAGAAAGCTTAGGTGCTTCTTTGCTAAAGCTGGTAGAAAAAAGTCAGCCAGATATGATTGTGATTGATATCGAATCTCCCGACCGCGATATTCTCGATAGCCTTCATATGCTAAACCAAATCAATCCAAAACCTATTGTAATGTTTGCTGAAACTGAAGACGCTTCTATCATAAAGCGGTCAATTAAGTCAGGCGTAAGCGCTTATGTAACGGGAAACGCAGACTTGACTCGGGTGCGTTCTATTTTAGATGCTGCCTCTGCTCGCTTTGAGGAGTTTCAAGAATTAAAACAGGCGCTTCGAACCAGTCAATATCAGCTTGAGGCACATAAAACGATTGATCAAGCTAAGCGTTTATTGATGAAAAAACAAAATTTAGATGAAGCCTCTGCCTACAAGGCAATGCGCAAAATGGCCATGGATAGCGGGCAAAAGCTCGAGCAGGTGTCGTCTAATCTTCTGACTCTACTCAAGAATTTACCATGACAGAACTGACACAATTTAGCTTGGGCTATGTGAAACTTACCGATGCAGCGCCTTATATAATTGCGCAAGAAAAAGGCATGTTTGCCAAATACGGCCTAAACGTGACGCTTAAGCCGCAAAATTCATGGGCGACCTTGCGCGATAAGGTAGAAGCTGGTTTGCTTGATGCTGCACAAATGTTAGCACCCATGCCACTTGCAAGCGCGATTGGTGCCAGTGGCGGCCGTAAAGATATTATAACACCGCTCATCACGAGCCAAAATGGCAATGCTATTACCATTAGTACGGCCTTATATGACGAGTTGCAGACGCATATCAAAAATGACGAAGGGCTTCATCTATCTCCAAATGTGTTGCCATTGCCTGCAAAAGTACTTAAAGGTGTTATTACAAAAAGAAAAGCGCAAGGTCTTCCTAAATTGCGTTTCGCAACGGTTTTTCCTTTTAGTTGCCATTATTTGCAAGTACTCGACTATTTTGCACAAGGGAACATTTTGCTAGATGAAGTCGAGCTTTTATTTATACCGCCTACAAGCATGGTGGATAGCTTAGATAGTGCTGATATCGACGGTTTTTGCGTTGGCGGCCCATATAATGCTAGCTCTGTGCGTAAACAAACCGGTGTGACTATTGTGACTTCCTATGACATATGGGAAGACAAAGCCGAAAAAGTATTGGGGCTTACGGCAAAAGCCTACAATGAGCGTCCAGAGCAGTTTAACTTGCTATGCGCTGCAATTATAGATGCCTGCGAGTGGCTAAAAGATGTCCCCAATAGGTTTGAAGCCGCTCGAATACTGGCGCAAGAGCAATATTTAGATACTGCGATAGACTACATCGCGCCTTCACTTATTGGGAGTTGTTTGACGCTTGAGGGTAGCACCCCACGGCACATTCCACATTACAATCGTTTTTGTTCGGCATTTGCGAGCGGCACTAGCGGCAGGTTTGCGCTCAATAGGCCCGACCAAGAACAAGGCGAATGGATTTTAAACAAGCTGCTAACTGCTTTTGACAGCGCACGATTTTCAGATTTAAGCACCTCAAACGTCAGCACTTGTTTTAGAGAAGATATTTTCGATTTTGCACTGAATGCGAGAATCAAATAAAACAAAAAAGCACTTAGCTGGTGCGGACTTTGCACTTTATTAATTCAAAGAGGCATTGTTTTTTTACTTATAAGTTCTTAAGTTATTGAAAATACTAGATAATAAAAGTTGGCACTATAGATGCTTTACTAAAAGTGTATGGAGCTTACGTAAGTTAATCTCGATATCGCTTTTTAGGGAAAACGCTTTTAAGGACAACGCTCATAATGAGCAAGCGAAGGGAATAAAACGAGTTAATGATTAACTGTCCAAAGCATATCGAGTAACAAAAAAGCAGTGCGCAATAATAAAAACTATAAGCGTTAACATAATAATAAAACACTGTGTCGTAACCTTAACAAACAAGTAAAGATGCGCTGAAGCATTAATACTTAGGCAATGTAGCCCACTTAATCTGCTGGTCATGCGGCAGATTTGTGGGCTTTTTTTTGTCTAAAATTTAACTAAAGGAAACATGATTATGAAGCTGGTAAAAGCCCTTGGTATAAAAGCCCTTGGTAAAACATTAACAAAGCACCTTACACTTGTTGCGCTAGCAAGCACACTCATTGGAGTAGGTAGCGCGGTATCACAAGAATTAGGCTACCCTGAAAAAGAAGAGCTAAAGTTTGGCTTTATTAAACTAACCGACATGGCACCTTTAGCCATTGCCTATGAGCGCGGGTATTTTGAAGATGAAGGCTTGTATGTCACCCTAGAAGCCCAAGCCAATTGGAAAGTATTACTTGACCGAGTTATCGACGGTCAATTAGATGGTGCGCACATGCTAGCCGGGCAACCATTAGGTGCGACCATCGGTTACGGCACCAAAGCTCATATCATGACGGC
>CAZXTD010000018.1:26691-42667 GCA_964643575.1 uncultured Glaciecola sp. | reverse complement strand
GACAAAACGTGAAACTCAGTATTTGTAAATCCATGATACTCTAATCTCTTTTTTGCAAGCTCTACCGACTTTTCAGAGATATCAATGCCCACTATTTTTGCGCCTGGGTTGGCTTGTGCCAAAACTAAAGACTTGTATCCTGAACCACAGCCTGCGTCTAATATGGTTTTGCCCTCGGTGTTTATAACCCTCTTATAACGCTGATAATACGCAGTGACCATGCTATTAATGTGCAATAAATGAGCATCGTCTTTCGGGCTTTTTTCTAAAGGCGTGTTCGGGTAAGGTGCGTTTTCAAACTGCTCCCGAATTTTGTCCCAAGTATCTGGTTTTGGCGTGTCCGTCATAAATTATACCGTTCAAACCATTCTATAATTCTGTCGAGTCTCTCGACTAAATTAGTTGGCGTGCCAGTGCGCGACAAGCTGTGCGTTTCGCCTTTAAAAATCACCATTTCGACGGGCACATTGTTATTTTTCAAGGCATAAAACCATTCTTGACCTTGGCCAATAGGGGTGATCATGTCTTGGTCGCTATGAATAATCAGTGTTGGTGTTGTCACTTTGTCTGCAAACTGCAAAGGAGAGCGGTCCCAATAGTAGTCAAAGTTTTCCCATAAGCTGCCGCCAAACTCCAAGTTCATGCGCTTTGGTGTAAATTCTTGCGTGCCAGCTTCTGATATCCAAGAACTCACGCTACGCTGTGTCACCGCAGCAACAAAACGATTGGTTTTAGTCGTTATCCAGTTAGTTAAAAAGCCGCCATGGCTGCCGCCAGTAATAAACAGTTTTTTATCATCTATCCACGAATGTTCGGCAAGTACCTTATCTAAAAATTGGATGTTGTCTTCATAATCAGCACCGCCGTAATCTAGTTGAACAGCACTAGTATGAGCATCGCCATAACCACTGCTGCCTCTATAGTTTACATAAATCGTAACGTAACCTTTTGCTGCGTACATTTGGTTTTCATGAAACCAACGATGCCCCCACATGCCGCCCGGACCGCCTTTGATATTTAGAATAAGAGGATATACTTCGTTTTCGTCAAAGTTGATGGGTTTATGCACAAAGCCTTGCACGCGCATGCCTTTGTCGTTTTCAAACCAAAATTCTTCGGCTTGTGATAAGTATAAGCTCGCTAACAAGTCTTTGTTGAAGGTGCTTAGTTGAGTCAATTTATTGTTTTCTAGGTTCAAAGTATATAACTCAGGTAACTCAATCGAAGACTCCATTACAAGGCTAACGGACTTATTATCAGCGGATACATCAAACGCGCTCACCGTTTTATTGCCAGGCGTGATTGCTTTTATTGATGCGTTGGTAGTATCGAGCTTAAAGAGTTTTACAGCGCCATGGTCGGAGGCAGTAAAATACAGATAACGGCCTTTAGCACCCCACTGTGCTTTACTTGCGTCGCGATCAAAGCGTTTACTCAAGTTTTTAGCATTTTCACCACTTGCATCCATGATAAAAAGGTCGGTTTGGGCAAAAGGCGCCTCAGTATGCAAGTAGGCGATTTTATCTTGATTGGCAGATAGGCTAGCGCTAAATTGACCATGCTGATGTGTGGTCAATTTTTTAAGCGCTTTTGTCTCAATATTGATTTCGTATATATCAAGGTTGTCACCACCTTCATATTCATCGCCCGTCATATTGGCATGAAAGTAAGCTTTGTTACCTCGGGCGTTGGCTACTGGCGACGATACATTAAAATCATCGCCTTCAGTTAGCCTCGTTAATGCTTTTGATTCAGTGTCGAACACGAATAGATGTGAGCGTAGGTCCGACAAATATCCTTGGCCATTGGCAATATAAAGCGGGTGAGTTACCACCACAATATCAGGTTCGGCTCGCACGGGCGCCTCATCACCTTGCTCGTCAGCGTTTTGATTATTACTAGCGTCTTCATCAAACGCACTTGTTTCAATCTGTAATAAAAACTGTTTTGAGTCACCAAGCCATTCAAAACCCAATAAGAAATCGTCGAGCTCGGTTATTTGTTTAGCTTCTCCACCAAATGCAGACATCACAAAGAGTTGCGGATTGCCGTCAACACTTCTTAAAAACGCGAGTTGTTCACCATCTTTTGACCACTTTGGGCTGCGGTCTGATTCACCTTGGGTGAATGCGCGTGGCTTGCCTCCATTAGTTGATACATAAAGACTGGAGTGCCGGCCACTTGCATCATCATTAACAAGGGTTTTAACAAAAACGGTTGATTGACCATTTGGCGACACTTGAGGTGAGCTTAAAAATACAAAATCGAAATAGTCGCTTGGCTGCATGCCGCGTTTTTCTGTATTCGCGGTAGACGCCGTTGCGACAGATGTTAAATATAGGCCGACAATAAGCGTGGCACAGAAAAAGAGCTTAGTGGATAGTCGCATTTAAAAAGTATCCTAGTATTAGTAAAATTAGATGGCACACGCTTTATCTTATCTTAATTGGCTCGCATTCATCAGTGCCGGCTGTATGATTTCTTTTAGTTTTTGCATCAATATTTGGTTTGAGGGTTCAGCCATTGCGCCCTCTTTGACACCTGCATAGCTAGGGTTTAGGCGGCAATTGTTTAACCAATCTCGCATTGCGGGCACTTGGTTCCATGCATTTTGATTCATCATATTTTGTGTAGTAGACCTTATCCATTCTTGCGGCGTGTCGGCTAAAACTACGGGTGTACACAATTTATTTTTATCTGCTTGCTCAGCTATGTTGGCCTCTACAAAGGCAATAATGGCAGCGCTATAGGTTACAAGCGGTGCGTACGTCGCTTGCAATAAAATACGTTTGTCATCAAATATTGGGTAAGCACGCTCACCTGTAAAAACCGCCGCTGTGGCCGTGCAATCTATAAATAGCGTGTTTGCGGGCATATCGAATGTTGCGCCGCTTTGCATGAATAACGATTGTGCGTTGAGTGTTTGTACCTTTTCGTTGCGGATCACGTTTTTGATTCGCCTCAGCTGCTCAACTTCGGCTGTTGATATTGTGGCGTAATGAAACATAGTGGGTGTAATGCTTTTGTCTATTCTTAGCATATTGCCGGCGGCTTCGAGTCGTAAAAACAAGTCCTCAGTAGAACTGGCACTTAGCATAGCTTCAAACTGTGAAACAACAGACCCTACTGTTTTCTCAAAAAACGCTTTACCCGGTTGTGTAGTAGCGCGATTAATCAACCATGATTCTCGAGGACATACCCAAGTGAGAGCATCTGCTTTTGCACCATTTGATAAAAGCCACACATTTGCATCCATCGCGGTTTTGCCGCCACCGAGAATACAATAGTGTTTGTATTGGCCAGCAAGATTAGGTAAGTCATTAGGCGCTATGCACACAGCATCTTGTGCAACGGTAAACTTGCGAGTGTGAGTAGAGGGCACAGAAGTATTAAAAAACGTGCCATCAACCAATGACTTATTAATACTCACTTGATAAGTAGAGTCAGAAAGTAAGGACTTAAAAACACCATCGCCTTTGTATTCGTGCATCCCAAAATATTGCACGCGTTTTGAGGCAATAAAACGCTCTTGCATGACGTTTTGAAAATAGGCCGATATTTCGGCCCCGCTCGCTAGTTCGAAATATCCTTTGTTTGGGCCGTTTTCGTCAATTATGCCCTTGTCTAAACGCGTTGACTCTACTCCATACAATGCAGACGGTTGATGCAGCCTAACAAACGAATATGCGTCGTTCCAATGCCCGCCTGGTAAATGGTGTTTGTCGACGATAATAAAAGTCGCATCGCTTTGTGACAACATAGTATCTACAAAGGCCATACTTACCGCGCCGCTGCCAACAACAAGATAATCAGTTTTGAGCTGTTGCATACTGCTTCCTCATATAGGTTTTATCGATAGATATTATGGATATTTCAGTCTTGTATATGACACTATCTGCATCTGTGAAATAATGCAAAGTTTCATATTTGAGTATCAATTTTTCGACTGGCAATTTCTCACAGCGAGTATGTCACAATGGCTGATTGTAATATTGGCTGTCTGAAGTGTCGTTTTCGTATTGGTGTTTTTTATTCGGCTATTGAAACAGCATGGCGCTTAATTCCACAAATACCATGCCCGGTGCTTATTTTACAAAGCGCTTATAAGTGATATGAGCTCCAGTATTTGCATTACAGGGACTTTAACTAATATTTGTGTGTTCCGAATGCGCGTTGTTACTTGCAGCATTAATTGCTTGGGTAAAAGCATTCGGCTCATCTACACCAATGAGCACCTCATTATAGGTTTGCGAAATACCACTGAATATTTGCAGCCTTATTGGTTGGCGTAAGGTGACTAGTATATTGGAAAAACCGAGCAGGCTTGCGTTGAGTCTAGTGCTTACTTTTTCTTCGCCAAGCGCATACCCAACGACTTTTACTTCTTTAATATCTGCAACATTTATATTGTTACTAAACAACAAGCCGCACTGAAAATGAAGCGTGTGTGAGTCGAGCCTTATTAGTCGCCGCTTAATAGATTTAGCAAATGCGAAGCATAAATAGAATGTGTAAATATGCAATGCGGTAAATATTAGCAGAATCTCAGGCCATACATTAGCAAGCAAAACATGCAAAAATGCGACGCCTGGTATATGAAATACAGTAATGCCTATTATCATTCCATAATGACCACTTTTTTGGTGGTACGAAAAATGATTGCTCGTGTTTGGTTTTGGTAATGCAGACCACGTGCAAAATGCATAATAAAAAGCCAATAGTTCTGCCAACAGTACCTTTGAAAACCACGTATTTTTGCCGATATCATTAGCCATAAAAGTGAGTTTTTCTTCGCCGCTAATGCCAGAGTATTTAGCCATACATCGCAATAGCGTTGTGCAGAAATAAATAACGGCGCCTGCAAGTACAGCACTCATAGCATATAAATAGTAATGAGTGAGCTGCTCAATAAGCGTATGGTTTGGTACATTGATGATGGTCGTTAGCATGCCGATACTGAACAACACAACAGTATAAAACTTAGGCGATAAACCTTTTTGTGCCAAGGTGAAATGATAGAGCAGTGGAATAACAACACATAAATCAAAGAAAAGGATAAGACCCTTTAATTCACTGCTTAACTGCGCATGGCCTTGCATAAATAAAACAAAATAATAGGTAATGCTAGCAAAACATACAAATGCAGCTTTGCTAAACTTACGCTTCTGGTCAAAACTAATATCTGTGCGTTTCATTCATTATCACTTATCGTCCTCGCGTAGAGCATTTGCATAGAACCTCTGCATAATTCCCAGGGGAAGTATACTAAATCTGACGAAGAATTACTTATGCTTTTGGGACCATTTGGTAAGCGTATACACTTGTGTATAGTCTCACTTGTACACTTGATTTAAGGTGTAATACACTTTGCCAGTTGATACTTGCCTTCCTTCTAAGCTCTTTACTCCACTAAAATCGATGGCGATGACCTTACCCTTTTGCAACGGCATAGTTATTTCAACACTTTTTTTGTCGGCTGACAGCTTAACTGCCGATACCTCAATTGTTTGTTGGTCAACTTTTGGCGAACCGTATTTTTCATGGTAATGATAGTGCCAGTGCTCAGCTTGAAAACTACTTGCATTAACTGTGTCAGAAGACAAAGGTTTGGTAAAGCTTAACCGAAACCCAGTTCGGGTTAACTTAATATCAAGTAGTTCAAACGGTAAAGTGCCGTCCCAGACTACTTTTTGCAAACCGAATGGTTTTGGACCCGCTGCTCCCCAACCTCTAGCGGTCTGACCTATCCATAGCTGGCCTTTTTGGTCAAACTCAGCCCTAATACTTCCGCTTTGAAAGCCATTCATGAAGTTTATCGCTGCGCCCTGATACTTGCCATTCACCTTCTCTAACATGACTCTAAACAGGCTTGACATAGTCAAATCAGGAACAAATATTTGGCCTGCAAAAGGGCCAAATTTCCCCTCACTTAAGTCCCATTCTGGGTTGCCTGGTGACTTCGATATTTCGCCGTGAGGAAATTGCACAATAGGCTTCTCACGCATTTCATCAAGTGCCTCTACACTATACTTATCGCGCCAGTTCTTAGGATTTCCAGGTACGTCATGAAGTGAATTAGGCTGCCCATAAAACTTGCCTTCTTCTAACAAATGCATTTTTGATGTACCTACCCAGCCGCCTTGATTGTCGGTATAAAAGATTTCACCTTTTGGACTCACTCCTAACCCAGCGGGAGAGCGTAAACCCCACGAATAAGGTATAAACTCGCCATTAGGTGAAACCTTATAGGCAAAGCCTCTTAGTCCGCCCCAGCCACCTTGAAAGCCAATATTCAAAGTTCCATGTAAATAACCCTGCTTATCTTTTACAGGTCCATAGTTAAACTCATGATAGTCATTATGAAACTCCCAACCACTGGCAACATGGATGTAGTCATCTGCTATGCCGTCTTTATTGGTATCGACCAAACGAGTTAATTGTGGTTTGTGTGCTACTAAGACAGAACCGTCATCATCGATAAGTAAACCTGTTGGCTCATGCAAACCTGACGCGAACTTTGTCCAATTAGAATTTTGCAGGATCCAAACATCACCAAAGCGGGTTGCCGCGTATAAGTCGTTGTTTTTATCGGAGTCTAAGCCAGTTATGTGAAATCGAATATCGTCTGGAGTGTCTACAGTGACAATTTGGTAACCATCAGGCTTATAGATGATTTCTTGGGCAAGTACGTTGTTTGCCCATACCAGTGAAGCAATCAGGATAACGCGAAGAATGGTTGTGTCAGATATCATTGCAATTATCCCTCAGATGTCCAATTAAGTTGTATGGAAAAGCTGTCTTGTTGTGAGATATCGACGCTCAAAGTGTTATTTGTTATCAGTATTGTCGACTTTGATTGCTCAACAGATGCATTAATAGCATCAGTGTCAGGCAGTAAAAACGTCATCGCGTCGACACTAGCTGGGTTTTCAATCACCCGATAAATAAATGTTGCTTTGTTTGGGGCGGTAAAATCAGTAGTGAGCGACAGCTTCACGTCGTTAACTGAGAAGAAAAACACAGGAGCAGTCCAAGTCTTGCGGTACTTTATAAAATTACAGGTAGTGCCGTTATTTATTACAGGTACCATTTGCGCCGGGTAATGAAATAGCCAATCACCTAATGGAATACTACCGTCTTTTCCCCGTCCGCCAATATTGGGTCCAATATCCAACATATCGCCTTCCCACATACCATTGACGGCGCAGCTTTTTGTATTAAACGCGTAGTTGACTTTTGAAGGTGCCCCAACCGCCACCGAATAAGCGGGTAATTTGATAATCTTTTTCTGCTGAACGATATAGCTATCGGTCGATTTAATATCAAACTGAGAACGTTTGCTATTAGCCAAAGCACGAGTTGATACAGGAAAAAGCTTTATCGTTGAATCTGCGTTGGTAACGTATAAGTTGATGTTTCGGTTCCATTCACCAGAACCTGCGGAAACAAAAGTAAATTTTACATGTTGTTTGCCCTGTTTAAGCTTCCAACGTTGAACACCTCCATATCGATGGGGAGTCACCAATTTACCATCAAGTAATACGTCAATCTTAAAATTCTTTATGCCCTCAGCGTAAAGAAATGTAGTGTCTTCTTTGGGAGCATAAAAATCACCTTCAAAAACCAAACCATAGTTAGGTATTTCTGGCAGGTCAAAATCCATAAAGTTATTTTTTACACGTCCAGACTTGACAATATTCTCTGTTAACAAGGTAGTGTCGTTTTCGTCATCTAATTGATATAGTAAATATTGTAGGTTTTCAAATCCCTCACGCTTTGACAGGATATAGGAGACTATCGCTTGCCTGTCTTGTTCATCTAAAATCGCTTCAAACCCCGGCATACCAGCCTTGCTAAAGCCTTTGTTTATACTATGTAGGATTTGCGCAGGTGATCCGCCGTGTATCCACTCTCCATCTTTGAGATTAAAACCGATTGAGCCTTTCAAGTCTTTGCGATGGCACCCTGCACAATGCAATAGATATTGGGCTTCACCGTTGTTTATTTTTGCGTCACCGGCATAAGTTTTAGTTACAAACGCAACACTTACTAACATCATCAATTGCGTAATAACTAGTAAAAATCTAAAGAATGCTTGCATCAGAACATTACTTATATTGGTATAAAGTTAATAACAGGTTAATTATTTACTCACGGCCTGACAAGTCAGTAAACTTATTTAGTTATTATGAAATTTATATGGAAATAATATAAATTAAATGTAAATTAGTCAATTCTTTGCATGCGAGAATGTTCGATGGAAGAACAATTCTCTATTTTCTTTTAAATTTTATGTTTTTGGTGATTTACATGTGGTGATTCTATCATGATTAATATTGTTATATAAATTAAATGAATTGTATGTAAAAATTGTAAATCGCGTTATTCTCAGTCAACGGGGTATGAGTCTGTATTTTATATTATCCCTGATTCATCTTTAAAATAGGGACAAGTATCATGCGATTAATTTTATTGATGGTAACTGCCATTGTTATATTTCCTAGTTGCACAACAGCAAAGAACTTTTGGAGTCACAAATATAGCGTCAATCGTAATATTGCCTATGGCGACTTGCCCCGGCAGAAACTAGATATATATATTCAAGGTGAGTGGACAGGACCACCTAACTATTTTGTCTCTGATACTTCATTACATCCTACAGTTTTATATATTCACGGTGGAGCTTGGCACAGCGGCAACAAGGATGATAGTGAGTGGTCGGTGATGCCTTTTATAGAAAGAGGGTGGCAAGCCATAAATATCGAATATACGGTTGGTAGCAATACTGCGCCACAAGCGGCCGAAGATGTATTTTTGGCCTTGATTTGGACTATAAAAAATGCCGCAAAATATGGCATAGATACTAATAAAATCGTCATTGCAGGTGACTCTGCAGGCGGCCATTTAGCATTATATCTTGGTTTAGCAACCACTAACAAAGCTCATGAAAAGTATTTGGATAAACAACTGAATATTGCTGCCATAATCAATTGGTTTGGCATTTCTGACATCAAATTATTAGATGAATACCTTGAAAAAAATGGTAAATGGAATTATCCGAAATTATGGGTCGGGACAGACTCTACCGCATCTGCAATGTCCGAAGAATTGTCTCCTGTTCATTTGGTGTCGGAACTTTCACCACCGGTTTATACCGTTCATGGAAAAGCAGATACAGTTGTACCAATTGATCAAGCGTCCTCATTGCATCAAAAGCTGAATGAATTTAGTGTCGATAATAAACTATTAAGTTTGTCTAATGCTGGTCACTTTAGATTTAGTGAATCGCAGTGGCAATTAGCCTATTCTGAAATGTTTGCGTTTTTAAACACACAAGTACCTAAAGATACGAAGAGTAACTAAGCCATTTGTATTTATACTGCAAGGCGGGATTCACCTTATATAAATAAAATATCAATCTTTACTATGTTCATTCACCTCTGAATCTTCAGGAGATAACTAAAAAGCCCGCTCGCGTATATACACGAGCGGGCTTTGAGTATGTAAAAACCTACATATTTATTGGTCTATAGACGTTCGAATATAACTGCGATACCTTGTCCACCGCCAATACACATAGTAGCAAGTGCATACTTACCGCCAATGCGTTGTAGCTCATGAATGGCTTTAGTCGCGATAACACCGCCCGATGCACCAATTGGATGGCCTAGTGCAATTGCGCCGCCATTTGGATTGGTTTTAGCAGGGTCTAAATCAAGGCCTTTAGATACCGTTAGGGCTTGTGCTGCGAAGGCTTCGTTAGACTCTACAACGTCCATGTCGGCTATGCTTAACCCGGCTTTTGCTAGTGCTGCTTTTGAAGCAGGAATAGGACCTTCGCCCATAACGTCGTTTGGCACACCAGCAACGGCATACGACACGATGCGTGCAATTGGGGCTAGACCATTGGAGCTTGCGTAGTTTTCACTGGCTAGTGTTAAGAATGACGCGCCATCATTGATGCCTGATGCGTTACCTGCCGTTACGCTACCGTCTTTTTTGAAAGCTGGGCGCATGCCACTAAGCGTTTCAAAGGTTGTATTGGGTTTAACGTGCTCGTCGACCTCGAAGAAGGTACTGCCGCGACGGCTTTTTAATTCTACAGGTACAATTTGACCTTTAAAGTAACCGGCTTCTATGGCTGCTGCAGCACGAGCATGAGACTGCGCAGCGAATGTATCTTGTTGTTCGCGGCTTAATTCCCATTTTGTGGCAAGGTTTTCAGCAGTAATACCCATGTGGCCTACGCCAAATGGATCAGTCAAGCATGCTACCATCATATCAGCCATTGATGTGTCGCCCATTCTTGCACCAGCACGCATGGCGGGAGATAAATACCCGCCGCGTGACATGTTTTCTACACCGCCACCAATGGCAAGTTCATGATCGCCAAGCATAATGCCTTGTGCTGAGTTAACAACTGCTTGAAGGCCCGAACTGCAAAGACGGTTAAGCGCCATTGCGGTTGAATTCAGTGACATGCCTGCCTGTATAGACGCAACGCGCGCTACATAAGGAAAACGAGATTCGGTTGGGATGGTGTTACCCACTACAATCGACTCGAATTTTTCGGCTTCAACGCCCGACTGAGCGATGCCTTGTTTAATGACTTGTCCTGCAAGTTCAGCAGGCTCGATTCCTTTTAAACTTCCACTAAATGTGCCTATTGCAGAACGCACGGCACTTAGTACAACAACGCTATTTACACTCATTTTTTTGTCCAATAATTGATTGCGGCTTATAAATTTTGGCGGCGAACCTTTTTGTTCATCACCGCCAAGGGTCTATAACAACATATAGCGAAATGGCGAATTTAGAAAGGTTTTTGCTACAGACATTAGTGGTAGATTCGACAAAAACGACAAAAGGCTTAATCCCAGAAACAAAAAAAGAGCGACTGCAATATGCAATGTCGCTCTTTTAAATAATTGTTATCTAGTGTTTAGAAAGAGTAAGACGCCGACACACCAAAGGTTCTAGGCGCGTTAGGGTAAGCGTTAAAGCTACCGGCCTGGATCGGTGGTGGGAAAGACGACATGAAGTACTCATCATTCGTTAAGTTACGCACAAACACTTGCAAAGCTAAGCCATTTTCTAAGTTAAGGCCGGCACTCGCGTTGAGCGTATTGACTTCTCTTCGAATGCTATCAGGCACGTTTGACACAATCGCTATGTCATTTTCATACAAATAGTCGGCACGTAAATAGCCGTCCATGCCGTTATCGAAGTCCATCGTATACGTAATACCAGCTGTAAACGAACGGTCATGAATGCCAAAGGGTTTTTGACCACTTAAGTCGATAGGGCCACTTATACCTGAGGCGCCAACAAACGAATCATAAACAGGGTCAAGTAAGGTGCCACCTAGCGTCAATGAGATATTATCAGTCGGGCGATAAACTGAATCAAACTCAATACCCTTAGTAGATTGTTGACCGGCATTGGCAAGTACAAAACCGGTACCCACGAACGTGCTTGATTGGAAGCCTTCTATAGTTTGGTCAAACAAGGTCACATTTAATGCACCTAGTTTGAAGCGAGTCTTAATACCCAACTCGTAAACTGTTGAGTTTTCTGGACCAGCAAAGCGTGTTCCAAAGCTTTGGTTTGGTTGTGATAAACCCGTTACATCAAGTGCTCGTCTGTCGTTCGGGAACGGGCGAGTATCACGCGATAAGTTCCATGAACTTGCTTTAAAGCCGGTTGCGGCAGTTGCAAATAAGTTGACATTACGGTTGAGCTCATACGCAAAACGTAATGAAAACGTGGCTTTACCATCGTTAGTACCGCCGCCTTCAACAATATTTGGAAAGTCGACTTGGGGCGGCAAAAACTGTACGCCTTGCAAGGTTGGGATAAACGGCGCTAATGAATCAATGAAAGGTAACGGCACACCAAATAAAGTCGGATCGTTGACTAAATCGATAGACGATAACACTTCCGTGTTGTCGGTATTTAAGGTGATGTCTTTTTCGTCTTTGGTGTAGTTAGCACCAAAAGTCATTATTAGGTCTTCACTTAAATTAAAATCGAAGCTAGCAAACAAAGAAAAGGCGTTATTTTCTTGTGTAAAGTTTGAGCCTACGGCCGGGCCTTCACTAAAAAAAGTACCTCTTGCATAACCAAATACGTCTTCTACACCGGCTAATAACGGCGCTAGCCCAAGAGTGTCGAAGTAAATGCGAGTGCTGTCTCCGTAATAAAGCTGATCTTCAAAGGTTACGTCTTCTTGGAAGAAAAATGCACCAAATAACCATTTAAAGTCGCCCTCGTCTGTCGAGGTTAAACGAAATTCTTGAGTAAACGTTTCGATACCTGTGTCTGCTTCTTCAGTCAAAATATCTAAGGAAGTGTAATCAACATCTGAGAAGTAGCTTGAGTCGTTGTTTCTAAACGCCGTGATTGATGTTAATGCAAAGCTGCCATAGTCAACATCGACCTGTAAAGAAACACCGCCGTCTTCTACCGTGTTGTTTGAGTCTGCGTTTAACGCCGACTGATACTGAAATGGGTCAGCTTCGTCAAGTACAACGCCACCTAATGCTCTAACAGCCGCTGTTGTTGGGCCATTAATAACATCGGCAACTGTACAACAACGCTCGTCTATTTCACTATAATCTGCGATTAAACGAATGCGTGTGTCGGCGGTAGGTTCAAATAAAAGTTGCCCGCGGAGGTTCCAGCGGTCGCGGTTGTTTAAGTCGTCAAGGCCAACCACACTCTCAGTAAACCCATCTCGTTGGTTCATGCCACCCGATACGCTAAAGGCGACTTCATCGCTTATTGCATTTGTGTAGTGGGCTCTTACTAGTCGCTGGCTGTAGTTGCCTAGAGCAAGTTCTACTCGCCCTTCTTCAACAAATGAAGGTGCTTGTGTACGCACGCTAATGACACCGGCAGAAGCGTTTTTACCAAATAAGGTGCTTTGCGGGCCGCTTAATACTTCAACTTGCTCTAAACGCGGTAAATCACCAATTTGCGCTGCTGCACGCGAGCGATAAACGCCATCAATAAACACACCAACCGACGGCTCAATACCAGTATTGTTTGTACCGTTACCAAAACCACGAATTGAAAAGTTAGTATTCGTAGAGCGCTGTAAGGGGGTAACTCTTAATGTAGGCACTAAAGTTTGTAAGTCTTGAATATCGAGTACTTTTGCCTGCTCAATAGCTTCACCGCTTGTTACGGTTACTGCTATGGGTGTTTCTTGTAAGCCAGTGCTACGTTTTGAAGCGGTAACCATAATCACTTCAAATTCTGACTCATCTTCTTGTGTAGCGGTGTTGGCTTCTTGGGCTAAGGCGGTGGTAGCGCTTAGGCTCATCGACAAAGCAACAAGCGTAGCTAAACAAGTGGGTTTAAATGTACTCGGCAAAGACGTCTTCATTATGTGCTCTCGTTTTGTATAAATCGAAATTGTTATTTTAGTTTTCGCACAACTAATGTGCTAGCAACCGTTTTTGGTAAAGCTTGTCAGAGGCAACTACTAGCGATTACCTGATTTGACTCTCCATCCTGCTAGAGTACCAAGCTTATTAAAAAAATGTAAAATAATTGTTATCTTAATTTGTCTATAACTTAGAGTGATGATCGTGGGAGTGTTTGATTAATCGAGGAATGTTCTAACTATATCTATCATTTAGCATGTAAATGACTTGTAACTTTTAGTGTTTATGCCTTTGAGTAACGATGAAAAGCTTTTTTTTGCTTTATTGTATTGCGCGAGGCTTCAAAATCTCCGTTAATGCTTATCACTATCTAGAATAACCTCTACTACAAAATCCTATAGAAGGTCTTTGTCTATCGTCTTTGGAGGGTCAACAATTACCGGTATTGATTTATTGATTTGCTCTAGTTGTTTTTTGTCTGCTGCATCACGTTTTTTCTGTTCATCACGCTCAAACTCGCGATAATCTGCTTTATAGTCTTCAATAGTAACCGCCATGCCTCGCAAACACTCTTCGCGGTCGTTGCCGATGTACTGGTCACAACGCACCATTCTTTTTTGTTGCTCAGAATAGCCTATGTCTTTGCTCATACAGCCTAGCAAAGATGCGCTCATTAGACATGCTGCAACCATTGCTGCAGGTCTCTTTACTTTTTGAAATGACATATTCGTATCTTATATTTTGTCGGCCTTATATATGAGTACCCTGCGCCATGTAATTAGTTCATGTTAAAAAAGGTTATTTTGGCCTTTTATTGTGCTGTTTGCGAATATGCGCCGGTTCCCCACAATGGCACGGTTGATAAACTGTGTTTGTAGCTACCTGAGGTTTCTTTTGTCGAATAAGAGACGTACATAAGGGTTTGAGAGTCGGCGTCTAAGATACGGCGTACCTTCATATTCTTAAAAAAAATACTCTTCGATTTTTTAAACACGACTTCTCCAGAGGGCGATCTGTCGATATTGGCTAACATTGCCGCGCTAATTTCACCTGTTTGGCGGCAAGCTATTGAGCTGTCGGATGGGTCGGAAAGGTCTAAGTTAGCCTCAATGCTCGATATATGGCAGGTAACGCCCGTTACTATTGGGTCTTGTAAGGCGTCTATTTTAATATCTTTGGTAGTGAACACGCCAAGTGACACATCGCCTACTTCACTGTCGCTGCAGGCGCTAAGCGCTATTGCAGTCAGGCTTAAAAAAGTAAGCTTTAATGGAGAAAAAGAATGAGTGAATGGCATCTAACATTTCCTTGATAAAGTTGAATTACATATTGGGTTAATACTATCGTGGGTGAGGGCTTAGTATTGCATAAATGAACAGTCATGGGCTATTTAAGCTTATATCTGTTGATTGCGCTGTATTTGTGATAAAAATACCAGAACAGTATTTTAAAAAGTGCTCAACATGGAATTTACAAATATTAATGCGCCTAAAGTCAAAAAAATTGCACTCGTCGCGCACGATCACATGAAACCTGTGCTATCGAGATGGTGCAGCCGTCACAAAGCCGAACTCCTCAAACAAAAGTTGTATGCAACAGGCACTACGGCTTCTAAAATCGCGCAAGAAACACAGTTGAATATAACGCCATTGCTTAGCGGTCCGATGGGCGGAGACCAGCAAATAGGCGCGCGCATAGCTGAGCGCCAACTTGATATGTTGATATTCTTTTGGGATCCGCTCGCTTCCATGCCCCACGACCCTGACGTAAAAGCTCTGCTTAGAATTGCTGCGGTATGGAATATTCCAGTTGCCTGTAATCCAAGCAGTGCTGACTATTTGATTAGCTCACCTTTGATGACCCAAGACTACGAATACCGCGTACCAGATTACGAGAAATATAGCCAAGACCGAGCATCACAACCAGAATCAACATAGAGCCATTTTTATGACCCAACAATACCCAATAGGTAAGCCCGGTGAGCCGTGGCAGCAAGCCGAAAAAGACCAATGGCGCGCGCAACAAGAAGTGAAAAGAAGCTACAAAAGCGAAGTGCTCGATAAGCTAGATGCCGTGAGTGAAGCCTTTACACGCGTAAATTATGGTGCCTTGCCTCAAAACAAAGAACGCTACCCTTTGTTTGCTTTTATCAGCGCAGATATGGACGAAAAAAAGCCAACTGTAGTGGTGACAGGAGGCGTACACGGTTACGAAACTAGTGGTGTACAGGGAGCTATCGCTTTTTTACTCGAGCATGCTGAGCAATATTCCAATACTTTCAATTTTGTTATTGCACCGTGCATAAGCCCGTGGGGTTACGAGACGATAAATCGGTGGAATGAAGCGGCAATTGACCCAAACCGGTCGTTTTATGCAAATAGCCCATCGCCAGAGGCTGCGCAAATTATGGATTTTGTAGGGTCGTTAGGTCTTCCCATTTTTGCACATTTTGACTTGCACGAAACCACCGACACCGACGACAGTGAATTTAGACCTGCTTTGGCAGCGCGCGACGCCTTAACATTTTCTGAGTGGGGCATACCCGATGGCTTTTATACAGTGGCCAATACGGCAAAGCCCGAACT
>CAZXTD010000018.1:15295-26681 GCA_964643575.1 uncultured Glaciecola sp. | reverse complement strand
CTATAGTGGCTTCTGTTGCAAAGGTGACGCATGTTGCACCAGCAGACGATAACAACAAGCTAATTGGTAGTGATGTGGTAAGTGAAGGTGTCATTTGTTACGACAAAGCCGCATTGTTTTTGTGTGGAGGCTTTACCAAAGCGCCATTTGTTACCACTACCGAAGTTTATCCTGATAGCCCTCGTGCAACGCCAGAGCAATGCATCGATGCGCAGGTTGCGGCGGTTAAAGGCGGTCTGGATTATTTAATAGAGCAGGCGCATTAAGGCCCAATAAGGCTTAAGCCCGCTCGGCATCGTCCAGCAATGATTGGATTGACGCATTCATGTTGTATGCGTTGTTAAGCAAGGCAGACCTTGTGTAAATGGAATAAATCTAAAATGGCAAATCAAGATACGATTATTAAAGGCTTAAAACAACGTCTTAGCAATTCACACAGTCCTTATTCAGGCGTGCAAGTTGTTGCGGCGGTTGAATATGAGTTGGACGGCGAGTCACATATTGCTTACGGTGTGAATGTTGAGAATGTATCTTACGGTTTAACGGTGTGTGCAGAACGCTCTGCAATCTCAACTGCTGTGACCAACGGTATGCAAAAAATTACTTCTTTGTATGTAATGTCCAACCAAGCAAACCCAATTTCGCCGTGTGGCGCTTGCCGGCAAGTGGTAACCGAGTTTATGGCTCAACAAGATGCACCGGTTTTGTGTTTAAATCACCAAGAAGACAAACAGTGGCGAAGTACATTAGGTGAACTTTTGCCGAAGCGTTTTGATTTAGATTGACCCCTCAGCCGTTGAACAATTTAGGTGCTTCACACGTAAATATTTTGTTAAATTATAAAAATTAGAACGACAAATAGAATCATGGAGACGAAGTCGATGTTTAAGACCCCAATTAAAGCCTCAATTTTATCAGTTGCACTCGCATTAAGTGGTTTTGCTGCTGCTGATACATTTGAGATTGAACACCTTCCTAAACTTAAAAATGCAGGCAATATTACTGTATCTGCAGATGGTAAGAATACTGCTTACACCTTGTCAAACCCTCGCGATATGCTAGCCGGCGATAAAGACGGCAGTGCCGATGTGCACTTATATCTTGCTCGAGGTGACAATGACCCCGTGGGTTTTGTTACGTCGGGCGGTAACGTGTCGGCCCTGCAATTTAGCGCCGATGGTAAGCACCTGTATTTTAAAGCTAAACGTGATGGCGATAAAGCAAGCGCCTTATATGCAATAGCTTTAGCCGGTGGTGAGGCACAAAAACAATTTGAATTCGAAACATCTATGGGTGATTACGCGGTATCTGCCGACGGTAAAACTTTATATTTTGTGGCGCGCCCTAAAGACAAAAGCGAAGATTTAGGTAAAAAAGGGTTTAAGGCCTATGCTTACGAAGAAGACGACCGCTTAGCTTCAATATGGTCAGTAGCGCTAGGTGACGAGAGTGCAGAAGCGACGAAGTTGTTTGAAGCGGGTCATGTGTCGTCAATTGAGCTAACGCCAGACGGTAAGCACATTGTAGCTGCGGTTGCGCCTACTAATTTGGTCGACGATAGCCTAATGTTGCGCGACTTGCATGTAGTGAGTGTAGCAAGTGGTGAGGTGGTCAATACTATTGATATTCCGGGCAAATTGGGTAACTTTCAAATTTCACCTAACGGAAAAAATATCGCATTTTTAGCCGGAACAGACGTACACGATACCAGCACGGGCGTACTCATGTTGTCGCAGCTGACTAGCAGCGAATTTACCCGCCTAACACCGGATGCTTTGCAGCATATTGTCGACATCGACTGGATGGGTAAAGACATTCTGGCAACGGTCCATCGCGGTGTAGAAAGTGCTTTAGTTGTTTATGATACCGATGGTGAAGAAAAGCGCACTTTGCGTACTCCCGAGGATATCGTTGTGCGAAGTGCCGACATTGGTGATGACGAAATACGGTTTATTGCTGACGGCCCAAAACATCCTCGTGAAGTGTTTAAAACAAAACGCAGAGGTGTTGAGCAGGTATCAAACCATAACGCATGGTTAAAAGGCATTAAGCTTGCCAAGCAAACCACTTTTAGCTTTGACGCTCGCGATGGTCGTAACATCCAAGGCTTATTGATTACACCAAATGGTGATGCCCCCGCTGGTGGTTGGCCTTTAATACTCACCGTGCATGGTGGCCCAGAAGCCCACTACAGTGATGGTTGGTTAACCGGTTATTCAACTTCTGGTCAGTATGCAGCGGCCGATGGTTATGCGGTTTACTATCCAAACTATCGTGGCTCAACAGGCCGCGGTGTTGCTTTTGCCAAAGAGCATCAAGATGATTATGCGGGTGCTGAATTTAATGATTTGGTAGACGGTGTTGAAGCGCTTGTCGATGCTGGCATTGTCAATAAAGACCGAGTAGGTATCACTGGTGGCTCCTATGGTGGTTATGCATCTATGTGGGGAGCAACAGCACAAACTGAACATTTTGCTGCGTCGGTCGCTTTTGTGGGTATTTCGAACCAAGTTTCTAAGTTTGGTACAAGTGACATACCAAACGAAATGCACCTAGTGCACTCACTCAAATGGCCATGGGAAGATAACTGGATGAACTTGCTTGAGCGTTCGCCAATTTTCCATGCGGGCAAAAGTACCACGCCAACGCTTATTATGCATGGTGAAAATGACACCCGAGTGCATCCTAGCCAGTCGATGGAATTATATCGGTCGATGAGAGTGCGTACCGACACGCCTGTACGTTTAGTGTTTTATCCGGGCGAAGGCCATGGTAACCGCAAAGCAGCAGCTCAGTACGATTACGCCTTGCGCGCGATGCGCTGGTTCGACACTTACTTAAGTGAAGACGCCACTCGCAATGACCCTATGCCTGAGTTCGATTTAGGCATGGCTGAGCGCTTGAAAAAAGATGACGATAAAGACGCTGAATAAATTCAGCGTATCCCTCATTTTTCTGACTACGTCATCCCGTCCAACTACGTCATCCCGTCGAAGGACGGGACCTCCTTGGGTATAAATTGTATTAATTTAAAGTATTGATTTAATTGGTAAACTTGGGGTTCCAAGTAGGTTCCCGCCTGCGCGGGAATGACAATGCTTGGTTTAACCGAACCGCATTACGCTTTTACGGGGATGACGATGTTTGGTTTAACTAAACAGCATTACGCTTGTGCGCTGATGACGATTTTAGGCGCTATTGCTTTTTTAGTCTCATCAATACAAGCGCAAGCAAGCAAAGCGAGATTAAAACGGCGATTGAGGGCGCATTTACCGCGCTGCTACTCGTTTGCGCTAAGCTTGGCGTATATGACACTAACAACTCGCGGATTTCAAAATGGTTACCTTGTGATTCTGTCACCGTAAAGTCAATTTTCTTTACATCTGCGACGGGTGCAGAAAAATCAAACAACGATATTTTTTCCCAGCTATTCTGCTGGAGGTTACTAAAACTCCCTGACCATAGGCTCACGCCAAGTTCATTATACAGGTCGATGTCCATACTGCGGACTTGTTGACCTAAATGATGTCGCCAATCGTTATAAAACCCTAAAGAATCGATTGCCTTGCCTTCAACTAGCGAAATGCTGATTATATAGGGTTCGGCTGTGCTGAGTAATGAACCTGACTTTTGATAAGCAGCAAATCGGGTTTTTGTATAACGGTCGTGGATGCCGTCGAATAGTTGATGAGTGTTGTAAGTCTTCCAATCATCGGGCGCAGTGACGCTCAAGGATGCAATATCGCTGCTAGTAATTAGACTTGCGAGCGCTTTGTTTTGAATGATAAAAAAGAACGAAACGAAGACCAACAGAGACCATGCTTGTGTGAGGTTCACGCCAACTACCTGATAAATTTGCCTTTGATAAGGTTAAATCAGTTTGGATAATTAATCGGTATTAAAAAAGATACCTAGGTAGGCTTTTTCAGACGGACAGTGAAAACAAACACTGAAAATCAAAAACCTACCTAAAACTTTGGCTGAGCGATTGTATCCTTGCGCTACTTCAAATGCTGCTCAAAAAACTGAGTCATCATTGTTTGACGATGCAATACCGTGTTTTTGCCTTCTCTAACGCCATGTGAACGGTTAGGGTAGGCCATAAAATCAAACTGTTTGTTATGCTTTACCAGTTCATTAATGAGACGTTCAGAGCCCTGATAATGTACATTGTCGTCTCCAGTGCCGTGAATGAGCAGTAGCTCGCCTTCAAAACCTTCTACAAAGTTAATGGAAGAGGTATTAAAGTAGCTTTGAGGGTCGGTTTTTGGATTGCCAGAGTAACGTTCTTGATAAATAGTGTCGTATAAGCCGATATCAGGCACTGGCGCTATAGCAACGCCTGCGTGGTATTTATCGGCATGTTTAAACAACATTGTTAATGTAGAGCTACCGCCGCCCGAATGGCCCCATATTCCCACTCTATCGGTATCGACAAAACTGTATTTGTCGGCAATCGCGTTTAAGGCATCAACTTGGTCTTGAGCGGTTATGGTCCCAATCTTCTTATATATAGATTTGCGCCAGTCCCTGCCTTTTGGTGTACGAGTGCCGCGATTATCAACAGAAGCAACGATAAATCCTTTTTGCACTAGTAGAGCTCGATATAGATAACCCGCGCCGCCCCACCTATCTTGAACGGTTGAGCCGGCCGGTTCGCCGTATACATAAAAGATGATCGGGTATTTTTTCGACTTATCAAAGTTTTGCGGTGTCATGATATAAGCGTCGAGCACCGTGCCGTCTTGTGCCGATACTTGGATAAATTCATGATTAGGCAATTCGAACTCTCCCAGGCGGCTTTTGAGCTTTTTATTACTCACGAGTTCTTTAACTATACTGTGGTCACTGACTTTAATCGTGCGTGTTGTTGTTGGTGTGGTGAAATCACTGTGCCGATGTAATGCATTTGATGCATCCCTAGACAGGGTATAGCTATTGTTACCTTCATATTGATCAGGTGTTACTCGCATTGGCTGCATAGAACCATCTAGCGCGGCCTTATACATGTAACGTTGGCCTTGATTGTCGGGTGATGCAATGAAGTAGACTAAGTTTGTATCTTCGTTGTAAGCCAACATGTTAACTATATCGAACTCGCCAGGCGTTAAGTCGACAATTTCTTTGCCGTCTTTAGACACACGGTAAAGATGACGCCAACCATCGCGCTCGCTTACCCAAATAAAGTGTTGACCATCGTTGATAAAGTCAGCGTCGTAATAATATTCAATAAATGCATCGTCACCGTCGGTAAAAACAAGCTCTTGGGCATTTTTCTCAAGGTTAAATAGCCAAAGTTGATTTACTTGCTGCGGGCGGTTTACATCTTGTACTAACAGCTCGTTGCCATTGGCCCAATTAATGCGCGGAATATAGCGGTCGCGAGGGTCGCCGCCTAAGTCAACCCACTGAGTCTCTTGATTGCCAAGATGCACCACACCTACTTTTACAGCTGAATTCATCTCGCCCGCTTTCGGGTAAGGGAATTTTGTAAGTGTCGGATAAAGTGTGTCGGTATTGTTGATCATGATAAACTCTTCAACACCCGATGTATCGAGCTGCCAATAGCCAATTTTCTCGCTATCTGGCGACCATCTA
Organism: uncultured Glaciecola sp.; assembly: GCA_964643575.1. Classification (GTDB taxonomy): domain Bacteria; phylum Pseudomonadota; class Gammaproteobacteria; order Enterobacterales; family Alteromonadaceae; genus Glaciecola. Next base: position 21,083 of record CAZXTD010000018.1, on the reverse strand, counting down.
AATCCATCTCTTATAGAGAGCTCTTCTTCGTATACCCAGTCGAAGTTACCGTTAATTATAATATCGTTGCCGTGGGTGGTTAGCGTATGGACTTTGTCATCGCCAACGGTTTGGTAATAGATATTATTTTTATAAACATAAGCAATTTTTTGTGAGTCTGGAGAGAATTTGGCAAACATTAAACGACTAGCATCTGGGTGCTCTTTTGTTTTTTCTTCTGCACTATTTTCAGTACTATCCGACTTGCTATTAAATGCCTCAATTGTTGCCTGTGGACCAAGTTGAGTAAGTGCTTTTGTGCTTAGGTTTAGTAAAAAGTAATCGCCTCTACTATTCGACCGCCACACCTTTTTAGAATTTGTGTAAATAAGTGCCCACTTACCGTCATCTGACCAAACGTAGTCGTCTATAGAAAGGGGCTTGGTTTTTCCTTGAGGCGTTAAGCTCTCAAAAGCTACCAAGACTTTACGACCCGTGCCATCGACATTATAAAAAACAATGTCGTTACCGCTAACGCCCGTTTCATCTGGGTTGTCATCGGCTTTTTTGGCACTTCGCGGCTCCAATACGGTATAACCTGTGCCATCGTCTAGCCATCTAAAATAAGCGCCTCGTTCACTCGCAAAATAGCGGTCGGCATATATTTGCTCAAGGTTCAGCTGTTTTTTTGCTTTAGATGAAGCAGGCGTGGTGTTAGTACAAGACTGTAAGGCGAGTAAAACGCTTAAAACTAGGCTCAAGCGAAGTAGAATCATGGGTGTTTTCATAAAGTTCTCGTTAGGATAAGTTTTTATTATTTTGTTTGTTTGTTTTTATTTTGGCTGCTTGGACTCAATTAACGCTTGCACGGCTTCTCTTTCGCTTAAAGCAAACAAGAGTACTAAATCGTTTGGTTTTATTGTGTTTAAAGCGGCAGTAGCGCCACTTAACGGACTATCGACACGCAGTATTTGCGAAGACTCAACGCCTTTAGTCAACAAATGCTGTTCTACAATATCAGATATTTCTCCTGACTCTCGCCCCCTTAAATACTCATCAAGCTCTGCAAGAATATATGTAGTCGGTCGTAAAGTGAGTATGGCGTCTGCAACATTGGTCATGTCGAGTTCAGACCGGTCACCTGCATGACTGAATAATACTTTGATATCGCCGTAATTATTCTGTTTTTTAAGGCCAAGCACCATGTCGATAACAGCCTGCATGCTGTGTGCATTATGTGCAAAATCAACTATGACTGTTGCGCCTTGTACGTTATACATATTGGTACGGCCAGGGTTGTCTTGTGCGTCGCTGCCAAAGTTGAATAAACCTTGGCTAATTGCTTTGCTGTTGATGCCCATTGCATGGCACAAAGCCGTTACACCCAATGCATTTTCGAGATTGTGCAAAGCCGTTCCTTGCACTGTCATGGGTATTTGTTTGATTTTGGCAATGCTTTGGGGTGTTGAGCCGTTAAACAATACAAGATCACCTTGGTGTGCATAAGTGCAAGGTTTGCCCTTATCTTTTGCTTCTAGAATAAGCGGGTTATCAGCGTGTTTGCTAAACCAACAAATGTCTGTGTTTAATTTATTGCTGAATTTAACTAAGCGTTTATCGTCAGCGTTTAGCACCAAGGTATCGCCTTGTTTAATGGCCTTCGCTACCATCAATTTTACATGCGCGATTTCATCAACAGTATTAATACCGTACTGACCAAGATGGTCGCTGGCCACATTTGTAACAAGCGCTGCATTTGCTTGATACACTGGTAAACCACGACGCAATAAACCACCCCGTGCTACCTCTAAAAATGCGATTTCGGTGCGGGTATCTCTTAGCAACATACGCGCGCCGCCGGGGCCAGAGTAGTCACCTTCGTCGATGATATCGTCGCCTACTTTAATAAAGTCGGTGGAGGTAACGCCAGCATTCAACTGTGCGGCTTTAGCTATTTCGGCCGCTAATCTTACGCTGGTGGATTTGCCGTTAGTACCGGTGATTAGTGCTAAAGGAATATCGGCATATGCTTGCCATTTTATGATGTTGGGGTCGGGTAATTCATTAATGGGCCAGGTTTTTGCGCTAATGCCAGTGCCAAGGCTTATTTCGTCATCGTCAACTAAGCAGCGTACTTTTTTGTTTTCTGCAATTTGAATAAAGGCAATAAGCGCTGAGTTTTTTTCTTCAGTAATAGAGGCGCGCAATGTGTCTAGGCGTTCATCTACATTAATGCTGTTTATATCAGTTGACTGAAGCTCAGCGACACAGCAATCCCAGGCCAGTTCAATGCAATCACATGCGCTGTATAGCAGGTCCATTGGTGCACTAATCGACATGCTTGCGCCGCCCGCATAAAAGCGTACATACGACTTTTCGTGCCAACCGATATTTTGCTGGCAATAATTAAGATGTTTTTGCCAGCAGTCGACCACATTTTGCGGATTGGTACCTTCTATAAACACATCAAGAATTGCACCAGAGTAATCCGACAACAAATTAGGCCCAGTTAAGCGCCTCACTTCATCCAAAGTCAGCTTTATTGCAGTGCTGGGTTGATTCATTTAGTCAGACTCTTCATCACGGTCAACTACAATATGTACACCACGGTCATCTTGCACAATTCTTTGGCCTTCGCCGAGTTCAAACTTATGCTCCACCGGCTCAAAAAGCTTTTCTGGGAAGTCTTGCGAAGGCGTTGTATTGCTGTCTTCACTAGCCGTATTAGCGGTGCCATCATCGTTAAAATGCACAATTTGTTTCCAGCAGCGCGTAATGTTGTCACCTAAAATGACCAATAGGTCGCCTGCCTGACATTTATTTAAAGCAGAATCTATGCTTTCTTCTTCACTCGGTATAACCGAAATATTGCTCTCATCTATGCCATGCTGCATGAGGGTTTGTTTAATAAGTTGCGGAACTTCATCATGTCCGCGCCCTCGCCGGTCATCGTCTGCTTTGCATGTAAAGGTATCAAAAGTTGATGCTACCGATTTTGCTGCTTCAACAATATCTTCGTCTCGGCGGTCGCCTGGCATAGCGATAACCAAATGACGTTTGCCTTTCACATCCAGACGTCCGGCTAGATCGGATATTGTCTTAATTGCAGCAGGGTTGTGCGCGTAATCCAAAATGACTTTGAAGGGATGCTCGTCAAAAATATTCAAGCGGCCAGGTGCCTGATAAAACGAGGTATTAAATATGCGCAAGCCTTGTCTGATGTCTTCGAGGCTCGTATTAAAGTTATATGCCATGGCAGTTGCAAACATCGCGTTTTGCACGTTGTGCATAGCTTTACCTTCAATGGTAGCCGGGATTAAATGCGTCCATAATAATGGAATATGCGCGCCCTTATCATAAATGGTGATCATGTCCCCATTAATGCCTTTTTCTAGTACTATCGCCATACCACCCCGGCGAATATGCTCGCGCACTAAGCCATGGCCTGAGTCCATTGTGACGTAACAGATTTGTTTGGCATTACAAAACTCAGCCATTTGTAAGCAGTGGATATCGTCGGCGTTAAGCACAACACAGTCTTGTGCAACCTCTACCACAACGCGTTTAATCTGTGCCAGTTGCTCTAAGGTATTCACGCCACGCTGACCTAAATGGTCGGCAGAAATATTTAAACAAGCTCCTACGTCGCATGTTTGATAACCTAAACCGCGCTTAACAATGCCGCCTCGCGCGGTTTCCATAATCGCAAAGTCGACACTTGGGTCGCGCAACACTATTTGTGCCGACGTAGGGCCAGTCATATCGCCTTTTACTGTTAAATGACCGTCTATATATACACCATCGGTTGATGTCATGCCGGTGGTAAAGCCAGCCGCTTTCATGATGCTCGCGAGCATACGTGAGGTAGTAGTTTTACCATTGGTGCCTGTGATTGCGGCTACGGGAATACGAGAATTAGTACCCGACGGAAATAGCATATCCATTACCTTACCCGCCACATCGCGAGGCTGGCCTTCGCTTGGTGCAACATGCATTCTAAACCCAGGAGCCGCGTTACACTCACATATGCCACCACCAATTTCTTTGTAAGACCGGCTAATATCGTCAGTTAAAAAGTCGACGCCGCCAATATCAAGGCCTATCGCGCGAATTGCGCGAATTGCCATGTCGCGGTTATCGGGGTGCACAATGTCGGTCACATCAATAGCAGTGCCGCCGGTCGACAAATTTGCGGTAGAACGTAAAAAGAACGTTTCGCCGTCTTCTAAAACGGTGTCTTCTGTATATTCAGCTTCTTCCATTAATCGCAGCGCTTGGTTATCGAGCTCTAATCGAGTCAGCACTTTTTCGTGACCCACGCCGCGGCGAGGGTCGGTGTTAACAATGTCGACTAATTCGCTAATAGTATGCTTGCCGTCACCTACAACATGGCCAGGTACCCGTTTAGCAACAGCGACAAGCTCGTTGTTGACTACAAGCATACGGTGATCGTAACCAGTTAAGTAGCTTTCGACTAAAACGGCTCTGCTAGTGCCGTGTTTTTGTGCTTCATTAAAGGCAACTATGACTTCTTCGTCGGTGGTTAAGTTTATACTTACTCCGCGACCGTGGTTTGCATTTAAGGGTTTAAGCACAACAGGGAAACCAATTCTTCGCGCTGCTCTTACTGCTTGGCGTTCACTATAAATCATTAACTGTTGTGGTACAGGTAAGCCTAAATCGTTGAGTAAATTGTGGGTGTCTTCTTTGTCGCACGATATTTCAACCGCGATGTGTTTAGTTTCACTAGTAATAGTCGCTTGAATACGTTGCTGGTATTTACCGTGGCCAAACTGCACTAGGCTATAGTTGTTTAAGCGTAACCAAGGAATATTTCGGTCTTCTGCAGCAGCAACCAAAGACCCTGTGCTTGGCCCAAACTCTTTGCGTTGTGCCATTTTTATGAACGCGGTCAGCTCGTCATTAAAGTCAAAATCGTCTTCTATTTCGGCGTTTATGGCTTGCTGTACTTCAGCTGGCATTAGGTGTTTAAGGAGCTTTAATCCGAGCGCACCGGCTTCAATACCTACGTCACGCTGTTGATATTGATAAACCACGTAGTAGCAGCCTTTATTTTCGAGGCTGCGTGTGCGTCCAAAGGTAACTGCAGAGCCAGCGAGGTTTTGCAATTCTATGGCAACGTGCTCCCAAATATGCCCAATCCAAGTACCTTCGTCTTCGTTTAAACGCCGTAAAAATCAGCCTTCTTCGCCATATGAGCAACCGTGCTGTTGCAAGCTAGGTATAGCATTTACCAAACCATCGATGAATTCGCGTCCTAGCTTAACCGACGGCCAATTCTCTAGTTCACCAATATCAATTTGGTAGCAAATAACGGGAAAATTCGCATACACATTTGGCCCAACATACACGTTCTGACTCAGAATATTCATTAAACAAGCGTCCTCAAAAAGCACTACAATAATTCTTGAGTACTACGTTACCTGATAAAAAGAATTAGGTCCAAATAAACCCAATAAATTCACATTGTTTGCTTTTCTGGGTTGATGTGTAGTAGTCGGCCAGATAAATATAAAAATGTGAATATGAGCTGGTAATAAGGCGCTACACTGAAATGTTGTCAAGTGAATGGCGATTAAAGTAAAAACTATTCAGGTTCATATTTTGGGCTTGAGTTGGGTTGGGGGCAAATCCGTGTCTTCTATTCCAACCGTCACTCGAGATTTTTAGTGGCGCAGCCGTGGCTGCCGTTCCATCTCGCCCAGTATTTGCAATATTCCCTGTTGGGTTAAGTGAATGAATACTTATAGTATTTGGTCTCGTGTTTTGATTGAAAACAGGTTTACCA
>CAZXTD010000018.1:1725-15285 GCA_964643575.1 uncultured Glaciecola sp. | reverse complement strand
GGCGGCAGGTGGGTTATCCGCTGTATCTAGCGGGATTGTTGGCAATGTGGGAAGCGGGCGGTAAGAGCCAGAGCCGACGCTCCAAGCATCATAATAATTGTCGTCTTCAAAAGTTGCGTAGCTGACTTCAGATAGTGGGCGTGGTTGCATAGTGCCAGGTGCAGGTGCCACTGTAGCCATTTCCATCATATAGTCTGCGATAGATTGTGTCTGTACGGCTTTTTCTACGCCAAATGCCGACATTACATATTCATGCAATTGCGGACCATCTAAATGGATAAAGTAGTAGGGTGCTCTCATTTTAATGTAACGAATCATACACCCGGCTATTGCAGTGCCTGTTCGACCTTCGCCGTAGCCACAGTAAAACAAAAAGCCGCCCATGGCTTGACGGCTAGTGATAATTTCATTAATTAGTTCGTGCTCGTTGACCGACAATGCTGTGAAGTCTACAACGCTTATGTGATAGTGTTTGATACCCATCCCAGATAATTTAGCCTCAGATTCAGCTTTATGGCGCTTAGAGTTAAGGCTAATGATTGTCTTAATATTATTTTTAGCTAAAAAATTTCGTTGTTTTGTATTAAAACCGTGATCTTTGTCTCCGCTAAAAGCGCTGTATCCGGGTTGTGCGCAGCGAGCTATCCTCAGGTCACCTGTTTTAACCCACTGAAAATTACGAAAAGCATTTTTTAAAAATGACGGACGTGGGAAAAAAAGCGTTTTATCACGATAAGGCATAATACCAAAATCGTTCTCTAGGTCTCTTACCAAGTTAGGCACGTACTCAGGGCTTTCCCACGGTCTTACTGGCATTTTGTTTCTCCAATTTTGTATTTATACGGATTGAGATATCTCGTTATATGAGATACGACAGCCATCAAAATTAGTTGCAGGAAAATGCGAAAGGGTGAGTATAGAGCTTTTCTTTTTTTATACTGAGCGATGCAGTTATTAACCTTAGGTTGCAGTATAACGTCGCTTATTAACTGCGCTTTTTTAGATATACAGTTTGCGCAATAAATCCTACGACATAAAAGACCAAAAAAGCCAGATAGAACCCCTTCAATAGAGGGTCTTCAATACTAGTCACTATCGGATCGTTTAACGGCAAGCGCATCAGGCCATCAGTAATTGCGGGGATCATATGAAACAGCAAAGTTGCTGAGTAACACATCGCTTGCGCATAAGGCGACAATTTACCCAAGACTCTTGTTTTTTCAGCGACTGTGCCTGCTGCCAATGCTAAAAGCGTAAAAATAGCGAGAACGTGCGCAATATTGAACTCACCACGCGCATAAATACCCAGAGCTGATGCTGCGGCCAACAGTGTTGCTAGCAAATACACCTTAGCTGATAGGTTTTCTACCTTGATAACTTTGTGCCTAAATAAAGTATAAAAACCGCTCAGTAGGGCTATAATCCCCAGGACGGTATGGAACCATCCCAACAGTGAAATTTCAGGCATAAATACTCTTTAATCAATTTTCATTCTTAAGGCTCAAGGGTAAACACTATTTATAGAAATTACCTCTTACTCTTATGAATATTAGTCTATGCTAAACATCAATAAGCTCCTTGAAACGTATAGTAAACCCTTCTAGCTCAATTTCGTTACTTTAACTATGCGCAACTAAAAGCGAACAGCAGTCGTACATAAACTACAAATAAGAGTGACTCTAGTAATCTGGTACAATGCCTAGTGAGAATAGCCGCAGAGTCTAAAACAAGTTGCCTCGCGATGCTCTATCCTATATCTTGGGTGGACTGTTTTGGCGATGCTCGTCTTGCAAGTGTCAAGGTAATTCAAGCATTATCATCAGCGTTTGTATAAACGCGTACTCTTAAATGTAAACTAGCTAGGGTCGTAGGGAATCGAGGGAGTTTGTCATGCTGATACAAAAAAATCGCTTAATCGCAATATCCACGCCATTAGGCGAAGACGAGGTTGCCTTGTATACGGCAGATATTGTTGAAGAATTGTCTCAGCCTTTTACCTTTAATGTTGAGTTGTTGAGCGAAAATCACAATATTCCCTTAGACGATTTAATCGGCAAAAATGTCACTATCCGGCTAGGCTCTTCTGACGACTTACGCTACTTTAATGGCTTTGTTACTGAGTTTTATCAATTGCCCAACAGCGATAAATTTAGTCGGTACGGGGCGACTATTCGCCCATGGCTCTGGTTATTAAGCTTAAGTGAAAACTGTCGCATTTTTCAAGAAAAAAGCTATCCCGAAATTATCAAAGAAGTGTTTGATGAGTTAAATTTTTCCGATTACGAAATACAGCTAACCGGCGCATATCCAGCACTGGACTACGTTGTTCAATACAACGAAAGCGACTACAATTTTGTTAGCCGCCTAATGGAACAGGAAGGAATTTTTTATTTTTTCAAACATGAAGACGGCAAACATACCCTTATCATCGCAGACGACAACTCTACGCTGCCCGACAGCGGAGATATTCCTTTTTATCAAGCAGACTTCGCGAGCAAAGAAATAACGATTGAAGGCGTCAGTAATTGGGAAAACTATCGCAGAGTAGTGACTGGCGGTATGCGTTTGTCAGATTTCGACTTTGAGGTCCCGACTAAAAACTTAGAAACCGTATCCAGCGATCCTAAGGCGACTGCGGTCTCATCTTTTGAAAAATATAGCTATCCGGGCAAATACATCGAACGCGATAAGGGATCGGATTACACGCGATTATTGATGGAAAAAGAAAACGTGGCCTACGAAACAAAGGCTGCGCAAAGCAACGTACAAAGTTTGTATGCAGGTAGTCATTTCAGCTTAACTGACCACTACAGGGCAGACCAAAATAGTAAATACCTTATTACTCACTATCGTTGTTTTTTAAAGTCTGACGAATATCTTTCGGCGTTAGATTCGGACGACAGTGAAGTGTTTAGCAGCGAATTTACAGCCATCCCCTCAAAAGTGGCTTTTCGTCCTCAACAAAAAGCAATGAAGCCTAAGATGATTGGCCCGCAAACGGCAAAAGTGGTCGGTAAAGCGGGTGAAGAAATTTGGACTGATAAATACGGCCGAGTTAAGGTGCATTTTCACTGGGACAGATACGACCAAAGCAACGAGAAAAGTTCATGTTGGATACGCGTTGCCCAAACATGGGCCGGCAAAAAATGGGGTCAGATTCAAATACCGCGTATTGGTCAAGAAGTCCTCATTGAATTTTTAGGTGGCGATCCCGACCGGCCTATTATTATTGGCAGTGTGTATAACGGTTCAACTATGCCGCCATATGACCTTCCCGCAAACGCCACGCAAAGCGGAATAAAAACAAGAAGCACTAAAGGCGGTAATCCCGACAACTTTAACGAAATCAGGTTTGAAGACAAAAAAGGCAGTGAAGAGCTGTATATTCATGCTGAAAAAGACCAAACCACGATGACCGAAAACGACCACAATGATACCGTTGGCAGAAATCGGATGATCGACGTAGGTGTAAATCACGTCGAAAACATTGGCCAGGCAATGACAATTACGGTGGGCAATACTAAAACTGAACAAGTCAATGTCAATTCTAATGAAACCGTAGGCGCAGCCAAAACGGTTAATGTTGGCGGCGCTTTAGTATTGAGTGTTGGTGGCGCCTCTGCTGAGATTGTTGGTGCTGCTAAATCAGAAAACGTGGGCCTTACGCGCTCGGTCAATGTTGCTGTTAATGACTCGCTTAACGTAGGTGGCGACGTATCAATAGATGTCAGTAAAAATCGCAGTATATCGGTGGGTAAAGATCAAGACGTCAAAGTTGCAGGTAAGCACATCGAAGAAATTGCCAAAGAGTACGGTGTCACTGCCAAAGAAATAAATCTCACTGCAAAAGATAAAATTACCTTAAAAGTAGGCAAAGCATCAATTGTTATGATGAAAAATGGCGACATTACGATAAAAGGTAAAAAAATCAATGTTAAAGGTAGCGGTGACATTGTGATGAAAGGCAGTAAGATCAAGGAAAACTAATATGAATACGCAATTAAAGCTAGTTCAACAAACCGTAGCGCCAAGTAATACGGTTGGCACTATTCATAGCATGACCAGTAAAAATCAGGTGTTAATTATATCTGAACACCATCAAACACCGACACCTGCCATAAGCACGCAATATTTTGCAGAGCCCGAAAACCTAATTGGAGAAAAAGTGTTGTTATCTTTTATTGATAACGATATCGAACAACCGGTGATTGTTGGTTTAGTGGCGCAGTCAGTGAAAAATGAAGTATTGATGCACAACCATAGCGCTGAACAAAAAAGTCTTTCACTGTCGGTTGAAAATTTTAATCTAACGGCCACAAAAGACATTGTGCTTACCGTTGGGCGCAGCCAAGTGTCGCTCGACCGTTTCGGCAAGGTTGTCATTAAAGGTAAAGACGTTACCTCTCGTGCTTCTTCAAAAAATAAAGTCAAAGGCGGGAATATTTCGCTAAATTAGGTGTGAATACGATATCTGAGTACTTACGTTTAGGCTAAAAGGACAATGTAAAAATGGGCGTAACAGTTGGTGTAAATTTTCTGTCGGTGGTGCATAAGTCAAGCAATGGCGTAACGATTGCGTTTCCTGACGTATGCAAAACACCATCGCCTGCTGGTCCTATTCCTATCCCTTACCCCAATATTGCGATGTCGTCTGACACCGCTAAAGGGACAAAAAAAGTTAAATGCGACGGTAATCCGGTTTGTGTAAAAGACTCTAATTTTAAAACCAGTACTGGCGATGAGCCAGGCTCTGCTGGTGGCGTAGTGTCGAGTTCTACAAAGGGCATAGCAGAGTTTGTGAACTATTCGTTTGATGTCAAGTTTGAAGGCAAAAACGTAGCAAGAGCTTTTGATCTTATGTTGCACAATAAAAAGAACACACCGCCGTTTCCGGTATTACAGGGGCCAGTAATAAGCAGTGGCTCTGCCAAACGAACCTGTGTTTTATGTAAAAAAGATTACTAGCGATGACTTACTTTGCACCGCCTAGACCCATTTTTGTTAATGACACCGTAGTGATTAGCTCTGTTGGCTTTAACGCGCAAACCACAGCAGCATCGATGCGTGCAGGGATTTCCCGCCCTGAACCCCTAGACGGGTTTGCACAAATAACAGAAGACGACGAAGAAAACATCACCGGATACCCCATTCAGTTGTTAACGCATGGCTTTGCGGGAGCGGGCCGCTACATACAATTAATGCGACGGGGCTTTGAGGAAGTTGTCAAAAAACTACAAGCTAAGCCAGACGATACACCCACTAAAATCTATCTGTTAATGGCAGTGCCTGAAACGTCAAGATACATGCAAACAAAAGAGCCCGAAGATGCTCCCGATAAAAATCCGTTTCAGTTTTACAACACAGGTTGGGACGAAACTGTCAACACTGCGCTTACCCAGTCTGGCTTATTAGAGATATTGTCTGGCTATAAAGTAGTGCCTGTCGCGCCATCTTCGAGCGCAAAATTATTAGCCCAAAGCGCTGCTTTATTGCAACAAAAGCCCGATTCGCTCGTCATTAGTGGCTTTGTCGATTCTTTTACCGACCATGCAGCACTCACTTGGTTAAACAATATGGGCAGATTAAAGTCGCCCAATAATCCGATAGGTTTGATCCCCGGCGAAGCAGTGAGCTTTTTGTTTACTAGTTTGCAAGCCCAGCGCGGTGCAGTTGAACTCGTGTCAGTCAACCAAACACAAGAAAAGTACCCGCTTTACAGCGATGCAAGCAACTTTGAGACGAGCGCCGACAAGACCAACAACCCACCAGACGGGCAAGCGCTTAATCAACTACTGGTAGGCTTTAGCAAACAGTATCCAGCACCAAACGGGCAAGAATTTTGGTGTATGAGTAATTTTACCGGCGAACAATGGCAAGCTATGGAATGGGGAAGCGCACTGCATCATTATCAGCGCAGCACTCAAGTTGAGCCTAATCCAGATGTTTGGTTACCTAATATTTCCTTAGGTGAGGTGGGCATCTGTTTTTGGTCTATTGCAGTTGCATGGGCACAGCAGGCGTTTAAGAGGCAATACGCGCCTTTACCAGTGTGTGCAATAACGACATTTTGTTATTTACCTGAACGAACCCTAATCGTCGTAAAAGGAGCTAATTAATGGGCGCAAGTGATCATGTTGAAGCAGTCAAAAAAACAAAGTTTTGCACGATACGCGCCGACAAATGTGGCTGTGGTAATAGGCACACCGACTGTGTAAAACTCGACATTGATATATCCAAGAACTTCTTTTACCGCGGCCGCAACCCAAACCCAGAGAGGCATAAAAAGCGCTTTGAAGCTCATCATTTATTGTGTATTTCGTCAGTCACCAAATTTAAGGGTACCAACCCTAAAATTTCGGACGTGGTGAAATTAACAAAATGGTGTATTAATGATAAACACAATATGATTGCGATGCCTTCGTGGGGGCATACGATTCAGTATTACTTTGATTTTATTACGGGTGATTTTTCTGACGAAGAGCTTCCTGCGCCTAAATTTGAGAACCTGCCTATGCATAATTATGGGCACAATGGGGATGGTAGTTACATAAAGGATGTAGAGAAAGAACTGAAAGATATTTCACGCGAAATCAAAGATTTGGTTGCCGAGCATCATGAATCACCGGAAAAAGAACTTAAGGATATGCTAGAAGATTTGTCGACGGATTTTAGGGAAATACTATCGGATCGCGGAACTCGCTGTGGCGGCACCCATTCAGCGTGGCAAAAAGGTGCAAAAGATCCAGAGTCTGACTGGTATAAACCATTTTCAATGGCTAAAAAGCCACAGCCAAGACGATTTGCTGCCAAAGGTTTTGGGGACACAGGACGCATGGCAGAAAAAATGAAAACGATGATGAAAGCATTTAAACAATGGGGAACTCAAAAATGAAGGAAGAATATGTAGTTTGGCAGCATGCACTCGTACCCAATGCTTGTTCGTTAGAACAATTGCATGGTTATGACGAAGATTATAATCTTCATAAAGGAATTGCGTTAACGGAAGACTATCCAATTGACGTTTATTTTGACTTGGATCCTGAGTCACCTCACAAGACTTTGCTCGTAGATAGTTTATACAATACAGATAGTTTGCTCGTTTTTTCAGAGCCACTCATGGCTTTTCTTAGCGGTCTGGATATAAATAATTTAGAGTTTTTACCCGTCAAAATAATGAATCATAAAAATAAATTTTTTGATGAAAAGTACTTTATTTTTAATGTTCTGAACCATCAAGATTGCTTTAATATCGAGAAAAGTGGCGCAAGGATCCCTCGGATAAAAACAGGCAACATCCGCAAATTTAAAAAATTCGTTCTGGATGAAGATAAGTTTGACCCTTCCCTCGATATTTTTAGAGTCAAAAGAGTGCCAACGGCGACTGTAGTGAAAAAGAGTTTAGCTGACAAAATTGATGCAATGGGGTTTAGCGCTATCGATTGGGTTTCGCTAGATGAATTTGATGGTAGCTTATACTAAGGGCTGCTATTCTTTTTTCACGGCTTTAAGAACGAAAGGGCATTTCAGATGGCCTTAGACGAGGTCAACGATAGCGTAGTTAAATATGACAGAAGAATATGTAATTTGGCAACACGCGCTCGTACCGAATGCATGCGCACTTGATAGCTTGGAAGGTTTTGATGATGACTACCTTTTGGCTGAGGGTGTAAAATTAGAAGACGAATTTCCCAGTGATGTGTATTTCAAGATGGATCCCGATTCGCCGCATGATACCTTGTTGGTTGATAGTCTTTATAACACTCACAGTGAACTTATATTTTCACAAAAATTAAAGAATTTTATCTGTGACCTGGGGCTTAACAACGTAGAGTTTTTGCCTGTTAAAATAATGGACCATAAAGGTAAATTTGTTGCCGAACCTTATTTTATTTTTAACGTTTTGGAGCATCAAGATTGCTTAAATATTGAGGAAAGTGGCGCTGAGTTACCTCGATTGAAAACAATGGATATTATGGATGTAGAAAAATTAGTACTGGATGAGGATAAGTTTGACCATTCCCTCGATATCTTCAGAGTCAAAAGATTGCCAACGGCGACTGTAGTGAAAAAGAGTTTAGCTGACAAGATTGATGCAATGGGGTTTAGCGCTATCGATTGGGTCTCGCTAGATGAATTTGATGGTAGCTTGTACTAAAGGTTGCTATTCTTTTTTCACGGCTTTTAGGACGAAAGGGCATTTCAGATAGACTAAGAAAAAGCCATCGATGGGGATCGTAAGCGTGACAGAAGAATATGTAGTATGGCAGCATGCCATAGCGCCAAATGCTTGCGCGTTAGAGCAGTTGCATGGAGTAGAGCAAAAATATACTTTGCAAAAAGGCATTACATTATTGGATGAATTCCCTGATAATGCTTATTTTGATATGGATCCTGAATTGCCCAACGATATTTTGCTGACCGATAGCTTGTACAATACGAGTAATCTATTGGTTTTTTCAGAAGCGCTTGTGAGCTTTTTGAGCGAGTTAAATATGGAAAATTTAGAGTTTTTGCCTGTGAAAATAATGAATCATAAGGGTAAGTTTGTAGATGAAAAATACTATATTTTCAATGTGCTCAATCATCAAGACTGTTTAGATATTGAAAAAAGTGGTGCAAAGTTACCTCGTATAAAAACAGGGAACATTCGTAAACTTAAAAAGCTCGTACTTAAAGAGGAAAAACTTGACCCCTCACTCGATATTTTTAGGGTTGAAAAAGTGCCAACGGCGACGGTTGTTAAAAAAAGCTTAGCAGACAAAATTGATGCAATGGGGTTTACAGCAATTGATTGGGTTTCATTAGACGAATTTGATGGTAAGTTGTATTAGCCCTATGGCATAGGGTTACCGATATTGACGATAAAAGGGCATTTCAGATGGATTTAGAAGAAGCCGCAGAAGATCTCGTTCACGACGCTGTTTTTTGGGCAATGGCTTTTGAAGACGACGAATATCCGGTAGCAGAATTAGGGCCGCTGGCACTTGAGGCTGGCGCTAAATTTAGGGCCTTAGGCATAATGGGCTTCTTGGCTACTGCAGATAAAGCAAATTTGTATGTTAATTTGCAGCAATCAGCAAAGCTGCGTATTCAATACCTACAAAAAGTGAAAGCCGAAAACGCACAAAACGACCATCATTATGTGCTTGGCCGCCTAGACCCAATATTGGATTTACTAGCCTGCAAAGATTTTGCATCACTGGCAAGCTTACAATCCCTATCGCCTCGCGATTTTAGTCAAAATCGCGAATATTTAGACGACTATTGTTACAGCAAAATACTTATGACCTTGGGCTTAAACAATAAAATGGTAGCTGCTCATGACGAAACCCAAGACCCCACGCTAGAAGAATTAATGGCTACACTATCGCAACTCGAAGATTATGTAGAAGAAGACTTGTTTTCACGAGCCGCCCTTTGCCGAGCCTTGCTCGAAAATAACCCAGACGATTTCAACGAGGCGTTTCATAATTTTATTGATCAAACTGCATTTGCGATTGATGAGGCTAAAGAAAAAGCATTCGACACCCCAGTGGTAATTGCATCTCGCTTTATTTCAATTGAAGGCTTAGCCTTGCTTACAGTTGCGCAACAGCAAGGTTTTTCTGTTAATCAAGATTTTCAATTATGCCCACTTACCGCGCAATAAATATTACGCTTTTAGTGCGTAACGCAGAAACAAAAAAGCAACAAAGTAAGGATGTGTTATATGGCAATTAGTAACACGCATTTTTTACAAGACTTATTGATTGAGCACCTAGACGAAGCAGCGGTGTTACATCAACAAAAATTATTGCAGTTAAGAGCGCAAGAGGCAACGTGGGCAGAATCGCAATACGATGACCAACGATTAGAAGCGCATCTGGACGCACTTATTGTTGATGCGGCACAAGCCGAGTTTATTCTTGCGCAAAATGCACCAGACTATGACGCTAACGAACTTTTTGTTTACGTGTGTTTTTTGCTTCGTATCAATAAGATAGATACCTTTATAGATTTGCTCGACACCATAGATTTATCCGATCCAGAAAACATTGAAAACATCTCTCTAGCGCTTATTTTTGAAGCAGGTGAAGAGCCTATATCTGTCTTTAAAGCGCTAAGTTTTGATGAGCATCCTCAGTATTTGTCTATTTTTCTACCGGTGTTTGTTTACAGAAATATCGACTTAAATCCTCGTTGGTTTTTGCCTGCTGAGCAGTTAATCCTGTTGCAACAAGGCCTCAATATCGTGGCATTAGGTAAAAGCAAAAAACAATGTGCAATGGATTTATTAGTTAAAGGATTACCAAACAGCACTGGCGACAAACGAAATCTGGTGATTTCGGCGCTTTATAAATCGGGTAATCTCGACTTTTTACGCCATATTCAAACCAGTATGACGGGGAAAAAGATACCTTATACTTCTCTTGCCTTAGGCTGTGATAAGGCGTTTTCACAATATTGCGCACAGACCAATAAAAGTGAATTCACCGCCGAGCTTATTACCGCATTGGGCATCTTTGGTTTAGCCGATAATATTCCTTTGTTGATTTGGGCCTTAAACAACGAAGAGCTTGCACAAACGGCTGCCAAAGCAATCTATATGATTTCGGGTACCCAATTGATGGAAGAGACCTTTGTTGAAGAACAATGGGACGAAAGCGAATTATTTGATGACGAGCAGGCTAAATTTGCCTCGGGCGAAGCGCCAAAACACCCTGATGATCGTGAATATGGCGAAACAGTAACGCAGCTTACCCTCGACCCAATTGTGTGGGAACAGTGGTGGCAAAAAAACAAAGAAAAGTTTACCTCGGGCATGCGCTACAGGTTAGGGAAACCGATATCTGTGCTCACATTGATTGAGGCAATCTCATCGCCAAATACCACCAACAATTTGCGCACTATATGCCTTGATGAGCTAGAAATACGGTATGGCTTGCAATGCTTTGTTCAGCTAGAAAGCCCCTTTAATCAACAAGTATTCTATTTGCAGCAATTGCTTAATTGGGGCAGAGAAAACAACAAACATTTTAATGCCGGTGCATGGTATTTTAACGGCAATCAGGTGTAACTAAAACAATGGCACACCCAGAAATAAACAATCATACAGCCTATCATTTTGAACCATTGTTTTTAAATGATGAAGAGATGCAGCCGTTATTTGTTGGTTTGCTTAAAGCAACGTTTAGAATACAAGCGGCTCATGTTGGTCCATTAATTCCGCTTAAAAAGCAGGTACCTCCAGTACTAGCAGGCGAGCACTATGGTGATCCCGAAAAAAGCAGTTATAAATACGAACCCGAATGCAGCCCTTTTAAATTGAATACTGATATTGCGCTCATTGCAACTGCACGCGCGCCTAAACCAAACATGACCCAATTTGATTGTGGTTTTAAAGTGGGTAATTATTCTTTAATGGCGCGTGTTTTTGGTAATCGAGTTTGGCAAAGAAAACCCACAGGCATAGCCATGTCCAAGCCCGAAATAGTCAACGAAATGCCACTTACTTTTGAAAACGCATTTGGGGGTGTTGATAGCAAAACAGAAACAAAACACGGACACCCCTACGAACAAAGAAATCCTGTAGGCAAGGGTTTCCACAAAAATGCTAAAAGCTGTGTCGATAATTCTCCCTTACCCAATATAGAAGATCCGTTCGACCTAATTACAAATTGCACACAGTGCCCTGAGCCTATAGGTTTTGGCTTTACTTCGCCAAATTGGCTACCAAGACGTTTATTAGCCGGTACTTACGATAAAAAATGGGACCAACAGCGCTCCCCAAAGCTAGCCACTGATTTTAACCCACTTTTTTACAACGCATCGCCCAAAAAACTAATGGCCGAAGGCTACTTGCAAGGCAATGAAGAAGTTGTTGTGTATAATGCCTCAGCAACGCCACAATTGACATTTTCTTTGCCTGGCCTTGCCGCGCCAACTGTCGATGTGAGGCTAAAAAATGGTCGTGTGATCACGCTACAAACAGTCCTAGATACCGTCATTGTGAATACCGACGATATGCTTTTATTTTTACATTACCGATGCAAACACTCGCTCCCCAATGGCCCGCATGACGTATCTGAAATTGATGTCGCAATGTTAGACTCAAGTCCACAAAGAGAGATTTAGTTGATGCAAAAGCGATTCTCGGGTGTAGTCTGAGCAAAGTTTGGCAGCTAAATGCCACGACTACCATCGACATGAGACCTTGGAAAGGCACGCCAATGGCAAGCGCTGTATTAATCGTTATGGTAATAGCGATTTACTCCTCAGACATGACTATTGACTCTACATGCTGGGCTTTAACCTTTTGTAAATGCTCAATATATACGGCTAAATCGCTTTTGACCTGATATTTAACACTCACGTCAGATAACAAAGATTGGATGTCATCTAAATTACTCACAAATAGGCTGCGGTTGGGTTTTAAATACTCCTTCATTGCCTTAACCTTTTCTTCATCTTGCTTGAATGCTTTATCAAAGCGATAGTTATAGGCTAATTCGCTGGTGATGTTTCGGGTGCATCCCCACCTTTCGCCAATAAAGAACTCGTCACAAAACTTCATTTGCAACACGGTCAATTCGTTTTCGCTTAATTTATTTGGAAAGTCATCACTCCATTCATGTAAATAAGATTGTTGCGTGTAATACTCAAATTGGGTTGTACCTTGCGTATAGCCAAGTGCATATTCAACTGGTTTTTCGTATGCATCAATTACCAGCGGTTTATTTGCTTTTACCACTATATTATTCGGGACTGTAAGTGTGACCACGACTTTCTGGCTGCGCATATAAAAGTCGTCATTTAAGGACCAATCTAAATTAATCAAAAGTTTGTCGTTGTCAAAACTGTACTGATAGTCAATACCCTCGATATTCTCTCTGGCCTTTTCAAGGTTTTTACCTCTGGCATAAAAGTCTAATGTGACGTCAATTGTTGAGGAGTTATTTGCCGAAGTAAGTAATCGAAACTCGATTCTTTCGTTTGGGCGCTTGTCGCTATCTCGATCGCCATGAGTGTGATTATCAATAAATGTGAGTTCTAAATTAGCGTGATCTATTTCATATTGCTGCGACACGGCTTCGCTCACATATTCCCGCTGAGCTGAATTTAAAGAATAAGTTGCGTAAGCAATCACAAAAACGGGAATAAGAGAGGCGAGCTTTAAACTCTTGTCTACCTTGATACGCGGTTTTTGTGCGTAAAATTCTTTAATGTAAACCACTAACCCAAGCACAATTAAATATGTGACCGAAAACCCCAATAACCAGCCAAAAAACGGATGAAAGGTACGATTGGAGTTAAACTCAAGCATGCCTGCAAATATCATCAAGCCAACAACAAATAAGCAAACAGCCAAGACATTTTTAAACAGCCATGCATATTGTTTTTTGCGTGTTTGAAAGTGTTTCCCGATCACACTAATTAAGGTGCCAATAATGCTAAAGGGTAAAAACAATATGCGCTGTAGGGTAAGCGCTGCTGATTCTTTTGGGACTTGTGCATTGGCGAGTTCATTTGCAGTGCGAGCCTTGCCTTTAGCTGCTAAGGCAGTATGCCGGCTGGCATTTT
>CAZXTD010000018.1:0-1715 GCA_964643575.1 uncultured Glaciecola sp. | reverse complement strand
CAAGCGAAATCCAAAATATGATATATAGCGCCAAGCCTAAACCAAAAAATAAGGATAGGCCTAAAAAAACCAATCTAAGCACAAATGCTGGCACTTTGAAGCGTATAGATAAGCCCGAACATACTCCAGCAACAATTTTGTGGCTGGGATCTAAATAACTTTTTTTATCAAATGCTTTGCTTGTTTGTTTTGTTTCATTCTTACTGTGGATATCGGCACTGTCATCTGTGTCTGTTGATTCTATGTAACCCACTTGTTCGATTACGCGCCTAAGTTGCGTTACAGTAATCGCTTTTTGGTCGCTAGGGGCAAGTTCATACAATAGTTCTGCGATACGCAGCTCTATATCTTGGTAAATATCGTCGCCGCAATCATCAGTTGCGAGTTGTTCGCGGATATTGGCCAAATAATCTTGCAAGCTTTGATAGGCTGCGTCTTCTATCCAAAACACTTGTTTTGCTATTTCTATGCTAATCACTTTATTCACTTTTTTGTCCTTTTCGAATAGTTTCTACAGAATGGGTGATGTCCTGCCACGCAGTATCTAGCTGCGTCAAAAAAACCTTACCTTGCTCAGTAAGTGAGTAATATTTGCGAGGTGGTCCCGAGTCAGATTCAACCCATCGGTACTGCAATAGCTGTGATTTTTGTAAGCGATTTAATAATGGATAAAGCGTGCCATCAGTGACGATCAGGTCAGCCGCTTTCAATTTTTTAATGAGATCTGCGGTATAGACTTCGTCATTAGCCAGCAAGCTGGCAATACAGAATTCTAGTATTCCGCGTCGCATTTGTGAGATTGTATTTTTAGATTCCATAATGCAAGACTAATACAAGCTACCTTGTAATGCAAGGTAGCTTGTATTAAAAGTTTGTGCATCCCTTAAATAAATGCCCAAACCCAATATAGTAAACAAGGTTACTACCTAGTCGTGCACCTATATGTAAATGAAATATAGCGTTTTTTTAATTGAGGGCAGACACTTTTAGAGCTTACCCAATAAAAAATTTTGCGCTATAACCGAAGGCGTTCATATATTTTGTCAGAATGAGTCAAAAAAATGTGAGGGCAAAGCCGATTTTATAATGGTTTGGAAATTTGCTAACCAAAGACGGCAGGTTACACGCGTATTGAGCTATGGCTATACACCAAACGATTAAAGTATTGATGCTGAATCTTATAATTGGTGTTGGATGAAAATTAAAGCATATGCAACATTTGTTAACAAATTGTAGATTATTTGCAGTAAAGATAGTGTCATAATTTAAATCCAATACCCACTTTAAAACAAAGAGGTAAGACCATTTGAATTTTTAATAGCTTCTTATAAGTAACATTTTGTTTACAAGGAGGCAAACTGCACCTACTCTTAAATTGAGACATGACACAACCAAAAAATGAAAAAAAATAAGATGCGTTCACACTACACACCATTGATAGGGGAAATAGATGAAAATATCGACCAAGAAAACCGTGGTTGCAGCCTTTGTTGCTTCGCAGTTGCTTACCTTACCATCAGTAATCCATGCCCAAGAAAATGAAGCTGCTGAAAATGACGAGGTCGAACTTATCCTTGTCACAGGTAGTTTTGTTCGTCGAAGTGAAAATTTTGAGTCACCGTCGCCCTTAGCGGTAGTTGATAGCGTTGCAATTGATGCTATTGGCGCCAAAAATATCGGTGATATCACACAAACACTCACAATTAATACTGGCG
>CAZXTD010000017.1:18645-42669 GCA_964643575.1 uncultured Glaciecola sp. | reverse complement strand
TGCCATGCCTTTAGATCCTTGTCAGAGTTTTTTAGTACTTTTTCAAGATGCTGATTGCGCGAATGAGTTGCGCTTGGCCGTTTGCGCCAAATATAAAGTAGTGTACCAATGACGAACGCGTTTAAAAAAGTATCAAGAAACAGATCAAGATAGGTGGCCCCTTCTGAAGCGTCTTCTGAATAATCAAAAAGTGCTGAAAAAAACACTAACATCAAGGACAAGCTCACTAGCGTGCGCTCTAAATCAAAAGTCTTATTCATTAAGGAACCTCTCCATTCATTACCGATTGTCGGTGCGGGTATTTTTGTATGGTTAGTTTATAAAACTATTGCTGTAGCTGCATAGGGCAAATGTTCGATGTTCAAATTTTGAGGCTATAAAAGCGCTGACAGGACAACTGCCGGATGAATTACCGCTGTTACTTCGTCAGGCTCCAATTCAACACGACTTGTGTTTCCTAACTTTTAAAGAGAATAGATTATGATACAAACAGGCTTAAAACCTCTAAGCGCACTCCTTTTAATACCCTCATTGTGCTTCGCTGCAACCGCCAAAGCGAACGACCCATTAACATTGAACCCTACAAGTCCTTGGTATGGCATTGACTTTGAATCGGGCTGGCATTTTGATTTTGAGGCGGGAATTGAGTATGAGCCGACCTATGCGGGGTCTGATAAATACGTTTCCGAAGGTGGGATTGGCGCAAGGGCACTATATAATACAAAAAGCGGACACCGATACTTTATTAGTCTGGGAGAAATTGGTGCAGTCTTTTCTCTATCACCCGACACGCAATTACTTGCATTTTTGGAGTATGAAGAAGAGCGTAACAACGACGATGATTCAACCCTGACCGGAATGGATATCATCGATTCGACGGTTGAAGGTCAGTTCATGATCACCACACGGTTTGGTAATGCAACACTATTTGGTGTTTT
Source organism: uncultured Glaciecola sp. (assembly GCA_964643575.1). Classification (GTDB taxonomy): domain Bacteria; phylum Pseudomonadota; class Gammaproteobacteria; order Enterobacterales; family Alteromonadaceae; genus Glaciecola. Next base: position 41,731 of record CAZXTD010000017.1, on the reverse strand, counting down.
GCAACCAGATCTGGCAGGGGATGCAAACAAGGGCGTGGTCTGGTTTGTGGGCGCGGGCTATGACTGGCTTTCGAACGACAAACACTGGCGCACCAATACCACCATCGATTTAAGCGGGGCCGATAGTGAATACATGCTCACAGAATTTGGTGTTACCCAAGAAGAAGCTGCACGCACCGGCTACCTGAGTTACCAGCCAAGCAGTGGACTAAAATCCTTATCTTGGAGCATTTCTGGAGAGTATTACTTTACAGATAATTTTAGTTTACTTGGCAGTGTCGATACAGAATACTACCTGAAAGATGCATCAGACAGCCCACTCATTGCTAGTGAAGGGCGGGACTTAACATTCGAGGCAAGCTTGCAATTGAGATATCGCTTCTAAATGACATTGCAGTAGCCTAAAAACATTATCGAATAGTGGCATGTTATGCAAACTAAATACAACCTTGTGTTTTTCTGAATTTAGTCGGCGGGAGTATCCAGAAATGGCGAACTTGATGTAATTTGCTTGTCGGCAACACAATAACATGTGGCTCTTAGTTTTAATTGGATTAATGTGAAACAAAACATCTAAAAACTAAAAGCCACAATTACAAAATCTAGTACACCTCTCATGACTCGTGCGCTTTTCTCCGATGACCAAATTGCTCTATCATATCGACGTGAGCATCTTTTCAATACTCTTGAGCAACTATCACTATATAAATTTCTCGTTGACCTTTTACTCCAAATGAATGTTATGGATTTTTTCGAACAATTATCACTTGGGCTTGTTTTATATAAGTTTTTTCCAAATCCGACAAATGTCCTGTTTCTTTTTTAGGAACACTTGTCGGATAGAAAAACCTAACCTTATACCTATTATTGAGATTCTTTTTAACAACGTAAGAAATTTTAATATATGTTTAATTATCGAAAAAATATTGCCAAAGTCGCTAACACGATATTATTGGTAAGTGTTATTAGTGGGTGCGGTAGCTCTGAATCAAATAAACCTTCAAGCTCAAATCAACCAATTGAAGCCTTCCCAACATCTGAATTGTTTTTAGATTATAACTTACCATTTTCAATCTTAAATCGCTCAATACCTGACGTATCGGGTATCACATTTAATTATGAAGAAGGTTACTTTTTAATCTCTAGTGCTACCGGGGATTTACTATTTGTATCTCCTTCAGGAGAAGTCCTAAATGAGATAAACACCTCGTCAGCGTTCACCGGAATTGAATTTATGCAAGACAGTGCTTTTCTTTTAAGTGAAACGAACCGCGTATTAAAGTACAGCATTGATAACGATGCGCTTGAAGAATTGCACCGCTTTGACGGGCAATATGAAAATATTCAGTCCATAGCATATAGCGAAGAAACCGAAGAAGTTGTGTTTGTAAATAATGGGGAAAAGCCTGTACTGGTTTATGTTGGCCAGGATGGGGCTATTACAGAGTTCACCCTAAACGAGAGATTTAGTAACTATGCTATTGATGGTCTTCAATTATCCGAGAATTACATTTTCATGGGCTCTACAGGTTACGAGCTTGAAGATGCAACCAGCAGAAACTCGGTTGTTATACAAACAGAACTTAATGGAGCTTTTGTCCAAGCTTGGGAGCTTGATGATAAGGTGTTAAGTGGCGTTGCTATACTTGATAAAGACGCGCCAGACTTTATTACTACCAGTTTAGGAGAGGATGGTTCCTTCAATTTGTACGAGCCAGAAGCTATACCTAGTGCACCTAGCGAGCGAGCACTTAATGTCCAAGGTTCAATTGAATTGGATTTTGATCAGCCATCAGGCATTGATTATTTATTTAGTAATAATACGTTCTATTATATTACCGATTTTGGCGAGATACGCTCAGGAAAAGTAGGAGAAGGCAATGAATTGTTATTCGAGCTCGAAACTAGACAAGGCTCTTACGAAGCGATAGCTGCATCTCTTAATAATGATGATGAAATTGAATTGCATGTAATTAATTCTGACGACTCTTTAGAAAACCCCAAAATTGAGAAGTATAACGTACTCGGTGAATTATTGGGGCAATATGAGCTAGCATCGGTACAAGGGAAACACTTGTTTGAATCTCTGGATTTTGACCCTTCTACCAATCGATACTACACGATCAATGGCAATGAAGATTCAAGAAAGTACTTATATGTTTTCGACAATGGTAATACTGAGACGTTTGAGTTGCCAAGTGATTATGACGATTATTACATTTCAGGCTTGGATTACTCAGAAAACACGGGCTATCTTTATTTTGTTACTGAAGAGTTCGAAAACCAGAATGGCAAGAATGCGGGTTTAATGGTTATCTATGACATCGCCAATGCGGTTGAAATTGAAAGGTATTCCATTGTTGATACTACAGAGCCTGAGGTAGGTTTAGAAAACCCTTCAGGGATTACCATTAATCATGACGAGTCTGAAATTTATATTACGTCGGATGTAGATGATTCAATCTTAGGTCACTACGTCTTCTAAACATTAGTAATGTTGAACTTGATTTTTAGCAAGTTCAATGACATGTTTTCGAGCCAGATATGGCTCGAATTCTGCTTTTCGGCGACTATGGGCTTGCAGGCAGTGACAGCCTGAGTACAAATCTCTGGAACATTTTGCACCGCCTATGGTATCCGAAGGGGAAAATGCAAGGACCTATTAGAGTGAAGTCCGTTCAGTAGCTGCCGCGCCAAATATTGTCATAGCCCAAACTTCAAACATATCGTTTTAAACTTTCCTCGCGTCGTTTAAAACTTCAAACGCGTCATCCTTGCGAAGGCAAGGATGACGTTGTGGGTGTTTCTAATGGCTTGCTGGTGGCTGTTTTTCTTAACACTACGGATTATTCGAATGCGATAAATTTCATCCGCCCGCTCTTGCGCCTTTGCTGCCTGTAAATATTAAATACTATTGCTCTGTTATTACGGGGGTTCGCATAAACGTTGTAGATGGAGCGAAAAACGCGGCACCGGTTTCTGCGTTTGAGTAGTCAAGTAGGCGGTCGTAATGGCCATTTGCATCGCCGTAAATTCGGCTGTGTAGGTAGTTTTTAAATGCGTAGGGGTGGTTGCTACAAGCAACAAAGTACAAGCCTTGTACGTTCATGTCGCCGTAAGGCATGCTTTGGTTGAGTAAAATTGGGTATTCACCGCCTGGGCCAACGAGTTTAGTTCTGAAGGCGTGAGAGTCTAGGCCTGAGCCGACCACATCCATATTGTGCTCTTTGGTTTTGCCCATTACCTGTTGTTGATATTTGTCTGACAGGGTGTTCCATTTTGGCATGTCGTGACGGTATCGCTGTACGTGTATGTATGAGCCTCCGGCAAACTCTTCGTCTTCGTCACCCACTAAGCTAATGTTGAACTTTTTGCGACCTCGCGGGTTGTCATCTGCAATCACAAAGCCTGTCCAATCTCGGCCGTCTAAATACCTGAAGGCTTGTACTTGCTCTACCAGCTCGGTGTGTAGTTTGAGGGTTTGCATGACCTCAATGCCCAGCGCTTGGCATATGTCGAGCCGGTCAGCACGAATTTGTACGTATAAGTCTGCAGGAAGGACTGGCGCACAACGGTCATCGCACTGCATGTCGGGGAACGGGTTTAAAAAGGCTGGGCGAGCTTGAGGATATAGCTCGTCCCAAAAAGCGCTGCCAATGCCGATAACGCCCGACACCATGGCCTCGTAGTGTTCTTCGTCGAAGTAGTCAAACAAGTCGAGCAGTTTAACTAGCTTTGCGCGAATACTAGCAACATCGTCATCTACTACATTAAATAACAAATACAAAGCGTGTAAGTTTGGCTCTGCGCATATTCCTTTTTGTGCTTGACTCATTAATACCCTGCTGCTTGACCATCTTTACGAGACTCTGAGGCCCCAAAATATACTTTGTTTTTGGCATCAAACAATATTGCTTGATAACCGCCAAATGCGCCTAAACTGTCGCGCATTATATGGCCTCTTTTGATAAGCTCGCGGCGCGTTTTTTGGCTAAAGCCACTTTCTAGGCTCACGTAACCACCGTCGAGCATAATACCACCTTCAGGCGTATTAGTACCCGTATGTAATATACGAGGTGCATCGCCCGCTTCTTGAATGTTCATGCCGTAGTCAATCATGTTGACTACAATTTGCGCGTGCATTTGAGGTTGCGTGCCGCCACCCATCACGCCAAAGCTCATTAAGGGCTCGTTATTGCGGGTGATAAAAGCAGGAATTATAGTATGAAAAGGACGTTTGCCTGGCTCGTACATATTAAAGTGCCCTTCTTGTAGGGCAAACATTTCGCCTCGGTTTTGCAGAACAAAGCCAAGGTCGGTTGGGATCATGCCCGAGCCCATACCTCTATAGTTGCTTTGAATTAGCGACACCATGTTACCAAAGCGGTCGGCAACAGTAAGGTAAATGGTATCTCCTTCGTTTTTACCTGCATCAACGCGCTTGGCAGCTTGCATAGGGTCGATAAGCTTTTGGCGTTGTTTGGCGTAGTCTTTCGATATTAGCCAATCTACCGGAATCTGGTTAAAGGCCGGGTCGGCATAAAATTTAGCACGGTCGGCAAACGCGAGCTTTTTGGCCTCAACAAAGGTGTGTACAAACTCGGCCGAATCACGCTCCATACCTTCTATGTCGTAAAGCTCTAATATGTTGAGTATTTGCAAGGCAGCAATACCTTGGCCATTTGGCGGTAACTCCCATACATCGTAACCACGGTAGTTAGACGACACTGGGTCGACCCACTCTGAATAATGCGCGGCCATATCTTGATAGCTTAAAAACCCGCCTTGGCTTTCCATAAATGCACCAATGGTGCGAGCAATATCACCTTTATAAAAAGCATCTCGCCCGCCCGTTGCTATTTTTTCATAGGTGCTGGCAAGCGCTGGGTTTTTAAATATCTGCCCTTTTTGCGGGGTTTTACCATTAATAGTGAAGGTTTCGGTAAAACCTGGGTACTGACCAATGCGCAGTTGATTGCGTTCAAAATAATAGGCAATAAGCTCTGATACTGGGAATCCATTGCGCGCATACGAAATAGAAGGCGCGAGCACTTGTGCCATCGACAAACTACCAAAGCGCTCACTTAATAAAAACCAACCGTCTACCGCGCCTGGTACTGAAACAGGTAAGGGTCCAAACTTAGGTATAGCATCCAAACCTTTGTCTTTAAAATGTTGCATGGTGAGTGACTGCGGTGAGCGGCCCGATGCATTTAAGCCGTATAGCTGCTTGGTTTCAGCGTGCCATACAATAGCAAAGAGGTCACCGCCAATGCCGCTGCCTGTTGGCTCAACTAAACCTAACATGGCGTTTGCAGCAATTGCCGCGTCGATAGCGTTGCCACCATTTTTGAGAATATCTAAGGCAACTTGCGTGGCTAAAGGTTGACTGGTTGCAGCCATCCCATTTTGGGCTATTACTTCTGAACGCGTGGCAAAGGGTTCACCAGTAATTCGGTCGCTAGCAAAAGCACTGAATGCAATGGTGAAAAGGCTTAAAACGAGTACGGTCAATACATGGTGAGCGGGTGCTTTCATCAGATTCTCAACTCTATTGTTATTATTGTTTTGATGCGATCAGTAAAACAAAACCGCGCAGCTAACTATGCGCTTTTACTCGCACCTCGAATACTTATGGCATTCTAGAAGTTCGGTTGATGCTTTACTTCGCAACTCGTATATTCTAGTGTAACCCTAGCATATTGATAAAACTAGCAGGAAGCCCAAATGGATCAAGATTCAAATACACCCATTGCCTATATCGAGCTCGCCGCACACGATTTAGAAGCGATAAAGGCATTTTACGGCAAAGCATTTAATTGGCAGTTTACCGATTACGGCCCCGACTATGTTGCTTTTGAAAACTCTGGCTTAGCCGGCGGTTTTTATCGCGCTAACAAACAAGCCGATGCAGACAAAGGCAGCGCCCTAGTGGTTTTGCAAACCAATGATTTGGAGGCTAGCCTAGATAATGTAGTTACCTGCGGTGGCACAATTAAAACGCCTATATTCTCGTTTCCGGGCGGGCGTCGATTCCACTTTTTAGACCCCTGTGATAACGAACTCTCGGTGTGTATTTACGAATAGTCTTAATCGCTACTAAAAACACAGTGCGGCAAAAGTTGCCTAATTCAATCCAAATTGAAAACACAGCGGTACTAATGCAAGTCACGCGAATGTCTGGCTTAATGACTGACTATGCAGAACCAAAGCGAATACTTTAAGGAATTAACATGCAATATTTACATACCATGGTCCGTGTAAGCGACCTCGACGCATCTTTATACTTTTACTGCGACTTGCTTGGTATGGTCGAAACCAGCCGTTATGAAAATGAAAAAGGCCGATTTACCTTAGTGTTTTTAGCTGCAAATGATGACGCAGAACAAGCCAAAGACAAAAAATCGCCTTTGCTTGAGCTCACTTTTAATTGGGACACAACCGACACCTACAAAACAGACCGCGCTTTCGGGCACTTAGCATTTAGAGTCGACGACATATATGCGCTTTGCCACAAAATGCAAGACAATGGCGTGACCATTAACAGACCGCCTCGCGATGGTCATATGGCATTTGTTAAGTCGCCCGACAATATATCTATTGAGCTACTGCAAAAAGGTGAATCGTTAGCACCTGCCGCGCCTTGGGATACAATGGAAAATGAAGGTACTTGGTAGCTACATTGCATTTTTAAACAAAACCGGTTTACTATATGAGCGTTTAGGATGTAGCGGTTTTATAAAGATTTACCTTCACATTAACACCCTCAAAATTGCCAAGTAAGTACTGGAAGTACGCAGCCGAAGCGAGTGATTCGGTCTGATTGCAAGCGTTTGTGTTTGCAGTCGCTTAAAATGGAAACGTAACATGAAGCGCCTATCAGATATTAGCAAGCTCGTCCCCCCCGAACTTTTAGTCATAGGTAACATCCGCGATTTACTCAATAAAATTACCGAACTGCAGCAAGATATCATTAATGCAAACGATGCCTCCGATTCCATTATCGATGATATTGAGCTTGTCCTCGAGCAATATAAGACGCTCAGCGACAGCCTTAATGACTTGCTTACATCACCGTCACTTGACAGCTTAATTACCGTTATTACGCTGGCCGATGACCTGTCGTCTGCCATAAATCTTGAGCAGGTCGCTGCAAAATTTAATATTTTTGAACACCCAAGCTTTATGCATGCTATGCAGGGCATTAAGCGCGCAAAATCTATCTTGAACGAAGCGCGAGAGTTTACCAAAGCCATAAGCGAACTGTCAGAAATTGCTAAAGATATCAAGGTAAGCAACGAATACGAGACGCCTATAGGTGACATCGACTTGGGTTTGTCGGTGGGCGCACAGGCAAGCATTGCCATTAACGTACTTGAGGCCGACGCGATAAAAGAACACCTCGGTATCGTTAACAACAGCGACAATGTTATGGTTAATCACCAAGCTATCGCTCGCTTGTTTGCAGGTGCAAAAGCTTCAGCGCTTATAAAGTCTATTCAAGTCTCGGCCGGCCTTCTGGCCAATGCAGTATTAGAAATAGATACCTATTTTCAAGCTCCGCGGCACGTGCAGTCTTATTTTTGCACTGTGGAGTATGTTTTCAAGCACACCTAAACTCTGGCAATTCAAAAATGTGCTAGATAGCTTGCAATATCAAGATGTACAAGGGTATCGAGCATTTTCAATTAAAGGCAAACGCAAACTATCATTATGGGGTAGCGTGAGCTTAGGTCACTCACTTGTGACTCAAATGGACGTAAACTCGCGTGAAGTAGGTGTTGATATAAGTGCTAAAGCGAGCTACACGCGAAAACACTCATACGAAGGCGATGCTCGGCTATTTATTACAAAAGACGCTGACCAAGCGCTTCAAATCAAAGTTGAGTTTGACCATAAAACCGTGAATTCAAGTAACTTTGCAATTGGCTTAAATGCAGAGTTTACGGGCCTTGATAGAGTGGCGGCTGATTATGCGGATATTGTGCTAGGTAAAGGTGATGAAATTGTTGCCTCACTGGAACAATTTAGCACGCCCGGCCTAAGCTTGAGCAAAGCAATCAATGAGCACTTAGGTCAAGACCAATGGTATTCGCCTTTGTCGACTCTTTTATTGTCTGAAGCGCAACCCGATGAATCAATCAATCAAATGTTGTCGTCTTCATTGCAGTTGTTTTTTGACCGTCACTTTTTTGCACAAAGCACTGACCAGAGCATTTCTGCTGACACATTAGCGGCTTCAGCTTTAGACTACTTACATGAACAGTTTAGCCCGCAAACCGATACGTCTTTTGTGACTGAAGCAGAAGCCGAACAAATCAAAGATATGCTAAAAAGTCGTTTGGTAACGCTAATTACAGCAAAGCAAAACGCCCTAAACGACCAAGCAACAGACTTTATTACACAAATAAAACAAAAACTAACGGCGCAAGGCGAACAAGCTTTACTCCCTTTATATGCCTTAGGTGAGGATATACAAACTAAACTGAAAGATGTTTTAGATGATGCCAATATTGTTGCCTCAAAAGCACAAGACATGCTGTCTCTGGCAATTAAACGTTATACCGCCTTTAAAACTCGATTACAGACAATTATCGAAAAATCACAAAACATAAAATTGGCTATTTCGCACGAGAACAGCAAAACACAACTTCACAGCAAAGCGCTGAGCTTTACTTTAGTGTTCAAAAAACAAAGTTTGTCAGCACAGCGCTTATATCAACTGCTAATAATTGGAGCAGATGAGCACGCTAACCTGTTGATGCAAAGTATGCTCGAGCGCCAAGAAATAGAGCTTACGGGGCGTAGTGAACGAATAAAGCGCACCTTAAGCCATACAAGCACACAAACTTTTGCCATATTTGGGTTTAATTCGACACAAACTCGCAACACCGTAAACGACCTAGATATTCAAGTAGATGCTTCAGGCAATATAAAAGTGATTGGCAGTGCTGCCAGAGAGGCTGTTGCACAAGGTGAGTTTGAACGCAGAGAAGCGAGTGCAAACATTAGTTATGGCTTTGCACAGGCTGCTTTAAACGAGGCTAGCAACGACCAAAGCCAAAATACGAATAGCACGGCAGATGTTAGTACAAATTTCGATTTGAGTTATCTCAATCAAGACAAGCAAACGCATACTGAACAAGAACTTAAGGACTTATTTGACTCATTACGCTTGCCCAACAGAGACTTATCAAGCTTGCAAACGCCTCTACCTGAAATTATATCCGAACAGGCCATCGCTGGTGCAATGCAAACTTATATTGAGCACAAAGCCGCATACGCTGTGAGCAGCGTCAGCATACAAATGCGTGCAAGCGAAGACATCATGCGCCAAATGCTAGCCCTAGAAGGTGTTGCAATCTTTAATGTTTGTGCAGACTATTTACGGGCTGTTTTTGTTGATAACGAACGTAAAGACTTTGCCAATGAGTTTTTTGAGGCATTTATGGAGCGTCGACCAACAAACAATAACGGCAAAGATTCGTCGCAAGGAGCAGCAAACGCGCCAGCGTTTAGTAGTTATCATAACTTGTATACGCATGTTTCGTTTCAAGGGCAACTCGGTAAAATCGAAAAACGCACGCTTTTATCCAAAATCAAAAATTTAGGTATACCCGAAGAACCATTTTTTGGCATCGACCGCTCGCCCAGAGAGAGTGAATCAGCGAAAAAATGGAATGAAGCGCTTCGGCAAGTCTCTATGATAGGGCAACAAGCCCATACAACCATGCAATTACCTGATGCGCTAAACGGTATTCGTAGCGCTATAATTCAGTATACCGACCTACCTGATTCGCAAAAAGTAGAAGGCTTAAAAACCCTTAACAAGCAGCTCAACCGCTACAATCGCGAAATAAGCACAGCGTTTGAGCCTTGGATAGAAGTCGAATCAGATTTAGCCAATAGACTTAAGGATTTGCTCAGCAAGCGCGGTATTGGCATTGCGAATATCAATTATCGTCTTTTGGCTTTATTTATGTCTTTGTCGACCTTACTAGAAGCTTCCAGTCCTCTGTTTACGACCACTATTACCTTAGAAGGACCTAACAAGCCAGCTAAGGTCATACTCGTCAATTAGCTTAAGCATAAATACTTAAAATGTTATAGAGCGTTTTTAAATCGACAGGTTTACCTACTTGGTGATCGAAACCAACGGCTTTGTATTGGAGGGTATCTTCTTTGGCAATGTGGGTAAAACTAAAGTAAGTGTTTTCTAGCTCAATTGCGTCGTCTTCTATTTTTGAAATATCGAGAATATCATTGATAATTCCTAATAAAGATTCCATCGAATAGCTAGCTGTAGTGACCAAGTTCTTAGATTTTTCGGGTATCGACTCACGCGCAAGAAGCTGCAAAGACCCATATATACTATTGAGCGGTGTCCGCGATTCGTGACTCATGTTAGCCAAAAACAGAGACTTCGCTTTAGTAGCGGCTTCCGCTTTGTCTTTCTCTATCTTTAGTTTGTTATTAGTGGTGGCTAATTCGGCAGTACGTGCCTCTACCTTTTGATTCAAGTCTTTATTAAGCACGCTAATATCGCTTAGCATTTCGTTAAAACGCTGTGCTAATAATGACACCTCTACCCACGAGGTCGAAATCTTGAGCTTTTGCTCAAGGTAGTCGCCACGGTGGTCTCTTATTTTTATGACTTGCTTCGTTAAACTCTCTATTGGTTTTGCAATAAAATAAGTAAGAAAAGCACCTATCAGAAAGGCCAAGCCGACCGTTAGCGCTAAAACCATCCAAAAAACGGATGCAATGGCGGTTTCATCACTAAATACTTCTTCTTTGTTTATTTTGGCCACAATCCCCCATTCAAACTCAGGAATAAAACGAGTTGCCGCAACCACTTCGTTACCTGCATAGTCAATACCATCCCATATAATCCCATCGTTACCGGTAAGCGCTTGAACAACTGGCATATTGGTGTTGCCACTGTCGATAGTTCGATTAAATGCGCCCTTGTTGTCATAACGAGTAGGGGATACAAAAACAGCGTTACCTTGCCCATCTTTAATCGCTAGTACCCACTCTCCGGTTTGCCCTAAGCCGCGGCCCTCATCAACAATTTCTTGAATAAAATTAGGCTCTACGCTGACTTTTATGAACCCGATAGACTGTCCATCTAGCGTAAGCGGATCGTACGCGGTCAATAGGGTATCACCCATTTTTTGGGTCAACTCTACAGAAGATACAGCTTGTTTTTGACCCTCAATACTAACTGGTAAAATATCTAAGGTCGAGGCAATCGCTTTGCCGCTGTTGTCAAATAGACTTATCTCAACAATGTTATTAATCGACTCACTGGCATCAAAGATAATTTTGTTGATCATTTGCAGATGTTCAACTTCTTTTATTACTGTATTTGCATCTGCGTTTTGCTGTTGATGAGCGGCAAGACTTTTACGAAGCTGTGTGCGGCTCGACACTAAAGCGGAAGTCTCTTTCATTCTGTCGACACTCGACAATATTCTCAGTCTAGCTAATTGGGTAATCGCTTCTAAACTTTCTTGGACCCGACTTTTATGCTGCTCGCTCATATAAGAAACTAAAAAGTAAAAACCAAAAATGAGCGGAATCAAAATTGAAAATAGCAAGGCTGCAATCAAGCTAAACTTTAACTTCAAAATAAACCTCCAAGGATTTATTCATATAAAAAAGATGAAACAAAAGCACATCGAGCACTTCATTTAGGATACTAGCTTGTAAACACAGTTGGTACATATATTGCTGATATCGCTATGAAAATAAGCCCAATGTCAAAAAGACAACGATATTTAAAATGTATCCCGCAAAAATACATTAAAAATAGCGGTTTTTTTGACGTTTGAAGCTTATTAGGATGATAACTAGTAACACTAAGCAAAATATTAGCCAAAGCTATACCAACCAAAACTAGGTATAACAAAGCTACGCAGAAAAATTGAATAGTCAGGAGCAATGAATGTTTGTTTTAAGGTCTTCACACAACACCTTGCAAGAGGAAAATGCCGAATTATCCTCACAATTGAGTGAATTGCAGGAGCGAGTCAACGCAGCCGAGGCCCAAAGAGATTCGGCCTTAAACAGTTTAGAATTAGCAAGCAACGACAAAGAAACCACCTTTAAGAATGCCTTAAGTGAGCAAATGCTTGGGTCGCTGATGCAAGTTGAAAGTGTTCGCGAAACTGTTTTGCGCTCTTATCAGCATATCGACAGCGAAAGCCAATCGATTGCAAAAGTGAACGAATTATTTAATGTGTCCTCGTCAGAGTTATCTAGCATTATGCAGTCTATGCAAGGCATGAGTGGCAAAATGGATAGCATGAGCGATAGTATAACCGGGCTGTCGGACAAGGCAGACAGCATCAATACCTTTGTGTCGACAATTACGAGTATTTCTGACCAAACCAACTTATTAGCACTAAATGCCGCCATTGAAGCAGCACGAGCCGGCGACGCAGGCAGAGGATTTAGCGTAGTGGCTGACGAAGTACGCGCACTCGCGAATCAAACAAACAAATCGGCTTCAGAAGTTGCCGACTTAGTCTCTAACATCATTCAGTCTACACAAAGCTCCGTGAGCTCTGTATCTGAAATTAAAAGCAATAATGACCAACTATCGACCGGCGTTTCAACCTTAAACGACCACTACAGCCAAATAGTTGTGTCGTGTAACAAAATGAAAGAAGTGATTACAGAGTCATCGCTAAAAACTTTTCTACAAACCGTTAAGCTTGATCATATTGTCTGGAAAGCCGACGTATACTCGGTATTATTTGGCGCTAGCCAAAAAAGTGCGAATGATTTCTCGGACCATAATTCATGCAGGCTCGGTAAGTGGTATCAAAATGAAGGGCAACAGGCCTTTTCTAGTAATGCTGACTTTAGAGCAATAGAAACATCACATAGTGAGGTGCACAAACATGGCGTTAACGCAATTGCAGAGACGCAATCGGGTAAACACCAAGAGGCGCTTAGCTCTATTGCGAATATGGAAAAAGCCAGTGAAGTGGTAATGAACCTTCTAGAAAACTTGTCTGCACAGGCCTAAAACTTGAGTTTAGTCGACCACCCTCGTTTTTAATTGGTGATAACAAAGATCTAAATTACCACTGCCCTTATAATGAAAAAACGCGTTGTCGAGTTTGCGTGCTGAATTGATGCGTGAGTCCACCGCTTTGGACTCCTCATTTTGCACTTGCACATTAATTTGTTGCTCTTGCGGCACGTCCTTAGCCATTTTAACCCAAACAATTGGGCTTCGTTTTGCTTCGTCGTCTATTACGCCCCCTTGCGCATTCCAGTCTGCACGCTCAATTTTTTGTACACTTGGCATACCATGCAAAACGCGTCCTAGGGCGGTCATATTGCGGTCAAGGTGTCGACTAGATTGCCCTATGGTGATGTAAAAATCTGGCGTGACCCATTCAGCGGCTGACCCGCGAGCAAAAGCTACGGTACCGGGGCAATGAAGAAGCCATTCCTCTTTAGTTTCAGGGTCTCGACCTGCTGAAAAACCATGTAAGTATCCGGTTTGTGGTGCTAAAAACTCGGGAGATTGAACAAGTTTAAATGCTGAGTCTGCAGGGGTTTTACGCGTAAACTCTGGCGTCATACTCGCTTTAAAAGCAGACTTTTTGCTATTGCTCATATCGCCCCCTTGAGCGACAAAGCCATCAATAACACGATAAAAGTCTGTATTGTCGTAAAAACCCTCGTTAACGAGGTCTTTAAATCGCTGAACTTGATTTGGCGCAACAAAGGGAGCAAGTTCGATAACAACAAGGCCATGAGTAAGCTGCATATAAACAAGATTATCTTTAGAGGGTGAACGCCATTCAAGTGTTTGTTTTGTCGCGGTGTTTTGCGCACTCACCGCATCAGTGGAAGTGTTTTGAGTACTTTCCTGCAATTCTGTCGCTTGCACAAAAAAGCTCAGACACAAAATAGTCAACACTGCGGATGAGTTGAGCTTTAAAACATTGCTTAGTTTTGGCAATTGATTTACAAACGAATTAACGTGCATAGAGATTGGCTCCGAAGCAATAAGAATAATAATAGCGAATAAAAATGACACATAAAACGATAACACGCTTTGTAATAGCTTAACTACTATTGCACAAAAATTCTGCTTCAAAGGAGTCAGACATAAAAAAAGCCAGCGGTTTAATGCTGGCTTATTAAAGTTAGAGCGGCTTTTTGTTCTGTCTTATTATTATTGTATTTCTTATTATTTGCCGCTTTCCCTACAAACTGCTTAAGGGTTAACTAATATTTTGACTACGAACGGTTTTGGCTAAAGTCTGGGTAAGCTTCTAAACCACACTCGCTAATATCAACACCTTCGTACTCTTCTTCTTCGCTTACGCGGATACCCATGGTGTATTTAAGTGCTAGCCAAACTACCATACTAGTCACAAATACCCATACGTATATCGTTAATGCGCCAACTACCTGACCAACAAACGCTGAATCATCGTTAGTAATTGGTACAAGTAACAGACCCAAAATACCAACTGTACCGTGCACAGAAATCGCACCTACTGGGTCATCAAGTTTCACTTTGTCTAAAGCTAGAATACTAAACACAACTAAGATACCGCCAAGGGCACCGAAAACTGTGGCTTGCAATACTGATGGCGTTGAAGGCTCAGCAGTAATTGTTACAAGACCTGCTAATGCGCCGTTTAGCGCCATTGTTAAGTCGGCTTTGCCGAACAATACGCGAGCAAGTAATAAAGCGGCAACTAAACCACCAGCAGCGGCCATGTTAGTGTTCAAGAACACAACAGCAACAGCATTTGCGCTTTCTACGCTAGCTAGAGCTAGTACAGAACCACCGTTAAAACCAAACCAACCCATCCATAAAATGAACATACCTAAAGTGGCTAAAGGTAAATTGGCACCCGGGATTGCATTTGCTTTACCATCTTTACCATATTTGCCCTTACGAGCACCTAGTACGATAACACCAGCAAGTGCAGCAGCAGCGCCGGCCATGTGAACGATACCAGAACCGGCAAAGTCGACATAACCAAGGTCACCAAGGCTATACAAACCAAATACAGGCTGGCTACCCCAAGTCCAAGAACCTTCCATTGGGTAAATAAAACCGGTCAATACAACAGCAAACGCTAAGAAAGCCCAAAGCTTCATACGCTCAGCAACCGCGCCCGATACAATAGACATAGCCGTTGCAACAAACACTACTTGGAAGAAGAAGTCTGAAGCCGGTGCGTAAGTGTCTTCGTGTGCAGCAACGCCGTCACCTGTAATACCGCTTAAAAATGGCACAGCCGCGTGCAAACCGTCTGGGCCGCCATACATAATTGCGTAGCCGCAAATCATAAACATGATGCACGAAATTGAATATAACGCGACATTTTTAGTTAAGATTTCGGTGGTGTTTTTTGCGCGCACTAAGCCCGCTTCTAACATTGTAAAGCCCGCTGCCATCCACATGACAAGCGCGCCGCTCATTAAAAAGTAAAAGGTATCGAGTGCATACCCAAGTTCGAATGTGATTTCCATAATATTTCTCCGAGAATAGCGTTTTTATAGGGCTTCTTGATCAACTTCGCCAGTACGGATACGTACAGCTTGCTGAAGGTCGTAAACAAAGACTTTACCGTCACCGATTTTGCCGGTTTTAGCTGCACCAACAATGGCTTCGACTAGGCGTTCAACTTGGTCCGCTTTTACCGCGATCTCCAGTTTTACTTTAGGTAAAAAATCAACCTGATACTCTGCACCACGATATAATTCTGTGTGCCCTTTTTGTCTACCAAAGCCTTTAACTTCGGTAACTGTCAATCCGTCGATGCCAATCTCTGAGATGGCTTCGCGTACATCATCTAGCTTGAACGGCTTAATGATTGCAGTGACTAATTTCATGTGTTGCTCCTGCTTGTTTTTATATTGAAATGTGTTTTGTTAATTCTGTAACGGACAATACAAGAGCAGTGCCAATATTAATAAATGTATAATTTCATAGACTTACCATTTAGATTAAGCAATAAGCTAACTTTTAATGACTCAATGTGGTGCAAACTGCAGTTGATGCATTTATTTAGTGCAATTCGATAAATAATTTTTCGTGACCAACTTGGCGTGAGTGCAGCATTTACAGCATAGGGCTGTATGCAAGAGCCAATGCTTGTTTGCCTTCATAATTAGGTGTTTAAAATGATACCGACAGCTAAAAATGGAGTGATTATTATTTGCATAGCAGTTGAGGACACTCCACTGCATTTATAAATAAATAGGGCTTAAGCTGGTTAAGTGGGTGCTTTGCAATCCGCTACCTATAGCTGCGCGCAGTGTTCAAAGGATGTTATATGTTTATAATCGCTTGTTTTATCGTAACCGGTATCATTTTAATGACGTTTTGGCTTGGCGGACCGCTTGGTTTATTCGTAAATCTACCCAGCTTAGTTATTGTTTTAGTACCAGCCCTTATCGCACCCTTTATCATGCAAAATAAACAGATTGTCGCCGGTGCATTCATGGCCTTGTTTAAATCTGCGTCATTGCAGCAAAGTTACGATGGATACAAAGAAGTGTTTAAGACGATTGATAAAACAGCGATGCTAATGGGATGGTTTGGTGTTGTCAGTGGCGCAATAGCTATTGCGAGCACTGTCACCCCGGATACATTCCAAGATGTTATTGGCCCAGCATTGGCAGTTATGGCGCTGACTTTGTTATATGCGCTAATAATTAAAGTGTTTTGCTACTTCGCGATTTTACGCATTATTAGTAGCAACGCAGCAGTTTCTTAGTTTGTTAAAACAGCAGCAGTCTTCAACATAGTGTAACTAATTGGTCTTTTATCTTTGTCACACACTGCTCAGAGCAAACAATAGGCTATAAAACAAAAGCCAACACAATTACAATCAATGAAATTACACCCAACCACAAAATAGGTGATTGCAGAATAGACAATGGCGTTGACGCGCTTTGCTTGACTGCATCATGCCGTTCTTTTGAGTAAGTTGGGTCTTCTGCCAATCCCTTAAAATTAATAAACGATAGTACTGTTAATGATAAAAGAGGCGACACAACCACTGTTGGCCATAAAAAGTCCTCTTGATCGAGCACATTGTATTGGTAAAGCAAATAAAAGCCTAAAGTCGACAATAGTAAGCTAGCCAAAAACAGATACCGATATTCCCTCATAAATTTTTACCTAATTATTATACTTATTAAATTTATTGCACTAGCCAAACAATCTATCCCACCACGACTTTTTATCTTCTTTTGGCTTGCGCTCTGGCAAACTTTGGCCCGCGCAAGGAATGGGGTCAGGGAGTGCCGCTTTTATCGCTGGCACACTAACCACGTTGGGGCAACCTGGCAAAGTTAACACGCCTGTTGTGGCATCAAAATGAGCAATCGTTAAACTATCTGGAAAGCGACGCACCAGTGTTTTAGGCGACTGCAGTTTTTGTAATGCGATAAAGACCTCAAGTGCCCCTGTGGCGCCCGACATATTAATAGGCGTGTTATTGTCGTTGCCTAACCAAACGCTGGTCACTAAGTTTCTATCAAAACCAGCAAACCAACTATCACGGTAATCGTTAGTTGTACCTGTTTTGCCCGCCATATTGATTGACCCAAACGACTCTCGTATACGTTTTGCAGTGCCCTCTAGGGTCACTTTGTGTAAGGCATAATTTAAAAGGTAACTAGCGTCTTCATTTGCGCGAGTTTGCGAACGTGATGCCCGCTTCCACATAAGTTGATTGTCGTGAGTACTGACCGCAAACAAAGAATAAAGCGGCTTTAATACCCCGTTGTTCGAAATAGTTTGATAAACCTGATTTACCTGTAAAGGCGACAATTCGACGGCGCCAAGGGCAACCGATGGTAGTGCCCTTACCTGTTTGTCTGCGCCCAAACGATTAAGCGTGTTTACAACTTCATCAAAGCCTATCGCTGCAGCAACGTTTACACTCGGCACATTATACGAGCGAGTTAGGGCATCAACTAACAATACTTGCTCTCTAAATGTTTTGTCTGCGTTTAGCGGTTCCCATTTTTTACCGTCAGCATCGTCAAAGCTCACGGGCTTGTCTTCAATCACACTGGCCAAATTAAATCTTGTGGGCTCTTCAAGGGCGCGCAAATAAATAACCGGTTTAATCAACGACCCAATAGGACGCGAAGCATTGATTGCTCGGTTAAAACCCGCATAAGCGGTTTGAGCGCCTCCCACCATAGCTCTAATGCCGCCGCTCGAAATATCTGACATAACCAAGGCTGCTTGCAGGTTTGGTTGCTTATAAGCCTTAGATTTTGCGGCTACCACTTTACTTAGCGCTTCTTCTGCACGGCGCTGCGCGTTAATGTCTAGCGTGGTAAACACCTTTACACCCGACAGTCTAGATTCTTGTGTTCGCACTGCTTCTTTAAGTTCTAAGCGTACCTTTTCCATAAAAGCAGGATGTTTACCTGAGGCTAAACTCGGATTAGCACTAATATTTAGTGGTTTATTAATCGCAGTTTCGTACTCTGCGCGATTAATCTCATTGGCCTCAAACAGCATTCTAAGCACAAGGTCTCGACGCGTGATGGCTCTTTCGTTATGTCTGCGAGGGTCATAATATGAAGGGCCTTTGACTAAACCCACTAAGGTCGCTATTTCATCTATTTCCAGTTCGACCAAAGGTTTATTGAAATAAAAATGACTCGCCAAGCCAAAACCATGCACGGCTACCGCGCCGTTTTGCCCCAAAAACACCTCATTAATATAAGCATTAAGGATTTCTTGTTTGCTGTAACGCGCATCGATGACCAGCGCCATGGCCGCTTCACGAAGTTTACGCGTATATGAGCGCTCGCGGCTCAAATATAAGTTTTTCACAAGCTGTTGGGTGAGCGTGCTACCACCTTGCACAGTTCGTCCGGCGGTTACATTGGCTATGAGAGCTCGTATAATCGACAGCGGAGCAACGCCAAAGTGTTTATAAAAGTTTTTGTCTTCTACAACAACTAAACCTGTTTTTAGCAGCTGAGGAATTTCAGTATCGGGCATAAGCATGCGGTCTTCGTCTAAACCGCCAACTAGGCGAGAAACTAACCATGGTTCAAGGCTTGTTTTTTCAAGATTAACGCCGTCGTCGATTCGTTCAATCTTGCTCACCCTTGCGCCCGACCAAGAAATTTTTATGCGTTTAGCGGGGTAAGTATTATCGGGGTAGTAAAACTCACGTCTAAAAACCGTGATTGCATTGCTAGTTTGACGATATTCGCCCACTTCATCAGGGTCAATTTCAGCGCGATAGCCAAGCAGGTTTAATTCGTCTAACACTTCCTTGGGACTAATTTCTTGCTTTAACTCAATTGACAAAGGGCGTGCGTATATTTGTGCAGGCACTTGCCATTTGTTGCCCTCAAACCTTGGCTGTATTTGGGCGTCTAGGTAAACTAAGTATGCGCCAAGCACCGCAATAAGGATAAAAGTGAGCTTAAAAAAGTGCTTTTTAAACCAACGGTAGGTATAGGTAAATGGCGCACCTAATATTGATAATACTTTCAACTATTTTCCTTTTGCGAAAACGCGATATATTGCAAGCCTTGATACATTAGTCTGAAGTAAGTAGACAATGTTTAGGCTGAGGCTTATGGTGTAAGTTCAATCTAATCGTGTTTACAATTAACACCCAAGCTCTAAAATGAGTATAACTATGAAAGTGAAAATTGAACTGGATCTTTCACCTAGTGAAGCCCGAGAAATATTTGGATTACCCGATTTTAGCGAGTTACACAGTACAATTACAAACGACTTATTAAAAAAGTGCGAACAAGATCCGCAAACCGCCTTTGAGACCTTCATAAAACCGTCGATGGACTCTGGCATAAGCGGCTTTAATGCCTATCAAAAAATGATGGCGAGTTTTTTACAAACCGGTTCGGATAAAACCGACAAAAAGTAAGCATACAGGAATAATCATGGGCAGCAACGAGCAACAAGTATTGGGATATATTGAACAGTACGCCAATATCTTTAATTCGGTAGCACAAGATATTGTTCAGCGCGCAAACACTGGCGATAAGCAAAGCAGTCCCTTATTAGGCGATTTACAAAAATTACAGTCGCTGCTATCAGGCGAAACTAAAGTAGACGCGACAAAGTTATTTAACCAGCAAGTTGTTTACATGCAAAAGCAGAGCGAACTGTGGCAACGTGCCTCCAAAGCGCTCATGGGCGAACAAGTTGACCCAAGCGAAGACACCGGTAAAAAGAAAGATCGCCGCTTTTCGCACTCAGATTGGGACGAAAACCCCGTTTTTAATTACATAAAAGAATCTTATCTCATCAATTCTGAAATGCTCACTAACATGATGGGCGCTATCGAATTTGCTAACCCGAAAGAAGCCGAACAAGCGAAGTTTTTTACTCGCCAATATGTCAATTCTCTATCACCCACTAATTTTGTAATGACAAACCCTGAAGTATGCGAAGAAATTTTGAAAACCCAAGGGCAAAGCCTATTAAAGGGCATGAACGCGTATTTAGAAGACCTTGAAAAAAGTCCACTTGAAGCATTAAAAATGCGCCAAAGTGACTCCGACGCTTTCGAGTTGGGTGTTAACCTCGCACACACGCCGGGCAAAGTCATATTCAGAAACGAACTCATAGAGCTCATACACTATGAACCGCGCACTAAAACAACTCATCCTGTGCCAGTGCTTGTAACACCGCCGTTCATTAATAAATATTATGTGATGGACCTTGAAGAGAAAAAATCTCTAGCGGGTGGTTTGCTCGACAGCGGCTATTCAGTGTTTATGATTTCGTGGGTTAACCCCGATGCATCACTGGCCCACAACGACTTTTTTGATTACATGAAAAAAGGGCCCATTGCCGCGATTGACGTAGTAAAAGAAGTGACGGGTAAAGACAAAGTCAATTTAACGGGCTTTTGTGTAGGCGGCACGTTGTCTGCAGTCACCACGGCTTATCTGAAGGCAAAAGGCGACGACAGCGTTAATAGTCTTACCTTATTAACCACTTTACTCGATTTTTCACAACCCGGCGAAGTAGCCAACTACTTTAGCGAAGACATGCTGGGTATGATTGAACAAAACGCTGATATTAAAGGTGTTTTTGACGGGCGTATTATTGCGATGAGCTTTAGCCTATTGCGCGAAAACAGCCTGTTTTGGTCGTTCTTTGTCAATAATTACCTTAAAGGTAAAGACCCAGCACCCTTCGATATTTTGTATTGGAATAGCGACTCAACCAACATCCCTGCCGATTGTTTTAAACAGTATTTGCACCTAACCTACTGGGAAAACAAGCTTTGCCAAGGCGGCGCGGTAGAAGTTGACGGCGTATTAATCGACTTTGCCAACATCGACGTGCCGACCTACTTTTTAACCACCGTCGCAGACCATATCGTGTTGTGGCAAGGCGCGTATGAAGGGACTAAGTTAGTTTCAGGTGATTCTCGATTTGTACTAGGTGGCTCGGGTCATATAGCCGGCGTAATTAACCCCACTAAAGGCGGTAAATACCCGCATTGGACAAACGACGAACTTCCTGAAGCCCCCGAACAGTGGATGGAAGGTGCGACCGAACAGGCCGGTTCGTGGTGGGTTGACTGGCATAACTGGTTAAAACCGCAGTCGGGCCGAAAAATAAAGCCGCCCATGCCCGGGATGTCTGAAAACTTGCCTCCACTATGTGATGCACCGGGTGAGTATGTGCGCAAAATATTAGAGTAAACAAAGCTAAAAATTGATAAAAGGGGGAATTGTTACAAACAATTCCCCCTTTTTATTTACTTAGTCACCAATCATTTCATGATATTTGTGAGCGCTTAGTTAAATTCATTAATTAAAAACTGCATGACCTTTTGATTATTGGACTTATCAACCGTTCTATACGTCGATTTGAAAATCCACCAGCCGCTGGTTCTTGTCTTTTCTTGCACAGAAAACGTATCAGGACCAAAATTACGGTTATTGTTTACGGCGACTAGTGGCCCGCGATGCTCAATATCGGTGTGGCTCATATCTTTAGCCATTAGAATAGGAAAATGGTTATACCTAAAGCTTCTTGGACCGGAGGCACTCGTGAGTTTTCCATCAACTCGTATAGAGCGACTGCAAGAGTCCACTGACTCTTGGCGAGATGAACCGCACGAACTATGCATAGGCACAATGCCGTCGTCACCACCTTTGATAAATACATCGGATAATATTAGGGTTGTTTTTGCCCCTGCCATACGCAGCCTTGGTGCGCTGTAATTACCTGTCGCGTGACTGCGTGCAATACTTGGGCGTAAGTCGTTGATAATACCCACCAAGCCGCTTAGGTCAAATTGCAAGCCAAAAAAAGCAAAGCTAAGCGCTCGTTTGACCGCATCAGGCACAAAGTTACCTTGAGCGATACCCACTATGGCGTCTGCGCCTTCGGTGCCGCCACCTGCGCCGCCGTAATCAAGCGTAAGTAAAATTCTAAAGTCATTCGAGCTTACGCCCCATTGTCCTAAACGAGACTGAATGTAGCGCGTGACCAAATCGCCTGTGGAATAAGTAACAAAATAGCATCCTTGGCTACAAGTACCATTGCTGGCAAGTGCCCTTACTTGATTCCTTAGTGAGGTCGCATTTTGTGTTAGACGCTTTTTTGAATCAAAATAAATGTAATCATCTATCACATTGGTCAACACTTGTCCTGCCTGCTCACGACCGCCTCGCTCTCGGTCAGCAACTGACAAAAACGGATTGATCAAGGTTTCTGGTTGAAAGCCGTGCACGTAAATTACTTTCTTACCATTGAGTTCTGCGTTTGCGAATGTCGCAAAAGCAAGCAAAAGTAAACTTAATACTGTCTTTTTCATGTGTTTTACCCTTTGTGTTGTGTATGTTGTTTTGTTCTTATTTTTGTTTTGGTGTTAACCCTGTCCAGCTAATTGCTTCAAAGCTTCTAACTGCTCCTCTACAATCGGGTTGGCATAAGGAGTATCTGCGTAGCCATCAAAAGAAAAGTCTGGAATATCGTATTGGGTCTGGCTAATAGCGGTTTGCATATCAGCCATTTCGCCATCTTCAGTCAATTGTTGAGATTGTTTGGCAAGGATGGCGG